>DATHSN010000353.1:0-5879 GCA_035464115.1 Acidimicrobiales bacterium | reverse complement strand
AGCTTCGTGCTGCTCGTCATCGTCGCCACCGCCATCACCTTCTACCTGCAGGCCGGACTGTTCGGGGTGATCGTCGGGGTCGTCATCGCGGTCACCATGACCTTCGGCGCCTACTGGAAGTCCGACACCGTGGCGCTCGCCGCCACGCGGGCCCGCCCGGCGACCATCGAGGAGTTCGGCCAGCTCCACAACTTGGTCGAGGGCATGGCCATCGCCTCGGGCATCCCCAAGCCCCGCGTCTACGTCGTCGACGATCCCGCGCCCAACGCCTTCGCCACCGGCCGCGACCCCGACCACGCCGCCATCGCGGTCACCACGGGCCTGATGGCCAAGCTCACCCGCACCGAGCTCGAGGGCGTCATCGCCCACGAGATGGCCCACATCCGCAACTACGACATCCGGGTGATGACCATCGCGGTCGCCACCGCCGGGGCCATCGCCATCATCACCGACCTGTTCTGGCGGCTGCTGTTCTTCGGCGGCGGCCGGCGGCAGAACAACGACAACGGGCCCGCCAACATCATCGCCCTGGTCGGCATGCTCGTGGTGCTCGTGCTCGCCCCCATCGCCGCGGCGCTGATCAAGGCGGCGGTCAGCCGCAGCCGCGAGGCGCTCGCCGACGCCACCGCGGTCGAGCTCACCCGCTACCCCACCGGCCTGCGCCAGGCGCTCGAGAAGCTGGCGGCCGACACCACGGTGGTGCGCCAGACCTCGCACGCCACCGCCCACCTGTGGATCGAGTCGCCTCTCGACCGTGAGGAGGGCCACCAGGGCGCCCGGCTCAACAGCCTGTTCGACACCCACCCGCCCCTCGAGGACCGCATCAACGCGCTGCGCACCCTCGAGGGCCTGCCCCCGTGGGACGGTCGCCCCGAGGTCGGCCCGACCGGGCCCACCGCCGCCGACTCCGTCACCCCCCGGGCCACCGACCGACCGGGACCGGGCCTCGCCGGACCGGGCATCCCCGGCCTGGGCTTCCCGGGTGCGGCGGCCGCGTCGGGCGGTGGCGAGCGGAGCTCCGCGTCGGGGCCCCGGCCGGGTTGGTACCCCGATCCGGCGGGCACCCCGGGCGGCCTGCGCTGGTGGGACGGCACCACCTGGACCGACCAGACGCGGGCCAGCTGAGGGCGCGTGCCCGAGCTGCCCGAGGTCGAGACCGTCCGTCGCCGGCTCCGCCCCCTCGTCGTCGGCCGCACGGTCCACTCGGCGTGGGGCCACCCATCGCCGAAGTTCGCGTCGGCGGTCGAGGCCAGCGGGGCGACCATCACCGACGTCACCCGCCGGGGCAAGTACCTGCTGATCGCCCTCGACGACGACCGTGAGCTGGTCGTGCACCTGGGCATGACGGGGGTCCTGCGCCCCCGGCCCGACGGTCCCCCCGATCCCTACGTGCGCGCCTGGTGGGCGCTCGGCGACACGGCGCTCGGCGACACGGCGCTCGGCGACACGGCGCTCGATGACACGGCCCTCGATGACACGGTGCTCGAGCTGCGCGACGTGCGCCGCTTCGGGCGCATCGCCGTGGTGCCCGCCGGTGAGCACGCCAGCCTGCCCACGCTCGCCGCGCTCGGGCCGGAGCCCTTCGACGACGCGTTCACCCCCGAGGCGCTGTGGCGCGACCTGCGCGCCACGAAGGTCCGGGTGAAGACCCGCCTGCTCAGCCAGCGCCCCGTGGCCGGTGTCGGCAACATCTACGCCGACGAGGCGCTGTGGGCCGCCGGCGTGCACCCTTCCCGGCGGGGCATCACCCGGCGCCAGGCCGCGGCGCTGCACGGGGCGCTGCGCGAGGTGCTCGCTGCCGGGATCGAGCACGGGGGCACCACCTTGCGCGACTACCGGGGGGTCGACGGGCGTCCCGGTGAGCACCAGCTGCACCTGCGCTGCTACGGCCGGGCCGGCGAGCCCTGCGAGCGCTGCGGCACCGAGCTGCGCCGCCTCGTCGTCGACGCCCGCGGCACCACGGTGTGCCCCACCTGCCAGCCCCGCTGAGCAGCGACGACCGCCCGGCCCCGCCGCGCCTCAGAGCTCGCCGAGGGCGAGGCCGGCGGCGACGACCGCGTCGAGAAGCGTCACCCGGCCGGCGTCGGTGAGCCCGCCGTCGGCCGCGACCCACTCGATCGGCACCACGATCTCGAGCGACCGGGCCGCCTCGAGCAACGTGGCGTCGAGGCGGCGCCGCAGATCGTCGATCACGGCCGGGTCGGAGGGAGCGAGCGCCTCGGTGGCGCGCACGACCGCGAGCGTGCGGCGCAGCTCGCGCAGGTCGCGGGCCACGTGCTCGATCGGCCGCACCTCGGTCACTGCATCCGCCGGGTCCGGTCGAGGGCCCACACCGCGGCCACCGCGAGCGGCACCATCAGGAGCCGCCACCGCGCCAGGAGGATCGCCCCGCCGACGAACACCACGAGGGCGATGGCGGCGAGCACGAGCGGCAGGACCTTGCGGGGGCGGGCAGGGGCGGACACGGCGGCTCCTCGGGACGCGGGAACGGTACCGGTCCGGCACCGACCGACGTGCTCGCACGCCCTACCTACCGGTAGGTAGGCTGCTGGTCATGACGACCACGGCCCCCGTCGAGTCCGCAGGACGCACCCAGGGCGACGGGTCGCTCGCCCCGGTGCGAGCCGCCATCCCCGACGAGTGCTACCAGCGCTCGACCCGCCGGGGCCTGGTGTCGGTGGCGGTCGACGTGGTGCTCTACGCCGCCGTGATCACCGCGCTGGTGCTGGTCGACACCTGGTGGCTGGCCGTGCCCCTGGTGCTGCTCGCCGGCCTGCTGGTGTCGTCGCTGTTCGTCCTCGGCCACGACGCCGCCCACAACGCGCTCACCGACAACGACAAGCTCAACCGGATCCTCGCCCGGATCCTGTTCCTGCCGTCGCTCCACGTCTACGAGGCGTGGGTGCTCGGCCACAACCGGGTGCACCACGGCTTCACCGCCCGCCAGGGCATGGACTTCGTCTGGCACCCGATCACGCCCGAGGAGTACGCCGGCTGGAGCCGTGCGGCTCGCCTGCGTCACCGGCTCGAGTGGTCGTTCCTCGGCGCCGGTGCCTACTACGGGCGCGAGGTGTGGTGGAACAAGATGATCAGCTTCCGCCCGCCCGAGCGCTACGCCGCTGCCATCCGGCGCGACTGGTGGCTCGTCGCCGGGTTCGCCGCCGTCGCCACCGTCGCGTCGATCGCCGGCGGGTGGGCCCTCACCGGCGGCCTGGTCGGTGGCCTGGTCCTGTGGCTCAAGGTCGTCGTCGCGCCGTTCCTCATCTTCACCCAGGTGATCGGCTGGACGGTCTACGTCCACCACGTCGGTCCCGACATCCCGTGGTGGACCCGCCGCGAGTGGACCCGCCTGCGGGCCCAGACCGAGTCGACCACCGTGCTGCGCATGCCCGCCGTGCTCGACCGGGTGTTCCACCACATCTTCGTGCACGTGCCCCACCACGTCGACGCCCGCATCCCCTGGTACCACCTGCCCGAGGCGGCCGCCGCCATCGAGTCGGTCACCCCCGTCGTCGACCGCCCGTTCCGGGTGCGCGACTACGTGCGCGCCACACGCGACTGCAAGCTCTACGACTTCGACGAGCAGCGCTGGCTCACCTACGCCGAGGCCGCGGCGGCCCCCGCCGCCCCGGCTCCCTCGCCCGCCGCCTGATCCCACCGGTCGGGGCCCGCCTCCGCCCCACCGCACCGGCAGCACCCCCGGACATCCCCCGTCGCGATGGGGGATGTCCCCGATGGCCGCGACGCCGGCCGTCCGTACCGTCGGCGATGTGAACGAGTCGCTCCGAGACCTCCTGCGATCCGGCGGGGACCCCGAGTCCCTGACCCGTCTCGGCGTCACTCCCGACGATCTCGTCGACCTCCACCCGTCCACCCCGATCGGGGTCGACGGCGGGGTGGTCGACGAGGAGATCACGATCGGGACGATCGTCGAGGCCGCCGGCCTCGAGGAGCCGCTCGCCCACACCCCGGGCCACGGATGGTCGGCCGACGCCGCCGCCGGCCGGGAGGACCTCCTCCCGGCTCACGGTGACGACGCTCCGATGCACCCAGCATCGGAGCCGACCGAGGTCGAGATCGTCGACCTCGCCTGGTGGGTGGATGACGAGGTTCCCGTCGACGGGCTCCCCGGGCAGAGCGACAGCTCTCCCGAGGGCCACGACGAGACCCTGGGCACCACCGACCACGATCCCGAGCCCGGAAATTGAAATCGAACTACGTTCAGCGCACACCGACCCGAGTGGCAGGAGTCACACATGAGCCAGAACCGCAACGACGACGCAGCATGGAGCGGGTCGGTCTTCGAGACCGGGACCATCGAGGGGATCGGCGACTACGACGACGCCAGACCGGGCGGCCGTTGGGTCGAGGGCGAAGAGGTCGAGTCGATGACCTTCAGCCGGGCGGCCAAGGTGGCCGGTCTCGGCATCGTGGGACTGGTGGCCCTCAAGGGGGTCGGCGTGGTCTCGGGGCGCTGGAACGACTCCGACGGCTTCACCGAGGGTCGGATCGACGAGGCCGGCAACTGGACCGACGGCCGCTTCCTCGACGGCGTGGGCCGCGTCGAGGGCCACTACGTCGACGGTCGCGGCTTCGTCGAGACGACGACCACCCCCGAGGGTCAGGTCGTGCCCGGCCGCACCGTGGTCGACGCCGAGGCGCCCGACGGCGAGAGCTACGTGCAGACGCTGGTGGTCCACGGCCACGAGGTCGACGACGACGTCGACGCCGCCACCACCACCGTGCCCGCCGAGCCGACGGCGCCGAGCGAGCCCACGGCGACCACCGAGACGCCGGCCGCCCCGACCACGCCCGAGGGGTCGTCCCCTGGCCCGGGCATCGGCGAGAGCGGTGGCGTCACCATCGTCCACCCGACCCGGCCGGTCGAGCCGCCGACCCCGCCGGTCGAGCCGCCGGCCCCGCCGGTCGACGGGCCGATCGACCCGACGTTCCCGCCGGTCGACCCGCCGATCGTCTCGCCGGTCGACCCGACGATCCCGGAGAACTGGTGTGGCACGGTGGACCCGATCGACCCCGAGGGCGACTTCACCGGCGCTGGCGGCATCTTCGTCGGCGGTCAGCTGGTGCCCGACGAGGGCACGATCGCCACCATGGCCACCACGAACTACTACGTCGAGGGCGTCGGCGACATGTACATGGTCGACGTCGAGGGCGCCGGGCTCGTGCACGGCACCTGGATCGAGGGCGTCGGGTTCGTCGAGGGCACCATCTACGACGGCCAGTTCGTCGAGGGCCGCTACGTGGAGGGCGTCGGCTGGATCGACGGCCGCTACGTCGAAGGCGCCGGCTTCGTCGAGGGCCGCGAGATCGACGGCGAGTGGGTCGACGGCCGCTACATCGAGGGCGTCGGCTGGGTCGAGGGCGGCGGCACCTGGGTCGAGGGCGTCGGCGACGTCGAGGGCATCGGTCCGATCGACCCGGAGGGCGACTTCACCGGCGCCGGCGGCATCTTCGTCGGCGGCTGGACCATCCGCGACGAGACCACCCTCGCCTCCATGTCCGACGGCCAGTACTACGTCGAAGGCGTCGGCGACATGTACATGTTCCACATCGAGGGCGCCGGGCTCGTGCACGGCACCTGGATCGAGGGCGTCGGCTTCGTCGAGGGCGGCATCTCTGGCGGCCAGTTCATCCAGGGCCGCTACGTCGAAGGCGTCGGCTGGATCGACGGTCAGTACGTCGAGGGCGCCGGCTTCGTCGAGGGCCGCGAGGTCGACGGCGAGTGGGTCGGCGGCCGCTACATCGAGGGCGTCGGCTGGGTCGGCGCCGGCACCTGGGTCGAGGGCGTCGGCGACGTCGAAGGCGGCGGCGACGTCGAAGGCGGCGGCGACGTCGAAGGCGGCGGCGACGTCGAAGGC
>DATHSN010000352.1:0-13092 GCA_035464115.1 Acidimicrobiales bacterium | reverse complement strand
TGGCCGGCGACAGGGCCTTCATGACGAAGTCGGCCGGATCGTCGGAGAAGGGGACGATGTCGATCTTCTCGCCCCGCAGCTCGTTCACGACCATGCGGACGCGGGCCCCGCGGGCGCCGACGCAGGCCCCGACGGGGTCGACGTTGGCGTCGTTGGACCACACGGCGATCTTGGTGCGGTGCCCTGGCTCGCGGGCGCAGGCCTTGATCTCGACGATGCCGTCGGCGATCTCGGGGACCTCGAGCTCGAACAGGCGCTTGATGAGACCCGGATGGGTGCGGCTCACCACGATCTGGGGACCCTTGGCGGTCTTGCGAACCTCGACGATGTAGGCCTTGAGCCGGGCGTTGGCCTCGGGGCGCTCGTAGGGGACCTGCTCGGCCTGGGGCAGCAGGGCCTCGACCCGTCCGAGGTCGAGCAGCGTGTAGCGGGCGTCGCTCTGCTGGACGATGCCGGTGACGATGTCGCCCTCGCGTCCGGCGTACTCCTCGTACTTCAGCTCGCGCTCGGCCTCGCGGATGCGCTGCATCATCACCTGCTTCGCCGTCTGGGCGGCGATGCGGCCGAAGTCGGCGGGGGTGACGTCGAGCTCGGGGCCGGTGGGCTCGCCCTCGTCGTCGAGGTCCTGGGCGAGCACCCGGATCTCGAAGGTGTCGGGGTCGATGGTGACCCAGGCGTACTCCTTGGCCGACGGCATGCGCTTGTAGGCCGACTCGAGCGCGTCGGCCAGCGCGCCGAAGAGCGTGTCGACCGAGATGCCCTTGTCGGCGGCCAGCGCCTGCATCGCTTCCATCATCTCGGGGTTGCTCATCGACCCTGCCTCCTCGTGCCCAGCTGGTCAGAACCTCGTTGGCCGCTCGCGCCGCCCGGTTTGGGCGCGGGGCCCCACTCGAACACCGTGCGAGCGGTGTCGACCTCGTCGTAGCCGACCCGGCGGCTCGCCAGCTCGTCGGCCGGCACCGCCACCCCGTCGACGGAGTCGAGGCGCAGCTCGATGCCGTCGTCGTCGGCGGCGATCAGCACGCCGCGCAGGCGCCGGGCCTCGTCGGCCGCGCCGCGTCGGCGCTTGACGGTGACGATCTCGCCCACCGCGCCGGCGAAGTGCTCGGGGGATCGCAGCGTGCGCTCGAGGCCCGGGCTCGACACCTCGAGGGTGTAGCGACCGTCGATGGGGTCGGCCTCGTCGAGGCGGCGCGACACCGCCCGGGTGAGCCCGCCGAGGTCGTCGACGCCCAGGGTGTCGCCGCCCTGCACCGTGAGGCGCAGCACCGGCCCCTGCCGCTCGAGGTCGTAGATGCGCAGGCCCCGCTCGGCCACCAGGGGCTCGACGAGGGCGCGGATGCGATCCATCGCGGTCATGTCGGCTCACCTCCTGGTCGGCGTGCGTGGCGGTCGGTGGAGCCCCGGACCCACCGGCGAGAGGCCGGCCCGGTCAGAACAAAGGCGTGGGCAGAGCCCACGCCTGTGCACGACACCGTGTCCAAGAGCGAGCACCGAGCATACCAGTCGGCCCTTGGCGGCCGGGGCCGCGGCGCCCGGGCGCGGTCAGTAGGCGCGCGCCACCAGGGCGACGAGATCGGGCTCGTCGTCGGCATCGGGGACGCTGCCGTCGGGACGCTGCAGGCAGCGCACGGTGACCCCCGACTCGGCGAGGTGGCGCTCGCCCTCCTCGCCCACCGCCGCCCACGGCACCCGGGCGAAGCCGGTGGCGGCGGCCTCGGCGGCCTCGGCCACCGAGGTCACCGAGACGGTGCGGGCCGCCACCCGGGCGACGGCCTGGTCGTGCAGCGAGACCTGGGCGGCGACGAGCGCGGCCTCGACCGCCGGGCGCATGTCGGTGACCGGCACCGTCCGCTTGCGGTCGGGATCGTCGGCGCCGAGGTCGCGCCGCACCAGCGTGACCACACCCTCGGCGAGGTCGCGCGGGCCGACCTCGACCCGCACCGGCACGCCCTTGAGCTCCCACTCGGTGACCCGTCGACCGAACGACGACTCGACCCGGTCGTCGAGGCGGACCCGCACCCCGTCGAGCCGCAGCTCCTCGGCCATCAGGCGGGCCCGCTCGAGGGTCTCGGCGTCGTCGCGGACCACCAGCACCACCGCCTGCACCGGCGCGAGCGCAGGGGGCAGGCGCAGCCCGGCGTCGTCGCCGTGGCCCATGATGAGACCCCCGACCATGCGGGTGGAGACCCCCCACGACGTGGTCCACACGTGCTGTTGCTGGCCGGCGGCGTCGAGGAAGGTGATGTCGAACGCCCGGGCGAAGTTCTGACCGAGCTCGTGGCTCGTGCCCATCTGGAGGGCCTTGCCGTCGCCCATCATCGCCTCGCAGGTGAGGGTGTTGACCGCCCCGGCGAAGCGCTCGCGCGCGGTCTTGCGACCCACCGCGATGGGCAGTGCCAGCACCCGAACCATGAAGTCGCGGTAGACGTCGTGGAGGATCCGCAGCGCGTAGTCGTGGGCGTCGGCCTCGGTGGCGTGGGCGGTGTGGCCCTCCTGCCAGAGGAACTCGGTGGTGCGCAGGAACACCCGGGGCCGCAGCTCCCAGCGCACCACGTTGGCCCACTGGTTGAGCAGGAGCGGGAGGTCGCGGTGGCCCTGCACCCACTTGGCCATGAACTCGCCGAACACGGTCTCGCTGGTGGGCCGCACCACGGCGGGCTCCTCGAGCTCCTTGCCGCCGGCGTGGGTGACCACCGCCAGCTCGGGGCTGAACCCCTCGACGTGATCGGCCTCGCGCTTGAGGTACGACTCGGGGATGAAGAGCGGGAAGTAGACGTTGTCGGCGCCCGCGGCCTTGATGCGGTCGTCGACCTCGCGCTGCATGCGCTCCCAGATGGCGTAGCCGTAGGGCCGGATGACCATGGTGCCGCGCACGGGACCGTTGTCGGCGAGCTCGGCCTTGGCGACGATGTCCTGGTACCAGCGGGGGAAGTCGTCGGCCTGGGGGGTCAGCACGGGTGCGGCCATGGCGCCGGAGCCTACCGGCCACGTGCACGACCACCGGGGGCCGTTCGGTAGGTTCGGCGGCGGTGACCGCCCCCGACCCCTCCCCCGTCGTCGCCGGGTCCCGGCCCCGGTCCGAGCTCGGTCTGGCGCTCGGGGTCAGCGGCCCCCTCCTCGTCGGGATCGCCCTGCTCATGGTGGGCAACGGGCTGCAGGGCTCGTTGCTCGCGCTCCGGGCCTCGATCGAAGGCTTCGGCACCACCACCACGGGCGTGGTGATGTCGGCGTTCTACCTCGGCTACCTCGGCGGATCGCTGCGCGCCCCCCGCCTCGTCGCCGACGTCGGCCACATCCGGGTGTTCGCGGCATTGGCCACCATCGCGTCGTCGGCCGTGCTCGTCCATGCCGTGTTCGTCAGCCCGCTCAGCTGGGCCGTCATCCGGCTCGTCACCGGCATGTGCCTGGCCGGGCTCTACGTGGTCGTCGAGAGCTGGCTGAACGACAGCGCCACCAACGCCACCCGGGGCTCGCTGATGTCGATCTACATGGTGGTCGTCACCGTCGGGCTGGCCGCCGGGCAGCTCCTGCTCAACGTCGCCGATGCCGACGGGTTCGAGCTGTTCGTCGTCACGTCGGTGCTGTTCTCGATGGCGCTGGTGGCCCCGGCGCTGTCGGTCCGCTCCGCGCCCGTCATCGTGGAGCCGGCCCGGGTCCGCCTCGTCGAGCTGTGGCACGTCGCGCCGCTCGGCGTGCTCGGCTCGGCGGTGGCCGGCACCTCGGCCGGTGCGCTGTTCGCCATGGGCGTGGTCTACGCCCAGCTCGTCGGGCTGTCGGTGGCGAGCACCTCGGTGTTCATGCTGGTCGCGATCATCGGCGGCGCCGTGCTGCAGTGGCCCCTCGGCTGGCTCTCCGACCGGGTCGACCGACGTGGGGTGATGATCGCCATGGGGCTCGGCACGGCCGCGGTCGCCGCCGTCGGTGCCGCCGGGCCCGAGGGCACCGCGCTGCTCGCGGTGTCGGCAGGGGTCGGGGCCCTCTCGCTGCCCCTCTACGCCATCGCCAACGCCCACCTCAACGACTGGATCGAGCGCGACCGCATCGTCGCGGCCGGCAGCCGCCTGGTGCTCGCCAACGGCGTCGGCGCCGTGCTCGGCCCGGTGTCGGCGTCGGCCGCCATGGACGCCGTCGGACCCGAGGGCTTCTTCTGGTTCCTCGGTGCGGTCAACGGTGGCCTGGCGCTCTACACGGTCTGGCGGCTCACGCGGCGGGGGCGGGCACCCGAGGCGACGCGCGGCAACTGGGCGGCGATCCCACCCCGGGCCTCCCCGCTGGTCGCCACGCTGTCGACCGAGGCCGTCCAGCCGCCCGCCGAGCACCACGCCGACGACCCGCCGTCAGGCTCCTGAGGCCCGCTCGCTCCGCTCCCGCGCCGGGCCGACCGACGCCGGTCCGCCACGGCCGACGTCAGGTCGTGGCGAGGAGCCGCTCGACCGCTGCACGCGCCGAGGCGGCGGCGACGTGCACGGAGCTCCAGTCGCTGCCGTCGGTGTAGGCGTCGCCCGCGAAGAGGACGCGGTCGCCGGCCGGCTCGCCGAGAGCCCGCACGAGCCGCCAGTCGGCCCCGTCGGCGACGTACGCCTGACGCGCGAACGGGTCGGCGCTCCAGTCCTGGACGACGTGGCGGCGGTAGGTGCGAGAGGCGGCGCCGTCGAAGATCTCGTCGAGCTCGGCGAGCACGTGGTCGCGCAGCTCGTCGCCGGCGAGCGCCTGGTACGGGCGTGCGGGCGCGCCGACGGCGAACAGCCCGAGCACGTGGGCCTCGCTGCGTTGGGCGTGGGCAGCGTCGAAGTACAGCCGCTGACCGGCGTCGGTGTCGCTGTCGGGGAAGGCGACGAAGGTCGGGTAGAAGCGGTCGTCGAACTCGATGAACACCTTGATGCCGCCCCACACGTCGACCCCGTCGATCGCCGCCCACCTCTCGTCGGACAGGTCCGGGACGAAGGTGATGTCGCGGTCGCGCAGGATCGTGACCGGCACGGTGACCACGACGGCGTCGGCGTGCACGACCCCGCCGCGCTCGTCGACGACCGCCACGCGGTCGCCGCTGGCATCGATCTCGACCACCCGCGTGTCGAGCCGGATCCGGTCGGCGATGCCGGGCAGGACGTGCTCGTCGAAGACGTCGAGCCACGACGATCCGACGAACGTGAGGTCGTCGACGTCGCCCAGCGGCGCGAGCGCCAGCTCCCCGTCGTAGTACCCGAGCGTGGCGTCGGGGCCGTACCCCGCCAGCTCGACATCGACGCTGTCGTCGCCCGTGATGCCGCGCAGCGTGTCCGGCTCGGCGTGGAGCCATCCGGCGCCGAGCGGGATGGGGAAGTCGACGAAGTCGAGCGTCCGCCGGATGCGGCCGCCGTGGGACGGGCCGGCCTCGAGGACCCGGACGTCGACACCGGCGCGAGCCAAGAGGTGCGCCGCGGTGAGGCCGGCCGCCCCGGCGCCGACGACGACGACCGTGCGACCGTCGGGACCCGCGCCGGCGCGATCGCCGCCGCGCCCGCACGCCACGACCGGCAGCGCGAGGCCGAGGATGGCGCCCAGCCGGAGGAGCTCCCGCCGACCGATCGAGCGGCCGTCGGTGCCACGAGGCGCAGCAGGCGGGGTGCGGTCCATCGGTGGTCCGGGGGCGGCGCTACAGCTTGCGGATCAGGTCGACCTTGGTCTCGCTGCGGTTGGCATCGGTGCCCTGCTCGTCGAGCAGCGCGGCCCGGTCGCGCTCGGCCTCGCGGCGTGCCTTCTCGGTGTCGACCCGGGCGAGGGCCGCCTCGGTGCCGTGCTCGGCGATGAACTCGGCCCACTCGACGAGGGCGTCGACCATCTGGTCCTCGGGGACCACCGCCACGTTCTGCCCCTTGACGAAGAGATGGCCGCGGTGGCGGCCGGCAGCGATGCCGATGTCGGCGTCGCGCGCCTCGCCGGGTCCGTTCACCACGCAGCCCATGACCGCCACCTGCAGCGGCAGCTCGCGGTCGCCGAACGCGGCCTGGGCGTCGGCGGCCACCTTGATGACGTCGATCTCGGCGCGCCCGCAGCTCGGGCAGGCGATGAGGTCGATGTTCTTGCGCTCGCGCAGGCCCATGGCCTCGAGCAGCTGGCGACCGGCGCGCGCCTCCTCGACGGGATCGGCGGTGAGCGAGTAGCGGATGGTGTCGCCGATGCCCTCGGCGAGCAGCGTGGCGATGCCGGCGGTGGCCTTGAGCAGCCCGGCCGGCGGCGGCCCGGCCTCGGTGACCCCGAGGTGCAGCGGGTGGTCGGTGGCGTCGGCCAGCTGGCGGTAGGCCTCGATCATGAGCGGCACGTTGGAGGCCTTGACCGAGATCTTCACGTCGTGGAAGTCGACCTCGGCGAAGTAGGCGAGCTCGATCATCGCCGACTCGACCATGGCCTCGGGGGTGACCCGGCCGCCGTGCTTGTCGTAGAGCTTCGGGTCGAGCGACCCGCCGTTGACCCCGATGCGGATGGGCACGCCCCGGTCGCGGGCCTCGGCGGCCACCGCCTTGATGTGCTCGGGCTTGCGGATGTTGCCCGGGTTGAGCCGCAGGCCCTGCACCCCCGCCTCGAGCGCGGCGAGGGCCATCTTGTGCTGGTGGTGGATGTCGGCGACGATCGGCACCGGCGAGCGGGGGACGATGCGGGCCAGGCCCTCGGCCGCCTCGATCTCGTTGCACGTGCAGCGCACGATGTCGCACCCGGCGGCCGCCAGTGCGTAGATCTGGGCCAGCGTGCCCTCGACGTCGGCGGTCTTGGTGATGGTCATCGACTGCACCGAGATCGGCGCGTCGCCGCCGACGGCGACCGAGCCGACCTGGATCTGGCGGGTCGGTCGGCGGGGGAAGGTGACGGCACCAGCGTCCACGGAGCCTCCGGCTACTGGGGCAGATCGACGGGATCGGAGATGTCGAGGTACAGCGCGAGCAGGCCGATGCTCACGAGGACCGCGACCACGAGGTAGGTGAGCGGCAGGAGCTTGGCGACGTCGGCGTGGTAGCGCACCGACGACCGCGACAGCACCTCGCGGATCTTCTCGTAGGTGCCCACCGCCACGTGGCCGCCGTCGAGCGGCAACAGCGGCACCAGGTTGAACACGCCGATGAAGATGTTGATGAGCACCAGGAACCCGAGCAGTCCGGCCATGCCCGAGTCGGTGGCCTGGGCCCCGATGCGGGCCGCGCCGTAGATCGACAGCACCCGGTTCTCGCCCTCGACCCCCTCGCCGGTGCCCCCGCCGGGGGCGGTGACGTCGTCGCCGCCGCGGTCGACGGCCTGGCCGACGAAGTCGGAGAGCCCGCCGGGGGTGAAGAAGCGGCCGAGGGCGGCGGTGGACTCCCAGGTGAACCGGCCGAACTCGGTGATCGACCGACCGGCCGCGGTGAACGGGTCGAGGCGCTCGGTGGGGTACTCGGGCCCGATGCCCAAGAACGCGCCACCGGTCGGCGTCTCGCCGAGGGTGACGTCGATGGTGACCGGCACCCCGTCGCGCACGACGGCGACGCTCACCGTGTCGCCGGGGTCGGAGCCGCCGACCGCGTCGCGCAGGTCGTCGAACGTGGTGACCGGCGTGCCGGCCACGGCGGTGATCTCGTCGCCGACCTCGACGCCGGCGGCGCCCGCCGGGCTCTCCTGGGTGTCGTCGAACGTGGCGAGCCGGCCGACCTCCCAGCGGGCGTCGTCGGTGACGCCGAAGCCCACGAACAGCGTGAACAGGCAGGCGATGGCGATGAGGAAGTGCATGGTGGACCCGGCGACGGCCACCGACATGCGCCGCCAGTACGACTTCTGGCGGTAGGTGCGGTCCTCGTCGGCGGGGTCGACCTCGTCGAGGTTGTTCATGCCGATGATGCGCACGTAGGCACCTGCGGGGATGGCCTTGACGCCGTACTCGGTCTCGCCCCGCGTCGTCGACCAGATGCGCGGCCCGAACCCGATGAAGAACTCGGTGACCTTCATGCCCGCCGCCTTGGCGGTGACGTAGTGGCCGAGCTCGTGCAGGAAGATCATCACCACGATGGCGAGCACCACGATGACCGCCGACAGGCCCGCGACCAGCCCGAGCGCGACGACGGCGCCGGCCAGCGCGGCCAGGCGGAGCGGGCTCGAGCCAGCGGGGGCGGGGTCGGGGCGACGCTCGGGGGGCGCGGGGACCGGCGGTCCGGGCGGCGGCGGAGCGTGGGTGTCGGTCACGGGAGCCTCTCGATCTCGAGCCGGGCCACGTGGCGGGCCCGCCGGTCGGCGTCGACGACGGCGTCGACGCTGTCGGCCGTGCCCCCATCATGCCGGGAGAGGACCCGTTCGAGAACCTCGGGGATGCGGATCCAGGCGATGGCGCCGTCGAGGAACGCCGCCACCGCGACCTCGTTGGCGGCGTTGAGCCACGCCGGCGCGGTCTCCCCCATGCGACCCGCGTCGTAGGCCAGCCCGAGGCAGGGGAAGGCGTCGAGGTCGGGGGGCTCGAAGTCGAGGCGCGACAGGCGGGCCCAGTCGATGCGCCCGAACGGGGTGGCGATGCGATCGGGGTACGCCAGGGCGTAGCCGATGGGGAGCCGCATGTCGGGCAGCGAGAGCTGGGCGATGGTGGACCCGTCGGTGAACTCGACCATCGAGTGCACGATCGACTGGGGGTGCACCACGACCTCGATGTGGTCGAGGTCGGCGTCGAACAGCTCGTGGGCCTCGATGACCTCGAGACCCTTGTTCATGAGCGTCGACGAGTCGACGCTGATCTTCGGGCCCATCGACCAGGTGGGGTGGGCCAGCGCGTCGTCGACGGTGACGTGCTCGAGCTCGGCCCGCGACCGCCCCCGGAACGGGCCCCCCGACGCGGTGAGCACGATGCGGGCGAGCCGCTCGGCGCGGTCGTTGGCTCGCAGGCACTGGTGGACGGCGGCGTGCTCGCTGTCGACGGGCACCAGCTCGGCGCCGGGCGTGGAGCGCACCCGCCGCACCACCGGTCCCGCGGCGATGAGCGATTCCTTGTTGGCGAGCGCGAGCCGGCGTCCCGCCCCCAGCGCGGCGAGGGTGACGGGGAGCCCGGCGAAGCCGACGACGCCGTTGACCACGACGTCGCCCGCGAGCGCCGCGGTGGCGAGCGCGTCGGGGCCGGCGAGGACCTCGGTGCCGGCGGGCACGGCCGCGGCGAGCTCGGCGGCGAGGCCGGGATCGGCGATGGCCACCACCTCGGGCCGGACGCGCCGGGCCTGCTCGGCCAGCGCCGCGACCGAGCGACCGGCTCCCAGGGCCACGATGCGGAAGCGGTCGGGCTCGGCGGCGACGACGTCGAGGGTCTGGGTGCCGATCGAGCCGGTGGCGCCGAGCAGCGCCACGCGCACCGGCTCGTCGCGGCCCGCCGAGGGCGCGGCCGCCGGCCGCGCCCCGGCCGGGTCGTCAGAGCACGACACGCGCCACGTAGTACGTGGTGGGGAGCACGAACAGCAGGGCGTCGAAGCGGTCGAGGACGCCACCGTGACCGGGCAGGATCGACCCCATGTCCTTGATGCCGAGATCGCGCTTGAGCAGCGACTCGCACAGGTCACCGATGGGGGCGACGAGCGCGATGGCCACGCCGAGCACCAGCGCGTCGGCGAGGTCGGTGAACGGGGCGATCTGACCGGTGACGATGACGGTGGCGAGGATCGCCAGCACCGCCCCGCCGAGGGTGCCCTCGCGGGTCTTGCTCGGGCTGGCCGCCGACAGCGGGGCCCGCCCGACCGCTCGACCGACCGCGAAGCCACCGATGTCGTAGGCGACGGTGCCGATGATGGCGGCCAGCAGCAGCCCGATGCCGTCGGGCGAGCGCAGGAGGAGCGCGGCGAACGATCCGAGCAGGCCCACCCACAGCACACCGAGCAGGGTGAGCCCCGACCCGATGACGGCGGACCCGGCCCCGCTGCCGGTGAGCCACCACAGCATCGACACCACGACGGTGAGCACCAGCACCACGGGCAGGGCGCCCTCGCCCCGCCAGTAGGCGGCCAGGGGCAGCGCGGCGGTGGCGACGACCCCGACGAGCGTGGCCGGGTGGTGGTGGATCGAGCGCAGCGCCGCGAACCACTCGGCGACGGCCAGCACCAGCACGACCACGACGAGGGCCATGGCCGCCGCCGGACCGATGTTGAACAGCACCAGCGCCAACACCGCCAACCCGACGCCGACGCCGATGGCGGTGGGCAGGTCGCGGCCCGCGCCCGAGGGCGGCGCCGGACGGCCCTCGACGAACGGGTCGGTGCCCCGCTCGCCGTGGGGCTCGGAGGGATCGCGCGGCACGAGGAACGGATCGGGCCGCGCCCCGGTGTCGTCGAAGGTGAAGAAGTCGGATCCGTCGCCCTCGTCGGGCGGCCCGACGCGGGGCAGGTCGTCACCGAGGTCGACGTCGTGGGCGTCGTCCCAGTCGGCGGCCTGGCCCCGCCAGCGCGGCGTGGCGCTGGTGAGCGTCGACCACGCGGCCAGGTCCTCGTCGGGCTCGCCGTCGGGGCCGGTGGGCAGGATCCGGGGGACCTCGCCGGTGGCCGGCTCGGTCCAGTGCGGCAGCTGGTGCCCGGGATCGCCACCACCGCCCATCTCGGGCGGCGGATCGCCGGGGCGGATCACCGGGATCGGGCCGAACTGGTCGGGATCGGACGGTCCGCCCGGCTCGCGCCCCGATCCCAGCAGGCGCACGTCGTCGGTGGGCTCGTCGGGATCGTTGTCGTCGGGATGGCGGGTGGTGTCGTCCACGGTGGCCTCCTGGGGCTCCGGGTCGGGGCCGGCGGTGCGGCCTCAGACCTCGAGGAGCTCGGCTTCCTTCTGCTCGACGGCGGCGTCGATCTGCGCCTCGTGGGCGTGGGTGCGGCGATCGAGCTCCTTCTCCGCCCGCTGGAGATCGTCGGCGCTCATGTCGCCCTCCTTCTCGGCCTTCTCGAGCTCCTTGCGGGCCTCGCGACGGGCGTTGCGCACCGCCACGCGCCCCTCCTCGGCCATGTGCTTGACGATCTTCACCAGCTCCTTGCGCCGCTCCTCGGTGAGGGGAGGGAAGCTCAGGCGCACCGAGTTGCCGTCGTTGCTCGGGTTGAGCCCGAGGTCGGACACCTGGATGGCGCGCTCGACGGCGCTCAGGTTGGCCTTGTCGAACGGCGTGATCAGCAGCTGCCGGGCCTCGGGCACGGTGAAGCTGGCGATCTGCTGGAGGGTCATCTCCTCGCCGTAGGCCTCGACGCGCAGGCGCTCGACGAGCGCCGGTGCCGCCCGTCCGGTGCGGATCGACGAGAACTCCTCGCGCGCGTGGTGGACGGCCTTGGCCATCCGCTCGCTCGCCTCGTCGAGGACCAGCTCGATCAACTCGTCGCTCACGACGCCGACACGTCCTCCCTCGGGGACGGGGCCCCCGATCGACCGGGCGCGCCGCATCGGGCGGCGCGACTCACGAGACCAGGGTACCGATCGACTCGCCGGCGAGGATGGATCGCACGTTGCCCGCGCCCATCAGGTCGAACATGACGATGGGCATGTCGTTGTCCATGCACAGCGTGATGGCCGTCGAGTCCATGGCCCGCAACCCCTTGCTGATGACGTCGAGGTAGCTCACCTGGTCGAGCTTGGTGGCCTCGGGGTGGGTGCGGGGATCGGCGGTGTAGATGCCGTCGGTGCCCGAGTGGGTGCCCTTCAACAGCGCGCCCGCCTCGACCTCGACCGCCCGCAGCGCGGCGGTGGTGTCGGTGGTGAAGAACGGGTTGCCGTTGCCGCCGGCGAAGATCACGACCCGCCCCTTCTCGAGGTGGCGGATGGCCCGGCGCCGGATGTAGGGCTCGGCGACCTGGGCCATGTGGATCGCCGACTGGACCCGGGTGGGCTGACCGAGCTGCTCGAGGGTGTCCTGCAGGGCGAGCGCGTTGATGACGGTGGCGAGCATGCCCATGTAGTCGGCCTGGGCGCGGTCCATGCCCGCCCCCGCGCCGGTCATGCCCCGCCAGATGTTGCCGCCGCCGACGACCACCGCGATGTCGACCTCGAACTCGGCCTTCACCTCGACGATCTCGCGCGCCAGTCGGGCGACGATGGCACCGTCGATGCCGTAGCCCGTGTCCCCCGCGAACGCCTCGCCGGACAGCTTGAGCACCACCCGGCTCCAGCGAGCGGGGCGGCGGCCGGCGACGGGTTCGGGGGTCACGGCGGCATCGGTCACCGCTCAGCCGCCGATGACGACCTGGGCGAAGCGCACCAGCGCGACGTCGCCCAGCATCTGGGCGATGGTGGTCTTCTCGTCGCGCACGAAGCCCTGCTCGAGCAGCACCCGCTCCTTGTACCAACCGGTGAGGCGGCCCTCGACGATCTTGTCGAGCGCGGCCTCCGGCTTGCCCTCGGCCCGGGTGATGTCGGCCAGGGTGGCGCGCTCGCGCTCGACCTCGTCGGCCGGCACCTCCTCGCGCCGCAGGTACTCGGGCTTGGTGAACGCGATGTGCACCGCGATGTCGTGGGCCAGCTCGGGGCTGCCGCCGTCGAGCTCGACGAGCACGGCGTTGACGCCCCGACCGTCCTGGATGTGCAGGTACGAGTCGAGGACGTGGCCGGCGGGCACCTCCCAGCGGACCACCCGGCCGACCTCGATGTTCTCCTTCTTGGTGACCTTGAGGTGGTCGACCTTGTCGGCGAGGCGCTCGACGGCGGACTCACCGTCGGCGGCCACCGCGGCCACCAGCTCGTCGACGACGGCGGTGAAGTCGGCGGCCTTGGCCGAGAAGTCGGTCTCGGACTTGAGCTCGACGACCGCGGCGACGGACCCGTCGACGACCGACGCCACCGCGCCCTGCTCGTTGGCCCGGTCGCTGCGGGTGGCGGCCTTGGCGAGGCCCTTCTCGCGCAGCCACTTGGTGGCGGCCTGGAAGTCGCCGTCGTTCTCGGTGAGCGCCCTCTTGGCGTCCATCATCCCGGCCCCGGTGGCCTGGCGGAGGGTCTGGACGTCCTTGGCGGTGAAGGTGGCCATGGGGGGTCAGGACTCCTGGGGGGTGGTGTCGTCGGTGGTCTCGGTGGCGGCCGTCTCGGTGGCGGCCTCGGGGGCCGTCTCGGCGGGGGCCTCGGGGGCCGTCTCGGCGGGGGCCTCGGGGGCCGTCTCGGCGG
>DATHSN010000351.1:0-8715 GCA_035464115.1 Acidimicrobiales bacterium | reverse complement strand
CGGCTTCGTGAAGGGCTTCTACGACCGGCCGGTCGACGGCGAGCCCTCCGGTGGCGGGCGCGTCACCGAGCTGGTGGCCCGCCCACTGGTCAGCGTGCTGTTCCCCCACCTGGCACCGTTCGTGCAGCCCCTCGCCGGCGAGTACGGCGGGCGACGGGCCCTGCTGGAGCAGGTGCCCTTCACCGGGGGCTACGGCGTCGAGCTCGGGTTGCTGGTCGACCTGGCCGCCCGCTTCGGCACCGCGGGCATGGCCCAGGTCGACCTCGGCGTGCGGGTGCACCGCAACCGCTCGCTCGAGGACCTCGGCCCGCAGGCCACCGTCATCCTGCAGACGGCCCTGGCCCGGGTCAGCGCGGGGCTCGCCCCCGACGTGGCCACCCTCACCCGTCCCGGCCGTGAGCCCGTCGAGGTGTCGGCACCGGTGCTGCCCCCCATGGCCGAGGTGCCCGGCTACGCCCGCCGCTCGGCCTGATCGCCCCCTCGCGGCTCGGACCCCTCAAGTCGGCGGCCCCGCCCGCCGATCGAGATGGTGGGCGAGGCGATGCGGCGAGACGATGCGGCGAGACGAGGTCGGATGCCCCACAGCCTGGTGCTGCACGACGAAGCCGAGCGGGAGGAGCGGCGGATCCGCCGCCTCGCCGAGATGGTGATGCACCTCACCGGGTGCTCCGCCGACGAGGCGCTCGTCGAGGTCCGCCGGGCGCCGGCCACCGACGCCGACGACCTCACCTGCGTGGCCCGCGCCATCGTGCGCGTCCGGGGCTGAACGCCCGCCGGTCGGTAGGCTGAGGAGCAGCAGAGACCCCCGGAGCACCGACCCCGAGGAACACCGACCCCGAGGAACGCCGTGTCCCGCCTCCCCGCCCGACCCGACGACGATTCTCGCCTCCCGGTCGCGGGCACCGTGGCCATCGGCGGGCTGGCCATCTTCGGCGCCCTCGCCCTCGTGCAGTGGCTCCTCGGGGCGCTGCTCGGCCTGGTGCGGTTCGGCATCGCCGTGGTGATCATCGTGGCCGTGCTCACCTGGCTCGTCGGACGCCGCGGCGAGCGCTGAGCGCCGCCCCGGGCCCTCACCCCACGGCGAGGCGCTCGGCAGCCACCTGCTCGACGCACGCCAGCGTGTCGCCGAGCGCCCGCTCCTCACCGAAGCGATCGACCAACGAGACCGCGGGCACCCGGGCATCGGCGCCGTCGAAGCACCGCCCGGCGATGGCCAGCACGGGCACCCCGAGCGCGGCCGCCATGTCGACGATGCCGCCGACCACCTTGCCCTCGAACGACTGGTCGTCGAGGAACCCCTCACCGGTGATCACCAGGTCGGCGCCCTCGAGGCGCTCCTCGAGCTCGACCTCGTCGGCCACCGCGTCGAAGCCGGGCACGAGTCGGGCCCCGATGGCGGCCAGCCCCCCGGCCAGGCCCCCGGCGGCCCCGCCGCCCTCGAGGTCGCGCACGTCGACGCCGTAGTCGTCCTCGTAGACCTGGGCGAGGCGCTCGAGGCGTCGTCGCAACAGCTCGACCTGCGAGGGGGTGGCCCCCTTCTGGGGGGCGAAGACCTCGGCGGCGTCGACGAAGCGGGTGCGCACGTCGCAGGCCACGACGAGCTCGACGCCGCGCAGCCGGGCGAACGGCGACAGGGCCCGCAGCGCGCCCAGCCCGCCGTCGGTCGTGGCCGAGCCGCCCACGCCGACGAGGATGCGCCGGGCGCCGGCGTCGAGCGCGGCGGCGATCAGCTCGCCGGTGCCGGTGGTGGACGCCGACACCGGGTCGTTGCCCTCGGCCCCGCCGACCAGCTCGAGCCCCGACGCGGTGGACATCTCGACGACCGCCCGTCCCCGGAACAGGCGCCAGGGGGCGTCGATCGGGTCGCCGAGGGGACCGGCGACCAGCGTGGTGCGGTTGGCCCCGCCGAGCACGTCGAGGGTGCCCTCGCCCCCGTCGGCCAGCGGGATCTCGTCGCAGCGCCAGCCGGCCGCGCTCGCGGCGCGACCGACCGCGGCCGCGACCTCGGCGGCGGTGGCGGTGCCCCGGAACTTGTCGGGTGCTGCGACGACTCGCACCCGACCATCCTGCCGCGTGATCGACGACGGGCCCGGTCGAGCGCCCGAGCGGGGCCGCGACGGGGTGGGGCCGGCGTGGGGTTCGGGGCGGGCTCAGCCGGCGACGGCGATGACCTGGTCGGCGCCGAGCACGATGACCACGGTGGCCTCGCCGAACTCGAACGGCGGCGGGCTGGGCATCGGCTGCACCGCGTCGAGCGGGGCGCCGAGCAGCGAGGCGATGCCGGCGGCCTCGGCCTGCCAGGTGTCCACGTAGTAGATCGAGGTGGCGTCGACGTTGGCGGGCGCGTTGCCCGGCGCCAGCGGGTTGTAGTTGGCGGCGAGCAGCGCGTCGCGCACCCGACCGGCGGCGCCGCTGACCCCCGAGCCGTTGAGGACCAGGACGGTGGTCTCCTCCGGTGGCCGGGCCGGCGGCAGCACCTCGGCGGTGGTGTCGGTGGTGCCGTCGCCGCCGTCGAGGGTGGTGTCGGTGGCGCCGTCACCGTCGCCGTCGCCATCGCCGTCGCCACCGGGATCGGTGGTGTCGTCGGTGCTGGTGTCGGCGGTGTCGTCGCCGCCGTCGGCGATGAGCCCGCCCTCGTCGTCGAACCCCCGGGCGAGCAGCACGACCCCGATGAGCACGGCCACGAGCACGAGCAGCGCCCCGCGGGCCGCGGCGTTGGCGGGCTGGCGACCGCCGAGGGCGTCGCCGGAGGACCCCCGGGGGGCGGTCACCGGCCGGTGGGGGCGCCCACGGTGCGCCCCTCGAAGCGGGCGCGGCGGCGCCGGTCGCGCATGCGCCGGAGGCGGCGGATGACGAGCGGGTCGTACTCGAGCGCCTCGGGATGGTCGAGCAGCTCGGCGAGGATCTGGTAGTAGCGGGTCGCCGACAGCTCGAAACGCTCGCGGATGGCGATCTCCTTGGGACCCGTCTGGGTCCACCAGGATCGCTCGAAGTCGAGGATCGCCCGGTCACGGTCGGTGAGTGACATTGGTGCCATCCTCCCGTCGGCACCACCGCGATGCAAGCACCCTCCTCTAGCGTGGTCCCGCGCCCGAGTAGCTCAGCTGGTCAGAGCAGTCGCCTTGTAAGCGTCAGGTCGTGGGTTCGACTCCCACCTCGGGCTCTCATGGATGCTCCCGACTCCGGCGTCGGCGGCCGCCGCCTCGCCATCCGCGTCACCCCCGACGCCGAGCGCCAGCTGCGCGGGGGGCACCCGTGGCTCTACGACGCGTCGATCACCTCGGCGCCGCCCGACGGGCGCCCCGGCGACCTGGCGGTGGTGTTCGACGCCCGTCGGCGGTTCCTCGCCATCGGCCTCTACGACCCGGCGTCGCCCATCCGGGTGAAGGTGCTGCACCACGGCCGCCCGGCCACCATCGACGCCACCTGGTGGCGCGACCGCGTCGCCGACGCCCGCCATCTGCGGGCCCCGCTCGAGGCCGACGACGCCACCACCGGGTACCGGTGCGTCAACGGCGAGAACGACGGCCTCCCCGGCGTGGTCCTCGACCGCTACGCCGACACGTTCGTGCTCAAGCTCTACGGCGAGGCGTGGTTCGCCCACCTCGACGCGCTCGTCGATGCCGTCGTCGCGGTGTGGGCGCCGCCCCGACTGGTCCTGCGGTGGTCGCGCTCGGCGCGGGCGGAGGCGCCGATCGCCGACGGGACGACGCTCGTCGGCGCGGCACCCATCGCGCCGGTCCGCTTCCGCGAGAACGGGCTCGTGTTCGAGGCCGACGTCGTCAGCGGTCAGAAGACCGGGTTCTTCCTCGACCAGCGCGACAACCGGGCCCGGGTGCGCGATCGCTCGGTCGGGCGCCGGGTGCTCGACGTGTTCTCGTTCAACGGTGGCTTCAGCGTCAGCGCCGCGGCGGGCGGGGCCACCCTCGTGCACAGCGTCGACATCAGCCCGGTGGCGATCGCCGCCGTCGGTCGGCACCTGGCGCTCAACGCCGAGCTGGCGTCGGTGCGAGCCTGTCGCCACGAGGCGTCGGTCGGCGACGCCACCGAGGTCATGGCCGCGCTGCGCGACGCGGGCCGGCGGTTCGACGTGGTCGTGGTCGATCCGCCGTCGTTCGCGTCGCGCCGCGAGCAGGTCCCCGGGGCGCTGCGGGCCTACGGGCGGCTCACCGAGCTGGCGGTGGCGCTGCTCGAGCCGGGCGGCACGCTGGTGCAGGCGTCGTGCACCAGCCGGGTGAGCGGCGACGACCTCGAGCGGGTGGTCACCGATGCGGCCGCCCGAGCGGGCGCCCGCCTGCGCGCGGTGACGCGCACCGGTCACGCCGTCGACCACCCGGTGACCTTCGCCGAGGGGCACTACCTCGACGCGGTGTTCGCCACCGTCGAGCCGCGACGCTGAGGCCGCGGCTCAGGGCCGATCGGCCGGCGCCGGGGGTCCGGCCGCGGTCGGCCCCGCGCCGGCAGGGGTCTCGCCGGACGGGCGCAGCGGCGCGGGGTGGCTCCAGAGGTAGCCCTGCATCAAGGTGACGCCGAGCCGCTCCAGCTCGTGGGCCTCCTCGCGGGTCTCCACGCCTTCGGCGATCACCAGGGTGCCGGTGACCGCCGCGTAGTGGACCATGCCCGCGACGATCGCCTGGCGGGCCGGGTCGCGGTGGACGTCGCGCACCAGGAACAGGTCGAGCTTCACGAAGTCCGGGCGCAGCTCGAGCACGTGGCGGAGGCTGGCGTACCCGGACCCGGCATCGTCGACGGCGAGGCGCACCCTCGGGCGGAGGGGATCGATGGTGGAGCGGACGGTCTCGTAGTCCTCCACCGCCACGTGCTCGGTGAGCTCCACCACGATCGGACGGTGCGCGAGGAGCTGCAGATCGAGGAGCAGCTCGCGCCGGAGCATCGACGGGCTGAGGTTGACGCTCACGAACCCCGTGCCGGGCAGGTCGGCGGCCACGGCGGCGGCGGCGCGTGCGCACACCTCCTCGAGCTCGTCGCCGAGCCCGACCTGGGCGGCCTCGAGGAAGCGCAGGTCGGGTCTTGTGCCGTCGGCGAACCGGGTGAGCGCCTCGTGGCCCACCGTGCGGCTCGCCCCACCGTCGACGATCGACTGGAACACGGGGGTGAAGGCCGCCTCGTCGATGACCTGGCGGATCCGGGCCCGGATCTCCTCGACCCGGGTGTGGTGGTCGATGAGCGGGGTGATCAACGCCGCGGTGTGGGTGGCGAACTCGGCGACCGCCGGAAGCCGCCGTCGGGCCCACTCCCCGCCGTCGGGCACGGTGGTGAACGCGGCGATGACGGCCACCGGATCGCCGGCCACGTGCACGGGCACGTGGACCAGTCCCGTGACCGGGGCGGCGGGGGGCACGACGCAGCCCGAGCGACAGACGGCGCCGTGCTCCTCCCTCGACTCGGCCCAGCCGCCGGGGAGCGAGGCGGCGCGGGTCCGGATCAGCTCGGCCTCACCGGTCGGGAGCAGCTCGGGCACGACGGGGAGGCCCTCGGAGAGCGACAGCGACCGGTGCCACACGCTGCCGTCGGTGTTGAGCCACAGGACCGCCGCACCGGCCGCGCCCTCCAGGCGGCTCACCTCGGCCGTCACCTGGTGGGCGATGTCCTCCAGGGTGCCGTCACCGCGGACCCGGGCCAGCGCCGCCACCGTGGACGCCCGGTCCTGGACCTCGGCGGCGAGCTGGTCGCGCAGCTCCTGCTCCACCGTGAGGTCGCGCTTCACGCCGACGTAGGCCACCAGCTCGCCGTGCTCGTCGCGCACCGGCGAGATGGTGGCGTCCTCCTCGATGAGGGAGCCGTCCTTGCGCCGGTTCACGAGCACACCGCGCCACGGGCGTCCCGAGGTGAGCGTGTCCCACATCTGGGCATAGAGCTCGGGGGACTGCCGGCCGCTCTGGAAGATGCGGGGGTTCTGCCCGAGCAGCTCGTCGATGGTGTACCCGGTGGCCCGCTCCACCGCCGGGTTGGCGTAGACGATGCGGGCGCTGGGATCGGTGACCACGATCGACTCGGCCGCCTGCTCGATGGCGGCGGCCAGCCGGTCGCGCTCCTGGAGGAGCTGGTGGTGGTCGCCGAGGTCCTCGATCAGCCCGATGGCGCCCACCGGGTGCCCCGAGCCGTCGAGCAGCCGGGTGGCGAAGAGGCGCCCGGCGACGCGGTGGCCGTCGCGGTGGCGGTACGCGATGCGCACCCCGTCGGCGCCCCGCCCGGCGAGCAGGTCGGCGTGACGGTGCGCGAACGCCTCCCAGTCGTCGGGGTCGATGAGCGGGAACGGGCGGCCGATCACCTCGTCGGCGCGCCACCCGAACGTGGCCTCGGCCGCCGGGTTCCAGTCGCTCACGTGCCCGTCGCGGTCGAGGCTCACCGTCGCCAGCGGCGACGCATCGAGCAGCGTGCGACGGTGCTCGTCGGCCGCCCGCTGGCTGCTCACCGCCACCGACGTGACCAGGCCCGTCGCCGACAGGGCGAGCATGACCCCCTGCAGGCTCACGAGCTGCTCGGAGATGTCGAACAGCTCCGGGGCGCGCACGACCAGGACGGACACCGCGGCGAGGTTGATGGCCAGCGCGAGGAGCGCGGTGGGCGCCGGCGCGGTGCGCGCGGCGAGCCAGACCACCGGCACGACGAGGAGGAGCTCGAAGCCGTGGTGGTGACGGGCGTCGCCGCCCAGCTCGACGAAGACGGCGACCGTGCCGACCAGGGCGATGCCGGCGACGAGCGCAGCTTCGACCGGTGACGCGTCCCACCGGTGGGCGGCGCTGCGCTCACCGCGGCCCCGCCACCAGTCGATCGTCAACACGATGGCGGGGAGCACGGTGACGATCCCGGTGAGGTCGCCGAGGAACCAGGTCCGCCACTCGGACCAGTCGACGGCGCCGAGCTCGAGCCACGAGAGCACAGGGGCGCCCACGGTGGCGCCGAGCGCGGCGGACGCCGCCGCCGCGCCGAGCAGGGTGACGGCGTCGGCAGGCCGAGACTGGCGGCGGCGGGCGAGCGCCCGGCCGGCGAGGGCGACGAAGAGCACCGCCTGGCCGGCGACCACGAGAGCGTCGGCCCCGGCGGCGGCCACGCCGAGGGTTCCCAGCGACACCGCCACCACGAGATCGGCGGCCACGATGACCGGCCAGGCCGCCACCCCCCGGACGGCGAGGAGCGCGATCCCGATGGCCAGCGGCGGGTACCAGGGCGCGGCCGCGCCCTCGGGCTGGACGGCAGCGACGACGGCGTCGACGGCGACGTAGGCGGCGAACCAGGCGAGCAGCGCCGGACCGACCGGACGATGCGATCGGCGGGGGCTCCCGGAGGTCGACGGAGCACCGTCTCGGACCCGAGGGTCGAGCTGGTCGGTGCCACTCGTCACGTGGGCTCCTCTCCGCGCGCCGACTGGGGCGCGGTTGCGCTCCCACAGGATCGGACGCCCACGGGCCCGGATGAGGGTCCGACGTCCCGTCGGGCCCCGCGAGCCGCCCCGATCAGGAGCGAGCGTGGTCCGAGAGGGCGTCGACGAGGCCGGCCAGTCGGGCGCGCCGCAAGCGGAACCACGCCCACTTGCCCCGCTGCTCGCGCTCGAGGATGCCGGCCTTCACCAGCTGGGACAGGTGGTGGCTCACCGTGGGCTGGGAGCGACCGAGCGGCTCGGGGAGGTCGCAGGCGCAGATCTCGCCGGTGGGCGACGCCGCGACCATCGACACCAGGCGGAGCCGGGCGGGGTCGGCCAGGGCCTTGAGCAGGTCGGCGAGCTCGGTGGCGTCGTCCTCGTCGAGCGGCGCCGAGAGCAGCGGCGGGCAGCACAGCTCGGGGTCGTCCATGCAGACAGATTGACAGATGTCGAAGCGAGTGGCTATCGTATCGACACTGATCGAATCGTCTCGGACCACTGGAGGCCCGCCATGCGCGTGCAGCTCGCCATCAACGTCGCCGACCTCGACGCCGCCGTCGACTTCTACTCCCGCATGTTCGGCGTCGAGCCGGCCAAGACCCGTCCGGGGTACGCCAACTTCGCCATCGCCGACCCGCCGCTGAAGCTCGTGCTGTTCGAGGGCGCGGGCGAGCCCGGCTCGATCAACCACCTGGGCGTGGAGACCGAGACCGCCGACGAGGTGGTGGCCGCCGAGGCCCGCCTGTCCGACACCGGGCTCGAGACCACTGGCGTCGACGACACCATGTGCTGCTTCGCCGAGAAGACCGAGACGTGGGTCGAGGGCCCCGACGGCGCCCGGTGGGAGTGGTACGTGAAGACCGGCGACAGCGAGCAGCGCGAGAACGTGATCGTGTCGGGCACCACCGGCTGCTGCCCGAGCTGAGCGCGGCGCCGTGGCGGGGGCGACCACCGTCGCGGTTTCGGTGTGGGTCGGTCGCGGATTCCGCGCCCGAACCACACAAGAACGTGGGTGGGCCGGCGTCGTCGGGTACACGTTGGCCAGGGTGAGCTCGGGCAGCTCGAGCATGCCGGCCAGCGTGCCGGCAGCCGAGACGAGCAGACCGTTGAGGGTGACGTTGTCCTTCGCGTGATCGGTGCTGTCGACGCGCACAGCGGTGAGCAGCGCCGGCTCGGTGCCGGCCCGGTCCTGCACGGCGAGCAGCAGTCGCACCTGGACCTCGTCGGTCGGCGGCGGTGCATCCGCGAGGCGGCTGTCGGTGAGGACGGTGGTGGAGATGACGTCGAGGTCGACGTCGCCGGCGTCGTGGGCGAAGGCGAAGCGGACTCGT
>DATHSN010000350.1:0-9158 GCA_035464115.1 Acidimicrobiales bacterium | reverse complement strand
CGGGCGTTCTTCCGGCAGAAGTGGTCGTTCAGCGACCACTTCTGCCGGAAGAACGCCCCGGCGGGTCGGTCGGAGGGCTCAGGCGGGGTCGAAGCTGTCGTCGGCGGGGGCGTCGTCGCCGTCGCGGCGCACCCACACGGTGCGCTGCGGGAACGGGATCTCGATGCCCTCGGCGTCGAACGCCTCCTTGAGACGGATGCGCAGCTCGCGCATCATCGCCCACTGCTCGGCGGGCAGCGTCTTGATGACCAGGCGGATGGCGATGCCCGATGCGCCGAGGTTCTCGATGCCCCAGATCTCGGGTGGTTCGAGGATCTTGGTGGCCCACGCCGGCTCGGCGTACATGTCGTCGGCGACCTGCTGGATGACCTCGCGGGCCCGGCGCAGGTCGGTGTCGTAGGCGACCTCGACGTCGAGCAGCGCCCGGGACCACTGCTGGGACATGTTGCCGACGCGGGTGATCTCGCCGTTCGGGACGTGCCAGACCGTGCCGTCGACCGACCGCAGGCGAGTGGACCGCAGCGTCACCGCCTCGACCACGCCGGTGGCCTCGCCGACGTCGATGATGTCGCCGACGCCGTACTGGTCCTCGAGGATCATGAAGATGCCCGAGAGGAAGTCCTTCACCAGGCTCTGGGCGCCGAAGCCGAGGGCGACGCCGGCGATGCCGGCGCTGGCCACCAGCGGACCGATGGCGATGCCCAGCTCGGCGAGGATCATGATGCCGGCCGTCGTCCAGATGAGCGCGGAGCCCACCGACCGCAGCACGCTGCCGACGGTCTCGGCACGAGCCGACTGTCGGAGGTTGATCGTCTGGGTGGGCATGAACGCCGCCGGCGCCTTGCTCCGCAGCGAGTCCATCGCGGTCGGCGCCGGGTCCCTCAGGCGCTCGACCATCCTGCGGATGCCCCGGCGCAGCAGCCGGTTGGCCACCCAGGCCACCAGGACGATGGTGAGGATCGACAGCGGCCGGGCGAAGAGCCAGTCGGCCGCGCGCGCCATGACGTCGCTCTCGGTCTGCTCGAGGACCCACTCGCACGACCACGACGGGGGCTCGCCGCACACGTCGAGCAGGCGGTCGTCGGTGATCTGCAGCGGCAGGCGCACAGGTGGCTCCGGCGTCGAGGTCGAGACGGCGGTCCACCCTAGCGATGGGACCGGCGGCGACGGTGCGGCGACCGGACCCGGTGCTCAGACGAAGCGGTTGGCGTAGGCCTGTCCGATGAAGAAGGCCATGGTGGCCGAGACGAGCCCGGCGGTGGTGAGCACCGCGAGCAGACGGGTGCGCCGCACCGGGTCGCGGAAGCTGAACCACCCCGCGGCGAGGAACAGCCCGAGCGGCAGCGCGCCACCCACGTAGTGGATGTAGAGCTGGGCGATCCCCTGCCCCTGGTCGAGCAGCTTGATCCCGAGCAGGACCTGGACGGCCAGCGCCACCTGTGCGGCGATGACCAGGCCCTGCCCGACGCGGTCGACCTCGCGGCCGGCGAGGGCCAGGCGGATGAGCCAGGCGGCGGCACCCACCATGGCGACGAGCACCACGACCCCCATTCCGAGGTGGACCGACGAGTCGATCACGTAGTTGTCGATGCGGCCATCGCCGAGCGGACCGTCGGTGGCGAGGAGCGATGCGGTGGCGGTGTGCACCGCCTCGATCTAGCAGGCGGGAGCGGCTGCGAGCACCTCGTGGCCGCGTTCTGGGACGATCCGACTAGCGGCTGGCGTCGATCGCCTGGAGGATGATCTCGACGACGCCTTCGCCGACCGGGTCGTCCGGGACCGCCACCCACTCGTCATCGATGATCTCGTAGAAGACGACGTTGGCGTGGTTGCCACCCTCGACCTCGACGAGTCGGGCGTCGTACCCGACGTCGTCGAGCTCAGCGGTGGCGTCGCGTGACTGCCACGGTTCGCACTCGGTGTCCTCGTCCCCGGCGATGAGGGTGATGTCGACGTCGCGACCCGAGAACGGAACGGGTTCGAAGCCGAACTCGTTGCCCTGGTACTGGTAGTAGCACCCGGCGATCGAGACGAGCACCGAGGCCCGGGGACCGCCCGCGAAGCACTCGTCGAAGGTCCCACCGGCTGCGTAGGCGGCGTCATCGAGCCCACCAACGAGGTTCGCCGATGCTCCCAGCGAGTGACCGATTCCGGTGATCCCCAGGTCGGGGTCGCCCCCGAACTGATCGGCGATGGACAGGGCGTACCGGTAGCCGCACTCGGCGTCCATCTCCGAGCGCCAGGTGGGTGAGAACACGACGTAGCCGTGGCTCGCCAGGTCGCCGGCCGTGGCGGCGAGACCATCGCCTGTCCCATCCGTGCCGTGGAGGGCGTAGATGATCGGCCAGGGGCCCTCGGCATCGGGTGCCCACACCCAGATGTCCTGAGTCGTCTCATGGGACACCACGGTGGTCGTCACGGCGAACGCATCGTCGTCGTTCCCGTCTGAGCAACCGACGAGACCGAGCGGCACGATCGCCATCGCGGCCGCTGCAAGCACGTACTTGAGCATGACCAACCTCCGATGCTCGTTCACTGCTTCCACCTCCCATCACGAGCGGGTTCCGCCGCAGAGGCAAGGCCCCAAAGGCAGGAACCGAGCGGTGAGCCGGCGGTCCGCGGATCGATGCGCCGGGCGCAGCCGGTCGAGTGTCCGGTGATCGGCGCGCCAGCCCGCGATCCCGCCCAGGGGTCCGGGTGCCGGGCGGCGCCGGGTCCGACGAGATGTCGCCGAGCGAACCGGGTCGTGCCAGGATGCGACGGACGGTCACCGAGGAGGTCCGATGGCGAACGAGGGGTACCACGAGCCGGTCGAGCTGCTGAGCCCGGCCACGATGGATCGTCACCGGGCGATCGCGTCGCTGATGGAGGAGCTGGAGGCGGTCGACTGGTACGACCAGCGCGTCGAGGCCACCGACGATCCCGAGCTCGCCGCGATCCTGGCCCACAACCGTGACGAGGAGAAGGAGCACGCGGCGATGCTCCTCGAGTGGCTGCGGCGCCGCGACCCCGAGCTCGACGAGGAGCTGCGGACCTACCTGTTCACCGAGGGCCCCATCGTCGACGTGGAGGCCCAGGCGATGGGCCGCGACGGCGCCGAGAGCGGATCGGGCGACGGTTCGCTCGGCCCTGGGAGCCTGCGAGGAGAAGAGCTGCGATGAACCACCTGTTCCGTGAGCTGGCGCCGGTGTCCGACGCCGGCTGGGCCGAGATCACCGAGGAGGCCGGTCGGGTGCTGCGCGAGTACCTCGCCGCCCGCAAGCTGGTCGACTTCGCCGGGCCCAAGGGCTGGGACCACTCCGCCGAGCCCGACGGCCGGGTCGAGGCCATCGACGGGCCCCGCGACGGGCTCCAGGCCGGACGGCGGGTGGTGCACCCGCTCGTCGAGCTGCGGGCGGGCATCGTGCTCGATCGCGCCGAGCTCGACGCCGTCGACCGCGGCGCCACCGACGCCGACCTCGACCCGGTGATCGACGCCGCCCGCACCCTGGCCCTCGCCGAGGACACCGCGGTGTTCGCCGGCTACGCCGCCGGGGGGATCACCGGCATCTCCGAGGCCACGCCGCACGACCACATCCGGCTCTCCGACGACTACGAGGAGTACCCCGCGTCGGTGTCGCGGGCCGTGTCGCGCCTGCGACTGGCCGGTGTGGAGGGCCCCTACGGCATCGCGCTCGGGCCCCGCTGCTACCAGGGCGTCATGGAGGCCACCCAGAAGGGTGGCTACCCCGTGCTCGAGCAGGTCCGGGCCATCCTCGGGGGTCCCATCGTGTGGGCGCCCGCGGTGAACGGTGCGGTGGTCGTCAGCATGCGCGGCGGCGACTTCGAGCTGGTCTCGGGCCAGGACGTCTCGCTCGGCTACTCGGCCCACACCGCCGACCAGGTGCACCTGTACCTCGAGGAGAGCTTCACGTTCCGGGCGCTGACCCCCGAAGCCGGCATCGCCCTGCGCTACGACGACTGACCGGGCGTCCGACCGCCGCGCCGGCTCACCCGGTGCGGCGGTTCGGGCTGGTCGGACTCGTCCTCGAACTCGCCGATCAGCTCCTCGACGACGTCTTCCATGGTGACGACGCCGACGACCACGCGGGCGGGGTCGATCACCACCGCCAGGTGGCGGCGCTGTTGCTGCATCCTCAGGAAGAGGTCCTCGACCGCGGCCGTCTCGGGGGCCTCGAGCACGGCGACGGCCAGCTCGCCGGCGGTGGCGGTGGCGCGCCGCTCGTCGTCGAGGGTGAGCAGCGACCGCACGTGCACGGTGCCGAGCGGGTGGTCGACGTCGCCGTGGAACACCACGATGCGCGACCGCCCGGTGGACACGGCCACCGCCTCGAGCTCGGCCACCGACGCGTCGTCGCGGACCGCCACGATGCGGTCGCGTGGGGTCATCACGGCGCGGGCGTCGAGGCCCGACAGCTCGATCGAGCCGGCGAGGAGCTCGTGCTCGACGTCGGCGATGGCGCCGCCCTCGGCGGCCTCGTCGAGCAGGAGGATGAGGTCGGCCGGTGAGTGGGCCAGCGCCAGCTCGTCGCGGGGCTCGACGCCCGCCAGGCGCACCACCCCGTTGGCGGTGAGGTTCAGCAGCCTGATCACCGGGCGGAACACCACGGCGAAGGCCCGGAACGGGGCGGCGAGCAACAGCGCGGAGCGCTCGGGATCCGAGATCGCCCACGACTTCGGGGCCATCTCCCCCACCACCATGTGCAGGAACACCACGATCGTCAGCGCGATGGCGAAGGCGATCCCGTGGCGGACGCCCGACGGCAGGTCGAGGCCGCTCCCCTCGAGGGCCGACTCGATGAGCGACGCCACCGCCGGCTCGGCGATGATGCCGAGGCCCAGCGAGCACATGGTGATGCCGAGCTGGGCCCCCGCGAGCATGAGCGAGAGCTCCCGGAGCCCGGCGAGGGCGTGGCGCGCCCGGCGGTCGCCGTCGGCGGCGAGCTGCTCGATGCGCGAGCGACGGGCTGCCAGCAGCGCGAACTCGGCGGCCACGAAGAAGCCGTTGGCGGCGAGCAGCACCACCGCGATGGCGATGGCCAGCGGGGCGCTCACCGTCGCCCGTCCTCGTCGGTCGGGGCGATCTCGATGTCGACGTGGCGGACCACCCAGCGGTCCATGGCCCCGACGGTGACGATGAGCCCGTCGGCCCGCACCTGGTCGCCGGGTGCGGGGAGCCGGCCGAGGCGGTCCATGACGTACCCGGCGACGGTGTCGTAGGGGCCCTCGGGGAGCTCGACGCCGGTGGCGCGCTCCACCTCGTGGAGCCGCCAGGTGCCCGGCACCCGCCACCACGACGGTCCGAGCACGACCGCCTCGCCGCCCTCCCCCGCCCGGTCGTACTCGTCGTCGATGGCCCCGAACAGCTCCTCGACGACGTCTTCGAGCGTGAGGATCCCCGCGGTGGCGCCGTGCTCGTCGACCACCACGGCGAGCGACGCCGAGGCCGATCGCAGCTCGGCCAGCACCCGGTGGAGGCCGGCCGACTCGGGGACGGCCAGCACCTCGCGCGCCAGGTCGCTGACCGCCACGTCGGCGCGGTCGGGTGCCGCCACGCCGAGCAGGTCCTTGGAGTGCACGACGCCGACCACCTCGTCGCGGTCGTCGACCACGGGAAAGCGCATGTGGCTGGTGGCGTCGAGCAGGTCGAGCAGCGCCCGCCCCCGGGCGTCGACGGCCACCGTCGCCACCCGGCTCCACGGCACCATCACCTCGCGGGCGTCGAGGTCGCGGAAGTCCAGAGCGCGCGAGAGCAGCTCGCCCTGCGATGCGGTGAGCGACCCGGCCTCGGAGGAGGCGTCGACGATGAGCGGCAGCTCGTCGGCGGCCACCGAGCCGTGCAGCTCGGTGACGGGTTCGACGCCGACGGCGCGCAGGAGCCGGTTGGCGGCGCCGTCGAACAGCCGGATGACGGGCCCGGCGACCGCCAGGTAGACGACCGTGGCCCGGGCCGTGCGGAGGGCGACGGGCTCGGGGCGGGCGATGGCGAGGTTCTTGGGTGCCAGCTCGCCGAAGACCATCTGGGCGGCGGTGGCCAGCGCGAACCCCACCGTGAGCGCGATGCCCGCCTGTGCGGCGTCGGGGACGCCGACGGCGCCGACGACGGGTTCGAGCGCGGCGCCGAGCGTGGGGCGGGCGATGAAGCCGACCACCAGCGACGTGACGGTGATGCCGAGCTGCGCGCCCGAGAGCATGAACGACAGCCGCCGGTGGACCGCGACGGCGCGCGCACCCCGGGCGTCGCCCCGGGTCGCCGCCTCGTCGAGGCGGCCGCGTCGGGCGGCGACGTAGGAGAACTCGACCGCCACGAACCAGCCGTTGGCGGCGATGAGGGCCACCACCGCCACCAGGCCCGCTGCCGTCAGCACTCGCGCTCCTGGGTCGACCACATGGACCGCCACGACCGGCGCGGCGCGCGAACGGTACCCCGGACCGCGCGGGTTCGTGCCCGATGGGGGGCCACCCCTACCATTCCCGGGTCCAGTGACCGCACGAGGGGGACGGATGGCACCGACGTGGGACGAGGCCGTGGCGCAGGTGTGCGCCCCGGGATCGATGTTCGAGATCCAGGAGGTGGACGTCCGGGGGGTGCCCACCAAGGTGTTCGCCGGCACCCCGCCGTCGATGCGCACGCTGTTCGACCTGGCGCGGGGTCGCGACGGCGTCTACCTGGTCTACGAGGACGAGCGCTGGACGTTCGCCGACGTCATGGCCCAGGTCGACGCGGTCGGCGCCACCCTCGTCAACCGCTACGGCGTCGCCAAGGGCGACCGGGTCGCCATCTCCATGCGGAACTATCCGGAGTGGATCACGTCGTTCGCCGCCATCTGCTCGATCGGCGCGGTGGCGGTGCCGCTCAACGCCTGGTGGACGCTCGACGAGATGGCCTACGGCCTGCGCGACTCGGGCGCCAAGGTCCTCATCGCCGACCGCGAGCGGGTCGAGCGCGTCGCCCCCGTCATCGACGATCTCGGCATCGCGGTCGTGGCGGTGCGGGTCGACGAGGTGCCGGCGGGGGTCGACCGGTTCGACGACGTGCTCGAGCGGGGCGCGCCCCTGCCCGAGGCCGACATCGACCTCGACGACGACGCCACCATCCTCTACACCTCCGGCACCACCGGCCACCCGAAGGGGGCGGTGTCGACCCACCGGGCCGTGCTGTCGGCGCTCATGGCCTTCGCCTGTCGGGCCGCCGTCAACCGGGTCCGCGGCGAGGGCCAGCAGGCCGACGACGGCCCCACCTACCCGCCGTGCTCGATCCTCGTGGTCCCGCTGTTCCACGTCACCGGGTGCGTGCCGGTGATGCTCGGCTCGTTCATCGGCGGCACCCGCCTGGTGATCATGTACAAGTGGGACCCCGAGCGGGCCCTCGAGCTCATCGAGCGCGAGCGGGTCACCTCGTTCGTGGGGGTGCCCACCATGTCGTGGGACCTGCTCGAGTCGCCCAAGTTCGCCGAGCACGACACGTCGAGCCTGCAGTCGGTGGGCGGCGGCGGGGCTCCGGCGCCGCCCGAGCTGGTGAAGCGCATCGACGGCAACTTCCGTCGGGGCCGTCCCAACATCGGCTACGGCATGACCGAGACCAACGCCTACGGGCCCGGCAACTCGGGCGACGACTACGTCGCCCGCCCCACCAGCACCGGTCGGGTGGTCCCCGTCGTCGAGCTCAAGGTCACCGACCCCGAGGGCAACGATCTCCCGCAGGGCGAGACCGGCGAGATCTGGTTCAAGGGCCCGCACCTCATCCGGGGCTACTGGAACCGGCCCGAGGCCACCGCCGACACCATCGTCGACGGCTGGCTGCGCTCGGGCGACATCGGTCGCATCGACGACGAGGGCTTCGTCTACGTGGTCGACCGGGCCAAGGACATGGTGTTGCGGGGCGGCGAGAACGTGTACTGCGCCGAGGTCGAGGCCGCCCTCTACGAGCACCCCGACGTCTACGAGGCGGCGGTGTTCGGCGTCCCCCACGAGCGCCTCGGCGAGGAGGTGGCCGCCGCCATCCTCCCCCGTCCGGGCCGCACCATCGACGTCGAGTCGCTGCAGGCGTTCGTCCGGGAGCGCCTGGCCCCGTTCAAGGTCCCCACCGTGGTCACGATCCACGACGAGGCCCTGCCCCGCAACGCCTCGGGCAAGATCTTGAAGCGCGAGCTGCGCGACGCCATGGTGGCCGGGGGCGACTGAGGGCTGGGTCCCCCCGAGTCAGGTGGGTTCGCCGGGAGGCGCCACGGTGGTGACGTCGCGGCGTTGCCCCAACCAGGAGCTGAGCGGCGCCGGGAGCTCGGCGGGGCGGTCGCCCCAGTCGATCACCTCGGTCGACCGGGCGATCACGTCGTGCAGCGCCCGACGCTCGCGCCCGACCACGGTGCCCAGCAGGCCCAGGCCGAACACCGCGAAGCTGAACGGCAGGGTGAGCGCCCGCACCAGCGCCTGACCGGGCCGCAGGGGCGAACCGTCGCGGCGCACCACCCGGAGGCCCACCACCGCCTTGCCGACGGTGCGACCGGCGACCGCGAGGGGCACGACGAACCAGACGGTGGCCCACACCGCCAGGAGGATCGTCGACCACAGGGTGGACGCCTCGAGGTTGACCTCGCGGCCGAACAGCAGGCCGACCACCCAGGTGCCGAGCGCGGTGCCGAGGCCGAAGGAGAAGAACATGGCGAACACGTCGAGCGCCAGCGCCGCGGCCCGGGCGACCGGCCCGGCGTAGTGGCCCGACACGAGCGCCTCCTCGCGGCCCTTGCGGGCCGCGACGCGCCCGGCCACCAGCGCCGGCGGGCCGTCGGGATCGGTGTCGGGGTCGCGACCGACGAGACGGGCCGCCACCCGGGTGACGACCTCGTCGACGCCGACGATCTGGCGGCGGACCAGGTCGAGGGTGCTGGCGGTGATGCCCCGGGTGCTCTGGGCCACGATGCCGCCGAGGTCGGCCCGGTCGACGATGCGGTCGATGTCGACCCGCTCGACGAGCGCATCGATGTCGACCCGTTGGACCAGCGCATCGACGTCGACCCGCTGGACCACGGCCTGCATGTCGACGCGCTGCACGACGCCGTCGACGTCGAGGCGGGCCAGGAGCCGATCGGGGTCGACCCGGTCGAGGAGGCGGTCGGGATCGATGCGGTCGAGCAGGGCGTCGACGTCGACGCGATCCA
>DATHSN010000349.1:0-16710 GCA_035464115.1 Acidimicrobiales bacterium | reverse complement strand
GAGCACGTCGGCGCGCGCCCGGGCCACGGTGTCGCGGTCGTCGGGGTGGACCATGGCGAGGCGATCGTCGGGATCGTGGACCAGGTGCCCGGTGCCGTGCATCATGGCCGCCCACGGGCTGGCCCAGATGGTGCGCATGTCGGCGTCGAGCAGGCGGACGCCCTCGGCGGTGTGGGCCAGCAGGGCCCGAAAGCGCGCCTCGCTCGTGGCCAGCGCCGCTTCGGCCACCACGCGCCGCAACGTCGCCCCGAGCAGCGCGGCGACGGCCCCGAGGACGTGGCGCACGTCGTCGGGCCAGGGGTGCTCGGACCGCACCGATTGCAGACCGACGAGGCCGCGCCGCTCGCCGTCGACCACGAGCGGCGCCATGACGAGCGACCGGGCGCGCTGGGATTCGAGCAGCGTCCGGTCGGGCCCCGCCGCGAGCCGGTCGAGGGACGGCAGCACGACGAGGTCGTTGCGGGCGAAGGCGGCGATGAGGCCGGGGTGGTCGGCCATGCGCAGGCGCCGCTGGTCGGGCGACAGCCCGGGGAGCCCCTCGGCCCACCAGTCGTGGGTGATCTCGAGCTCGTCGCCGCGCAGCTGGGACACCCAGCCCCGCTCGACGCCGGCGAACCCGGCGAGCTCGCCCAGCACCCCGTCGATGACCGCGTCGACGTCGTCGGCGGTGACCGCCACGAACCGGGCGGCGAGGGTCGCCAGCAGCTCGTCGGCCTCGCGGCGCCGAGCCCGGGCGGCCTCGCTCTCGACGTGGCCGGTGACGTCGCGACACGACAGCACGATGCCGCCCACCGCGGGGTCGTCGAGGCGGTTCACCGCGAGGATCTCGAGCCAGCGCCACTCGCCGTCGGCGTGTCGCACGCGGGCCCGCTGGGCGGTGGGCGATCCGGTGTCGTCGACGAGCTCGCCGAGCGCTCCCAGGAGCGGCGCGACGTCGTCGGGGTGCACCCGCTCGAACACCGACGCCACGTCACCGGCCTGCCAGCCGAGCATCCGCCGGGTCGCGTCGTTGGCGTACCGCACCCCGCCGCCGACGTCGACGACGGCCACGATGTCCTCGGTGTGCACGAGCAGGGCGGACGGATCGATCTCGTCGCCCCTGGACCCACTCACCTGCTCACGCCCCGCGGTCTGCCCGCCACGGGGCGCCAACCTATCTGACCATGGTCGAACGCGTCGCGGCGCCGGTCATGTTGCGGAGCATCCCCTCGAACACGATCCCGTGGAACGGCGTCACCGCCAGCCAGTAGGCGCGCCCGGCCAGGCCCCGGGGTCGGAAGATGGCGCGCTGGTGCAGCACGGCGCCGTCGCCGGCGGGCTCGACCCGGAACTCGAGCCACGCCCGTCCGGGGAGGCGCATCTCGGCCCGCAGCCGCAGCAGCTGGCCCCGTTCGAGCGCCTCGACCCGCCAGAAGTCGAGCGGCTCGCCGACCTGGAGCAGGTCGGGGTGGCGACGTCCCCGCCGCAGCCCCACACCGCCGACGAGGCGGTCGAGCAGACCCCGGATCGCCCACGCCAGGGGGAACGAGTACCAGCCCCGCTCGCCGCCGATGCCCTCGACGACCCGCCACAGCTCGGCGGGGGACGCGTCGACGTGACGCGAGCGCTCGTCGACCTCGACGTCGCCACCGCTCCAGTCGGGGTCCGACGGCAACGGGTCTGACGGCGCTCCCGGCCACGACGCGCCGGCCCAGCGGGTGGCGACCGATCCCTCGCGCACCCGTTGCAGCGCCAGCGCCACGGCCTCGTCGTAGCCCAGCGGGTCGATGCCGAGGAACTGGGCCAGGTCGTCCTCGGTGGGGACCACCGAGTTGCGCAACGACTCGATGAGCGGTTGGGCGATGGCCTTGGGCACGGGGGTCACCAGGTTCACCCAGTGGCTCGACAAGCGGGGCGACAGCACCGGGACGGTGACGACGAGGCGGGGCCGCAACCCGGCCACCTTGGCGTAGCGCCGCATCATCTCGAGGTAGGTGAGCACCTCGGGGCCGGCGATGTCGTAGCGCCGGTTGGTGCCGGGCGGGAGGTCGAGGGCGCCGACGAGCGACGAGAGCACGTCGCGGATGGCGATGGGCGCGACCCGAGAGTTGACCCACCGCGGCGTGACCATCACGGGCAGTCGCTCGGTGAGGTAGCGCAGCATCTCGAACGACGCGCTCCCCGATCCGATGACGACCCCCGCCTGCAGGACCACCGCGGGCACCGGCGCGTCGAGCAGGATCTGGCCGACCTCGGCCCGCGAGGCCAGGTGCGGCGACGCCACCTCGTCGGCGGGCGGCACGATGCCGCCGAGGTAGATGATGCGCTGCACCCCGGCGGCCGCCGCCGCCTCGGCGAAGCTGGTGGCGGCCCGCCGGTCGACGTCGGAGAACTCCGGCCCCGACCCGATCGAGTGGATCAGGTAGTAGGCGACGTCGACGCCGGCGAAGGGTGCCGCCAGCGAGTCGGGGTCGAGCACGTCGCCCGCCTCGACCCGCACCCGGTCGGCCCACGGCACGTCGCGCAGACGCCCAGGGTCGCGCGCCAGGCACACGACGTCGTGGTCGAGGTCGGCGAGCAACGGCACGAGCCGTCCGCCCACGTATCCGGTGGCCCCGGTGACGAGCACGCGCATGATCCGAGGGTACGGCCGCCGGCCTCGTTCCCCGCTCGCCCCGACATCGGGGCGCGACCCGAGGCCGCGCGTGGTGCACTGGCCCGGTGCGCATCACCGAGATCCGCGTCCGGCGCCTCCGTGTGCCCCTCGACCCGCCGTTCGTCGCCGCATGGGACCCGGTCCCCCGCGCCGTCGTGCGCCCCACGCTCGTGGAGGTGCGCACCGACGAGGGGGTGGTGGGCGTCGGCGGCGGCGACGACCTCGCCGGGTTCGAGCGGTTCGCCCACCTGCTCATCGGCACCGATCCGCTGGCGATCGAGCGCCAGGTCCGGGTGCTCGAGACGGTGGCGTTCCACGGCGGACGGCCGTGGCCGGCCGAGGCGGCGCTCTGGGACGTCCTGGGCCAGGTCGCCGGGCAGCCGGTGGCCCGCCTCCTCGGCGGGGCCACCGACCGGGTGGCCGCCTACGCGTCCACGGGGGCGCTGCGCTCGCCGACCGAGCGGGTGGAGGTCGCCCTCGCGGCCGTCGCCCACGGGTTCCGGGCGCTGAAGCTGCGAGTCGATCCGCGCCGGCTCGACGCCGGCCTCGACGTGGTGGCGGCCGTGCGCGATGCGGTGGGACCCGACGTGGCGCTCATGGTCGACCTGAACCAGGCCTGGCGGATGGCCGGCGACACCCGCCACCCCGCGCCCCTGGCGGTGGCCCGGCGGGCCGCCGCCCGCCTCGCCGAGATCGGGATCACCTGGCTCGAGGAGCCCCTCGACGACCACGACCACGGCTCCCTGCGCGCGCTGCGGGCCACCGGCCTCGTCCCCGTGGCCGGCGGCGAGATGGCCCGCGGCTTCCGGGCCCTGGTCGACCTGTTGGCCGCCGACGCCTACGACGTCTACCAACCCGACGTGGTGCTCGCGTGCGGGTTGACGCGCGCCCGCTCGTTCGCCGATCTGGTGCACGCCCGCGGCCGGCGGTTCAGCCCCCACACCTGGTCCGACGGGATGGGGCTGCTCGCCAACCTCCACGTCGCCGCCGCCGTCGACGCCGGTCCGTTCCTCGAGGTGCCGTGGGACCCACCGGGCTGGACTCCCGCGCGCCGCGATCCCATGTTCGTCGAGCCCCTCGACATCGACGACGACGGCGCCCTGGCGGTGCCCGACGCGCCGGGTCTGGGCGCGGCGCTCGACCACGACCGCATCGCCGCCCACGTCGACGAGGAGCTGGTGGTGCGCTGAGCCCCGTCCGGCCCGATCGGGCCGGTGGGGCGGGTCACCAGCGGTGGGCGGTCAGGCCAGGACCCAGCCCACCGAGAGGCCGATGCCGACCACCAGGCCGCTCACCGACATGACGAGCACCCAGCGCGGCACCGAGCCGTCGGCGTCCTGGGGGAGCCGGGCCCGCACCTGGTCGAGCAGGCGTCGGGCGAACGGCACGTCGATCGACAGGATCGACAGCCCGGCGGCGATCACCAACAGCCCCGGCCCGGGGAGCACGAGCATCGCCGTGCCGGCCAGCACCACGAACGTGCCGGCGAGGATGCGGGCGATGCGCACGAGGAGGTGGGCCTTGGCCTCCTCGACGGTCTCCTCGCGCTCGCCGGTCTCGAACTCGGCGGCGATGGCAGCCTCTTCGAGACGCTCGAGGCGATGGCGCAGCGAATGGTCGTCGTCGCTCACGCCCGACAGTGTGCCGCGTCGTCACCCGAACCAGTGCCATCCGGCACCTCGTCTCTCGCTCACGGGACCTCGGGCGTCGCTCTCGGTGGTCGACGACCCGCCGGACGCTGTCGACGACCCGCCGGACGCTACGGTCGGGGTGTGGCTGCCATCCTCGTGCGCTGGATCGTGCTCGGCATCGCCGTCGCCGTCGCGTCGTGGCTGTTCGGCGGCGTCGAGGTCGATGGCGGCTTCTGGTCGTACGCGTGGGTGGCGGCGATCCTCGGGCTCGTCAACGCGCTGGTGAAGCCGGTCGCCATCATCCTCACGCTGCCGCTCACGCTGCTCACCCTCGGGCTGTTCCTCATCGTGCTCAACGCCGCCATGCTCGGCCTCACCGACTGGCTCACCGGGTCGTTCAGCGTCGACGGCTTCTGGACCGCCGTGTTCGCGTCGATCGTCATCTCGATCGTGTCGTGGGTGCTCAACGGCGCCCTGGGCACCGACCGCGACCGCGACCAGTGGTGATGCGCCGGGTGGCCGAGGCCGCCCCGGTCACAGCTCCTGGCGGCGTTGCATCCAGGTGAAGGTGAGCCAGCCCGGGAGCACCGGCAGCCAGAAGGTGGCGAGGCGGAACGTGAGCACCGCGGCGATCGCCCGCCCCTCGTCGAGCCCGAACCCGGCGAGGCCGGCGACGAGCGCGGCCTCGAGCGCGCCGAGGCCGCCGGGCGTCGGCGCGGCGGTGGCCAGCGCGGCACCCGCCAGGTAGATGGCGAGGACCTGGGGCACGGTCGGCCCGCCACCGAGGGCTTCGACCGCGGCGACGAGCACCACACCGTTGGCGAGGGTGGTGCCGGCCGCACCGGCGAGGAGCGCGCCGAGCCGGGCGGGACGGCGGGCCAGCGACACGATCTGCCCGAACCCGGACCGCACGAACTGCACCGCGGGGGCGAGCAGCCGCCGTCGACCGACCGGCGTGGCGAGCACGATGACGCCGATCAGCACCACCGCGGCGCCGATCAGGGCGATGGTCGAGCGGTCGGGCAGGCCGAACTCACCGCCCCCGGAGCGTCCCACCCACACCGTCGACAGCGCGAGCAGCGCCACGTGGGTGATGAAGCCTCCCGCGGCGGTGAGCCCGCTGGCAGCCGAGGCCGCCCCCGACGACAACCCCGAGCGCTGCAGGAACCGCACCTTCACCGCCAGGTCGCCGGTGGGACCGGGGGTGATGACGCTCACGAACTTCGAGGCCACCTGCGAGCGCACCGCCGGCCACCAGCGCACCGGCGGCCCGGCGGCGGCGACGAGCGCCGACGCGGCGGTGAGGTAGGTGACGAGCGCCGCGCCGACGACCAGCACCAGCCACGCCGGGTCGGCGTCGGCGAGCACGCCGGCCGCCTCCTCGACGGTCGCCAGCTGCGGCAACAAGACGTAGAACGCGAGCGACGCCACCACCAGCCCGACCACGGTGCGGGGCCGCACCCGGCGCAGCTCGACGGGCTCGGCGGCGGGCGCCCCGCTGCGGGCCTCCACCTCGGCCCGCAGCTGGTGGAGCAGCTCGGGCTCGTCGCCGACCGCCCGACGGGTCGCCGGGGTCAGCGCCAGGGGTTGGAGCAGCGGGAGCGCCGCCCCCAGGGCCTCGGGACCGATCCCGTCGAGGGCGGCCTCGACGGCGCGGTCGACGCCGGCGACGAGCGCCGAGACCACGAGGAGCGACACGACGTCGCGGGCCAGGTCGACCTCTGACGCCGCCGCCTCGGCCTCGTCGAAGTCGACCAGCCACACCCGGGGCCGCAGCGGGGGTGGACCGGTGGCGGCGGGCGGGGTGTCGTCGGGCGCCTCGATCAGCAGCGTGGGCTCGGCGCCGAACGCGGCCCGCTCGAGCAGGATCGTCTGCAGGTCGAGGGCGCGGTGGGCGATGCCGGCCCGGCGCAGCGCCGCCACCTGGGCCCACGCGTCGGCGAGCACCAGGTCGTCGACCGCGGCGCTGGGCACCGCGGCGAGCGGCGGCACCGCGGGCACGTCGACCAGCGCGGCCATCGACTCGCCGCCGGCGCGCAGCAGGCGCTGCACCGACGGCACCCGGGCGCCGGCCCGCTCGGCGAGACCGAGCACCAGGGCCTCGTGCTCGAGGCGACGGCGGGGGGAGCCGAGGCGGGGCGCGACGTGCTCGGAGCGCAGCCGCACCGAGCGGCCGACGCGCTCGAAGAACTCGACGTCGCTGTCCTCGGGCGAGCGCACGATCAGGGCGCGCACCCCGTCGGTGGTGACGATCCACCGCAGGGGGGACGCCACCCCGAGGGGTTGGTGGGCGTGGGGGGCGGTGGGCTCGGTGCCGACGTCGGCCAGCGCGGCGCGCAGCTGCTCCCACCCGGGGCGCCGGTCGGGCGCACCGGCGATCAACAGCGCGAGCGAGCCCACCACGATCCCCACGGCGACCGCGACGAGCACGTCGAACGCCGGCTCGGTGGTCGTGATCAGGCGCAGGAGCGCCAAGAGCACCACGACGCCCACGACGGGGCGGCTCCAGCGGCGCTCGAGGGTGCGCGACGCCACCGTCGCCACCGCCGCCGCCGACGCCACCGTGGCGATGGCGGGGAAGCTGGGGTCGGCGAACCACCCGGGGGCCTCGGTGGGCGCCAGCACCGCCGGACCGCCACCCCGGTCGGTGAGCACCCCGAGCAGCGCGTCGGTCACGAACGCCGCCACCACGTTGACGACGAGGAACAGCCCGACCACCGCGAACCGGCGCTGCACCAACAACGCCACGCCGATGATGGTGGGGCCGACCACCGCGAGCAGCTGGGCCAACCCGACGGCCAGCACCAGCGCGTCGTCGGGGACCTGGCGGAGCAGGTCGGCGACGTCGCTCTCGATGGCACCCACGGTGCGCGGGGCGAAGGCCGCGAGCAGGACCGCGACCGTGAGCAGCACGACCCCGTCGATGAGGCGTCGCACGTCGCCGGCCGATCGGGCGAACCGCCGTCGGGGAGGAGAGACGCTCAGGTCGTCGGCGTCCGACACGCCTCGTGAACCTACTGGCGGCCAGACTGACCGACCGTGAACGTGGTCGGGATCGACGCCTGTCGGGGTGGCTGGGTGGCGGTGGTGATCGACACCGGAGGGTTCGTGGCCGCCACCCGCGCCGCCACCGTGGCCGAGGTGCTGACCCTCGTCGGCCCGGTGAGCCACGTGGGGATCGACATCCCGATCGGCGGATCGACGACCGGCGTCCGACGCGCCGACCAAGAAGCGCGACGCGTCCTCGGGCCCCGCCGGGCCAGCGTCTTCGATGCGCCCCATCCCGACGTGCTCGCCGCCGCGTCCTACGCCGACGCCAACGCCGCCTCGCGCCGGCTCACCGGGCGGGGGCTGTCGGCGCAGGCCTGGCACCTGGTACCCCGGATCCGCGAGGTGGCCGCCCTGGTCGGCGCCCCGACCGCGGCGCCCATCGTGGAGATCCACCCCGAGGTGTCGTTCCGCGAGATGGCGGGCGCACCGCTCCCCCACCCCAAGTCGACCTGGGCGGGCATCCGGCACCGCAGCGCCCTGCTGGCGGGCGTCGGCATCGAGCTGCCCGACGACCTCGGCCCCGCCGGGCGGGCCGGTGTCGACGACGTGGTGGACGCCGCCGCGGTGGCCTGGTCGGCCCGCCGGATGGCCGGCGGTGCGGCCCGGTCCCTCCCCGACCCGCCCGAGACCGACGCCGACGGGTTGCCGATGGCCATCTGGGTCTGAGCGGGTCGGGTGGGCGGCGCTCGATCAGCCGGCCAGGGCCGCGTCGATGCGCTCGACGACCTCGTCGTCGAGGCGGGCCAGCACCTCGAGCGCGGCCATGTTCTCGCGCACCTGCTCGGGCCGGCTGGCCCCGGTGATCACCGAGGTGACGTGGGGGTTGCGGGCGCACCACGCGATGGCGAGCTGGGCGAGCGAGCACCCGACCGAGTCGGCGACGTCGACGAGGCGCCGCACCTTGGCGTTGACCTCGGCGTCGGTGAAGCGACCCTTCAGCCACTCGTAGCCCTGCAGGGCGCCGCGGCTGTCGGCGGGGATGCCCTCGAGGTACTTGCCGGTGAGCAGCCCCGAGGCGAGCGGGCTCCAGGTGGTGAGCCCGAGCCCGACGTCGTCGTAGAGCCGGGCGTACTCCCGCTCGACCTTGCGGCGCTCGAGCAGGTGGTACTGCGGCTGCTCGACGACCGGGGCCCGCAGGTGGTGGCGCTCGGCCGCGGCCACCGCGGCGCGGATCTCGTCGGCCGACCACTCCGAGGTGCCCCAGTAGAGGGCCTTCCCGCTGGCCACGATGTCGGACATGGCCCACACGGTCTCCTCGATGGGGGTGTGCGGGTCGGGCCGGTGGCAGTACACCAGGTCGACGAAGTCGAGCCCGAAGCGCTCGAGCGAGCCGTCGATGGCGTGCATCAGGTACTTGCGGTTCAGCGTGTTGGACATGTTCACGTCGTCGTGCAGGCCCCAGAACAGCTTGGTGGACACCACGTAGGAGTGGCGGGCCCAGCCCAGCTCCCGGATGGCCTCACCCATGAGCCGCTCGGACTCCCCACCGGCGTAGGCCTCGGCGTTGTCGAAGAAGTTCACCCCCGCGGCACGGGCCTCCTCCATGCACTCGAGGGCGCGCTGGCGGTCGAGCTGGGTCCCGAAGCTCACCCACGAGCCGAACGACAGCACGCTCAGCTGCAGCCCGGTCGGTCCCATGCGGCGGTACGGCATCTCCATCGTGGATCTCCCACTGGTCGTCGTCGCGTCGAGCCTACGACCCGTCGCGAGGAGCGCCGCGTGCCACCATCGGGGCCGTGAGCGGCAAGGGCACCCCCGCCTCGGTGGCGGCGCAGCGGGCCGGCATCGAGTTCTCGGTCCACGACGTCGGGACCGGTGCGGGCGGGCCGGGCGATGGCGGCTACGGCGTGGCGGTGGCCGCCGCCCTCGGGGTCGACCCGGCCCGGGTGCTCAAGACCCTCGTGGCCGACGTCGACGGCGAGCTCGCCGTCGGGGTCGTGCCGGTGGCGCAGAGCCTCGACCTCAAGGCCCTGGCCGTCGCGCTCGGCCGCAAGCGGGCCGCCATGGCCGACCCCACCCGCGCCGAGCGCGCCACCGGCTACGTGCGCGGTGGCATCAGCCCGCTCGGCCAACGGCGCCGGCTGCCCACGGTGGTCGACGCGTCGGTCGGGTCGCACCCCACCGTCTACGTGAGCGCCGGCAGGCGCGGCCTCGAGCTCGAGCTGGCGCCGGCCGACCTGGTGCGCCTGCTGGACGCCACCACGGCCGACATCGCCCGCTGAGCGCCGGGCGCGGCGCAGCAGGGTCCATCGGCCCTGGCGGGTGGGCCCCACGGCACAGGCCCATCGACCCCCCGATCGCTACCGTCGCCAACGGATCCGATGCGGAGGTGTGCCGTGGCCAACCTGACGAGCGACGACATCAGCCGGGAGGTGGCGGGCCGCACGGTCCCCACCCTGTTCGCGGCGACGGTGGCCGAACGAGCCGACGCCACCGCCCTGCGGTGGCAGATCACCACCGAGGCGTGGGACGGCTGGACGTGGGCCCAGTACGCCGACCGGGCGTGCCGGTTCGCGGCGTCGCTCGCCCAGCTCGGCATCGGGCGCGGCGACCGCATCGTGTTGATGATCCGCAACCGCGCCGAGTTCCACGTCGCCGACATGGGCGCCCTGCTCGTGGGCGCCACCCCGGTGTCGATCTACAACTCGTCGGCACCCGACCAGGTCCGCTACCTCGCCGGGCACTGCGACGCCAAGCTCGCGGTCGTCGAGGACCTCGCGTTCCTCGAGCGCATCATCAAGGTGCGCGCCGACCTGCCCGAGCTGCGCCACGTCGTCGTCATCGACGACCCTCACGAGCTCGCCGAGGCCGGCACCCACCGCTGGGTCGACCTGCTCGGCGCCGGTCCCGTCGACCTCGAGTCGGCGGCGCACGTCGCCAGCCCCGACGACCTGGCCACCATCGTCTACACGTCGGGCACCACCGGGCCGCCCAAGGGCGCCATGCTCACCCACGCCAACCTGGCGTGGCTCGACGCCAGCGGCACCAAGGTCATGCCCATCGACCTGCCGGGCGCCCGGTTCATCTCGTACCTGCCGATGGCGCACGTGCTCGAGCGGCTCCTGTCGCACTACATGCACGTGGGCCACGGCACCGAGGTCACCACCTGCCCCGACCCCGGGCTGCTCGCGGCCTACCTCGGCCAGGTGCGTCCCACCGTCTTCGTCGGCGTGCCCCGCGTGTGGGAGAAGCTCTACGCCGGCATCTGGGCGATGGCCGGCGCCGACCCCGAGCGCGCCGCCGACTTCGGGCGCGCCGTCGCCGCCGGGAAGGCCCGGGAGCGGGCCCGCGTCGAGGGCCGCGAGCTCACCGACGACGAGCGCGCCGCGTGGGAGCGCGCCGAGGCCGAGGCGTTCAGCCTGGTGCGGATGCTCGTCGGTCTCGACGAGTGCCAGATCGCCGTCACCGGCGCCGCCCCGATCGCCCCGGAGACGTTCGACTTCTTCCGGGCCCTGGGCATCCCGCTGTCGGAGGGCTACGGCATGACCGAGTCGAGCGGCGTCATCACCAACGAGTACGTCGACCCTCGCCCCGGCAGCGTCGGTCGCGCCCTGCCCGGCGTCGAGCTGCGCATCGCCGACGACGGCGAGGTGCTGGCCCGCGGCGGCAACGTGTTCCCGGGCTACCTCCACGATCCGGAGAAGACCGCCGAGACCGTCGACGACGAGGGTTGGCTGCACACCGGCGACGTCGGCACGCTCGACGACGAGGGCTACCTGCGCATCGTCGACCGCAAGAAGGAGCTCATCATCACCGCCGGCGGCAAGAACATCTCGCCGGCCAACATCGAGGCCGCCCTGAAGGAGCACCCGCTCATCGGGCAGGTGGCGGTCATCGGCGACAACCGCCCGTTCCTCTCCGCGCTCGTGGTGCTCGACCCCGACGTCAGCCCCGGCTGGGCCGCGAGCCACGGCATCGAGGACACCGACCTCGCGGCGCTGGCCGCCCACCCCGAGGTGCGCGCCGAGCTCGACCGCTTCGTGGCCGAGGCCAACGCCCGCTTCTCGCGGGTCGAGCAGATCAAGCGCTACACGATCCTCGGCGAGGAGTGGCAGCCCGACTCGGTCGAGCTCACCCCCACCATGAAGCTCAAGCGACGGGGCATCGCCGAGAAGTACGCGGACCACATCACCGAGCTCTACACCTGATCGGGTGACCTGATCGGGGGCGGCCGGCCGGGCCGGCGGTCGACCCGTTCGACCGCCGGCGCCGCGCCGGTACCATCGGGCCATGACCTCGCCCACCGTCGAGGAGACCCCGCTCCGCACCGACCACGACGGCGATCACGACCGCTTCGCCCACTACGCCAAGAAGGCCGACATCGCCCGCGCCGCCGTCACCGGCGAGCTCATCACCGCGCTGTGCGGCAAGAAGTTCACGCCGACCCGCGACCCCGACCGCTATCCGGTGTGCCCCACCTGCGTCGAGGTCCGCGGCCAGATGCTCGGCGGCTGAGCGGCGCTCAGCCGCCCCCGCTCACCGTGGCGAGCACCTCGGCCAGCTGCGGGCGGTCGATCTCGACGGCCAACCAGCGGGCTCCGGGCTCGGGCTCACCGGTGGCGATCACCAACAGACCGGTGTCGGCCACGTCGCGGAGCAGGCCGAGCGACGCCACCAGGCCGGTGACCACGTGGAACCGGCACCGCACCGGCCGGTCGACGGCCACGTCGAGGCGGATCAGCCAGTCGGCCGGGTCGCCCACCGTGCGCACCGCCGCCGCGGTGCGCACGTCGCCGACGCCCTCGAGGGCGTGGACCCGGGCCAGGTCGGCGACGTCGGGCCGGTCGGACACGTCGAGCAGCACCGCGGGGAGCGCACGGTCGTCGCCCTCCACGGTGGTGCGCCCCACCGACACGACCGGCACCGCGCCGTCCGAGAACCCCTCCACGCCGAGACTGTGACCGTCGGGGCGGGCGATTCTCCAACCCGGCGGGCCGGGGTCACGATGCCGCGGCGACCACCTCGTCGAGGTCGGCCGCCAGCAGGATCTCGCCACTGAACTCGGCCGCGGCTTCGGCGATCCACTCGGGCTCGGTGCCCGGGGCGGGGGCCGGGACGCAGTGGGTGAGCACCAGCGTGCGCACCCCGCCGCGGGTGGCGGTGGCGCCGGCGTCGGCCAGCGACGAGTGGTAGTCGAGCACGTCGCGGAACCGCTCCATGGGGATGGGCTCGATGAGCGACGGCCGCACCACGGTCTGGACGTAGACGGTGGCCCCGGCCACCAGCCGGTCGAGCCCGGGGCACGGCACGGTGTCGCCGGCGAGCACCACGGAGGCGTCGCCCACGTCGACCCGCACGCCGATGGTGGGCGCCACCGGGCGGTGGTCGGTCGGGGCCACGGTGACCGAGACGCCGTCGGCCGACCAGGCCTCGCCGTCGGCCACCTCGTGCACCTCGACCGGGGGCTCCCACGTGAGGTCGGCGTGGTGGCTGAGGCGGTAGCCGACGTCGTCGGCGAGCGAGGCGAGGACGCGCTCGACCAGGGTGGCGGTGCCGGGCGGACCCACGATGGTGAGCGGGCTCGGCGCGAACGAGGTGACCCACCGGGTGGTGATGACGTCGGTGAGGTCGGTGACGTGGTCGCTGTGCAGGTGGGTGAGCACCAGCGCGTCGAGCTGGCCGGCCCCGAGGCCGGCGCCGGCGAGGCGCATGAGCACCCCTCGACCACAGTCGACGAGCAGGTGGCGGCCGGCAGCCCGCACCAGCGAGGCCGGACCGGCGCGGTGCGGGTCCGGCAGCGGGCTGCCGGTTCCCAGGAGGACCACCGAAAGTTGTGACATGGATCGTGACACTAGCGGGGCGCGCCGGTGCGCGCTCGCCATGGGCGGGTCGACCGCCTACCCGCCGATGGCCCGATCGGCGGGCCGCTCGTCCTGCGGCTCGGGATCGCCCGGCTCGACGGCGCGCACCGTGACCTCGCTGATGGCGCGACGCCCCAACCCGGTCACCTCGAACCTCCAGCCGTCGACCTCGACCCGCTCGCCGGGGGCGTTGGGCAGGTGGCCGAGGTGCTCGAGCACCAGCCCGGCCACGGTGGTGTAGTCGCCGTCGAGCTCCTCCTCGGCGAGCACCACGCCCAGGTCGACGAGGTCGTGCACCGGGAAGGTGCCGGGCAGCACCAAGGTGTCGTCGGCGCGACGCACCACGGCGCGCACGTCGCGGTCGCTCTCGTCGTAGATCTCCCCCACCAGCTCCTCGACCAGGTCCTCGACGGTGACGATGCCCTCGGTGGCGCCGTGCTCGTCGATGACGATGGCCAGCTGCTGGCGGGCGCTCTGCAGCCGGCGGAGGCTGTCGAGCACGCCCGCCGACTCGGGGAACGCCACCACCTCGCGCGCCAGCTCGCCCACCGGGCGGTCGGCCGCGCCGACCAGGTCGCGCAGGTGCACCACGCCGACCACGTCGTCGAGGCTGGTGTGCACGACCGGCGCCCGCGAGTGGCCGCGGTCGACGAGCTCGACCATGGCGTCGGAGGCGGTGCGGGCGGCGTCGAACCACAGCACCTCACGTCGGGGCCGCAGCACCTCGCGCAGGTTGCGCTCGGAGACCTCGAACGCGCCGTCGATGATCCGGCGCTGCTGCAGGGTGAGCTCGCTGCGGGTGGCCACCATCTGGCGGAGCTCCTCGGCGCTGACCTCGTCGCCGCGCTGGTGCGGATCGCCGCCGAGCACCCGCACCACGAGGTTGGTGGAGAACGACAGCAGGTGCACCGCCGGGCGGGTGAGGGTCTCGACCACCGAGAGCGGCCGGGCCGCGAGCATCCCCCACCGCTCGGCGCGCTGCATGGCGAGGCGCTTGGGGGCCAGCTCCCCGAACACCAACGTCACGTAGGCCAGGATCAACGTCACGAGCACGATCGAGGCCGGCCCGGCGAGGTCGCCGAGGAACGACAACGGCTCCTCGAGCGGCTCGGCCAACGACACCGCGGCGGCCGCCGAGGCGAGGAAACCGGCCAGGGTGATGCCGATCTGGATGGTGGCCAGGAAGCGGTTGGGGTCGCGGGCCAGCCGGGCGAGGGTGGCCCCCCGGCGCCCCTGGGTCTCGAGGCGCTGGAGCTGGCCCTCGCGGAGCGAGACGAGCGCCAGCTCGGTGCCCGCGAAGAGCGCGTTGATCACGACGAGGGCACCGACCAGAGCCAGTTGGGAGATCACCCCCGAGACGCTAGCGACCGCTGGACCGGGCGCGGGCAGATCGGGAGGTCAGGCCCTCGGGGTGGCGGCCATCCAGTCGATCACGACGCGGGCCAGCTCGGGGCCCCGGTCCTCCTGGAGGAAGTGGCCGCCACCCTCGATGGTGGTGTGCGGCTGCCCGTTCGTGCCGGGGACCCGCGACAGGAACGCCCGCTCACCGCCCTTGGTGACCGGGTCGGCGTCGCTGAAGGCGCACAGCCACGGGCGGGTGAACGACTCCAGCACCTCCCAGGCCGCCCGGTTGGCCGGCGCCTCGGGATCGTCGGGCGACGTCGGCACGAGCGACGGGAAGATGCGGGCCGCCGCCGTGTAGGAGTCGTCGGGGAACGGGGCGTCGTAGCCGGCGACGACCTCGGGGGCCAGGTCGGTGGTGCAGCCGCCGTTGACGATCTGGCCGACCGGGAAGTGCTCGGCGGTCTGGCTGAACCGCTGCCACGCGAGGAACGCCTCGGAGGGAGCGGTGTCACCGGTGGGCAGCCCCGTGTTGGCGGTGACCACCCGGGCGAAGCGCTCGGGCTCGAGGGCGACCAGCCGCAGGCCGAGGAGCCCGCCCCAGTCCTGGCAGACCAGGGTGATGCCCCGCAGGTCGAGGGCGTCGAACACGGTGGCCCGCAGCCAGTCCACGTGACGGGCGAACGTGCAGTCGGCGCGGTCGGCCGGCTTGTCGGACCGGCCGAAGCCGACCAGGTCGGGGGCCACCACCCGGTGTCCGGCCGCCACGAACAGCGGGATCATGTGGCGATAGAGGAACGACCACGACGGCTCGCCGTGCAGGCACAGCACCGTCTCGGCGGCGTCGCGGGGACCCTCGTCGATGACCGCGACGCGCACGGTGCCGCCGTCGCCGTCGGGGATCTCCTCGTAGCGGGGCGCGAAACCGTAGTCGGGCAGGTCGGCGAAGCGCTCGTCGGGCGTGCGGACGGTCTGCATCGGGGTCCTCTCGGTGGGCGGGGCGGAGCGGGGTCGAGTGGAGCGGGGTCGAGCGGAGCGGGTGGCGCCGAGCGGGGTCGAGCGGAGCGGGGTCGAGCGGAGCGGGTGGCGCCGCCGGGGACCGCGCCGCTCGGCCCCCGCGCCGTCGCCGAGGAGGCGCAGGACCGCGCGGGTGCGGGCGGGGCCGAGCCGACGGTCGGTGACGAGGCGGTCGATGCTCTCGAGGTCGAGGGCCAGCTCGAGGGCGTCGAGCACACGCCGGCCGGTGGCGGACGCGACGGTCGACAGCTCCGGCTCGAGCAGGGCGGCGCTCTGCGCTCGCAGCTGGGCGGCGCGTTCGGCGCGCTGGAGGGCGATGCGCGGGACCCGGTGGGACCGCAGCCGCGAGGCCCGCAGGAGCGGGGCGACCGCGTCGTGCAGCGCCATGCGGTGCTCGACGAGCCGAGCGAGCCGCACGTCGAGCGAGCCGTCGGCGGGGAGCAGGTCGAACCACGGGTCGAGACGGTGGGCGTGGCGCTCGATGGCGGTGGCGACCAGGGCGTCGATGTCCTCGAAGTAGCGGAACAACGAGCGCAGCGACACCCCGGAGCGGTCGGCGATGACCTGTGCGCCCGGCTCGAGCTCGCCGTCGGCCCACAGCTCGACGACGGCGTCGACCACCGCCTCGGCGTTGCGCTGGCGCCGCTGGTGGCGCCCGTCGGCCGCGAGATCGTCGACGTCTGCCCCGTCGACGGCGACGAGACCCGGGGCGTCGGCCTCGCGGCCAGTGGGCGGGTCGGGGGTGGGGCGCTCGACAGCAGGGGGCACGGGATCAAACTAGGGAGCCCCGACGACCGGGGCAACCTCTCTCGACACACGGCATGCCAGTAGGTGCTCGGGTACCGTGCGGTGCGTGAGCATCCGCGTCGAGCCCGACGAGCTGGCGGCGGCCCTCGCGGAGCGGACGTTCCCGCCGTTCCTCGTCACCGTGGGACCCGAGGGCGGCGCGCACCTCGTGGCGGTGGCGGTGACGCTCGCCGACGGTGACCTCGTGGTCCACGGCGCCGGGCGGACCACGCTCGCCAACCTCGGGCTGCGGAGCGAGGTGACGCTCGCCTGGGCGCCACCGGAACCCGACGGCTACTCGATGATCGTCGACGGGGTGGCCCACGCCGAGGGCGACGCGCTGCGGGTGGTCGTCACCAGCGCGGTGCTGCACCGGCCCGCGCCGACGCCCCCGTCGCCCCCGTCGCGCTGACGGCGCCGTCCCACTCGCGCACCCCCACCCTCGCCC
>DATHSN010000348.1:0-4186 GCA_035464115.1 Acidimicrobiales bacterium | reverse complement strand
GCTTCCGTCCCGCCTCCTGCTGGAAGGTCGAGGTCATGAACGGGGCGGCCGGACGGCGCCGGTAGGGCTTCGGTTCAGCGGACGCCACGGTGAAGGGACGGTCGGCGAGGCCCGTGGCGAGGGACGACGCCGCGGCCGAGTCGAGCGCCACCGCCCCGGCGGCGAGCGTGCCCGACTGGTCGAAGTCCCGGCCGGTGGCCACCCTCGCCCCGTCGTGCTCGACGAGGCGGGCGGTGAAGCGGTCCGGCCCCTCGGCCACGTCGGCGACGACGAGGGTCGCCTCGAGGTCCCAGTAGCCGGCGGCCACGAAGCGCATCCGCTCCCGCTCGCGGTCCACGACGATGCGGGTGGCGACGCTCTGCACCCGACCGGCCGACAGCGCCGGCATCACCTTCTTCCACAGGACCGGCGACACCTCGTAGCCGTAGAGCCGGTCGAGGAAGCGACGGCCCTCCTGGGCCTCGACCAGCTTGTAGTCGAGGTCGCGGGCCTCGTCGACGGCGCGGCGGATGGCGTCGGGGGTGATCTCGTGGAACACCATGCGCTTCACCGGCACACGCGGGTTGAGGACCTCGAGCACGTGCCACGCGATGGCCTCGCCCTCGCGGTCCTCGTCGGTGGCGAGGTAGAGCTCGTCGGCGTCCTTGAGCTTGGCCTTCAGGCGCCGCACGACGTCTTTCTTGTTGTCAGGGACGATGTAGAGGGGCTTGAAGCCGTTCTCCACGTCGATGCCGAGACGGGCCCAGGGCTCGCCCTTGAGACCAGCCGGGACGTCGGCCGCGTTGCGCGGCAGATCGCGGATGTGGCCCACCGAGGAGTCGACGACGTACTCGTCGCCGAGGTACCCAGCGATGGTGTTCGCCTTGGCGGGCGACTCGACGATCACGAGCTTGGTCACGCCGACAGGTAAGGACCCCGACGACCGCGCTGTCAACACATCGCCGACGCGAGGCGTCGGTCGGAGCGCTACAGCCGGCGGTCGGGATCGCCGTGGGAGCGCAGCACGACGAGGCGGACCACGGTGCCGGTGGGCGATGCCCGGAACTCGGTCTCGTCGACCAGCACCCGCATCAGCGGGATCCCGAGACCGCTCTCGAACAGCAGGCGGTCGGCGTCCTCGGCGTCGGGCGCGGCCGAGACATCGTCGGGGTCGAAGCCGGCCCCGCGGTCGGTGACCGCCACCTCGATGCGGTCCTCGCCCAGGTCGCAGCGGATCACCACCCGGTCGGCCGCCCCGGCGTGGGTGTGGGCCTCGATCGCGTTGGTGCAGGCCTCGGACACCGCGACGCGCAGGTCGTCGATGCGATCGTCGGTGAAGGTGGGCTCGATCGACGCCGCCGCGGTGACCACCAGGCGGGTGAGCGCCACGAACTCGGGGCGCGCCGGGATCTCGAGCTCGACCACCTCACTCATCGACGGGCACCGGCCTCTCGGCGATGGCCTCGTCGACGGAGGCGGCCAGGTCGAAGATGCGATCGAGGCCGGTCAGCTCGAGGGCGCGTCGCACCGAGCCCTCGCTGGCCGCCACCCGCAGGTCACCGCCGTGGGTGCGGAGGCGCTTGAGCGCGCCGACCAGCACCCCGAGGCCGAACGAGTCGATGAAGTCGACGCGGGTGAGGTCGAGCACCACCCGTCGCCCACCGGCGGGGACGACGTCGATCAGGGTGGCGCGCAGCGCCGGCGCCGTGGCCACGTCGACCTCACCGGAGGCGGCGACGATCCACCACCCGTCACGTTGGTCGACGTCGACGACGAACACCCGGCCTCCCTCTCGGCTCGTGATCCCCTGCCCTCGCCGACCCGGTCCCACACTCTCGCCGCCGAGAGCCTCCCACGCCAGACGGCCGCCCTGCTGCGACCTGATCCGCCGGGCCCGCTCACACCGTCCCCGCGTCGAGCCCGGCGCGGACCTCGGCGGCCCGCGCCCGCACGGCGTCGAGGTCGCCGAGCCGGTCGAGGCCCGCGACCTGGCGGGCCATGCGGTGGTTCGCCGCGAAGCGGCCACGGTGGCGGGCGAGGAAGTCCCAGTAGAGGGTGGTGTAGGGGCAGGCGTCGTCGCCGACCCGCCGCTTCGGGTCGTAGCGACACCCCCGGCAGTGGTCGCTCATCCGGTTGATGTACGCCCCGCCCGCCGCGTAGGGCTTGGTGGCCATCATCCCGCCGTCGGCGTGCAGCGCCATGCCCACCACGTTGGGCAGCATCACCCACTCGGCGCCGTCGACGAAGCGCGCGGTCATCCAGTCGACGACCTCGGCCGGGCGGGTCCCGGCGAGCAGCGCCAGGTTGCCGAGCACCATCAGGCGCTCGATGTGGTGCGCCCAGCCGTACTCGTCCACCTTGGCGAGCACGTTCGCCAGGCAGGCCATGTTTGTGGGGGCGCCGCCCCGCCAGGCGGCGGGGAGGGGCCGATCGGCACCGAGCTCGTCGCGGTCGCGGTACTCGGGCATCCACAGCCAGTAGAGGCCCCAGACGTACTCGCGCCAGCCGATGACCTGGCGGATGAACCCCTCGGCCGACGCGATCGGCACCGCCCCCGACCGGTAGGCGTCCTCGACCGCGTCCACCACCTCGGCCGGGTGCAGGAGGCCGATGTTCAGCGCCGACGAGAGCAGCGAGTGGGCCAGGCGCCACTCCCCCGCCAGCATGGCGTCCTCGTGGGGGCCGAACCGGGGCAGGGCCTCGTCGACGAAGGCCCGCAAGCGGGCCAGTGCGGCCCGGCGCGACGTGGGCCAGATGCCCACCGGGTCGGCACCCACCGCGTGGTCGGGCAGGCCGGCGAGCACCTCGGCGTCGAGGTCGTCGAGCCGGCTGGTGACCGCCGCGGGCCACGCGCGCCCGTCGCGAGGTGGCGGCTCGCGGTTGTCGGCGTCGAAGTTCCACCGGCCCCCCGCCGGCTCGTCACCGTCCATGAGGATGCCCAGCCGGCGCCGTTGCCAGCGGTAGAAGTCCTCCATGGTGAGCCGACCGGACCGGCCGCCGGCCCACTCGGCGAACTCGTCGGCGGGGCAGAGGAAGCGATCGGAGCGCACCACGTCGACGCCGGCGGCGTCGAGCATCCGGCGGCCGTCCCACGACGAGGCCTCCATGGCCACCACCCGGGTGGGTCGGTGCTCGGCGACGTGGGCGTCGAGGCCGGCGCGCAGCGTCGGCGCCCGACGCAGGTCGACCGCGAACCCCTCGCTGGCCAGCTCGGCGGCGAAGCGGCGCATCGACGCGAGCACCACGTGGAGGCGTTGGCGGTGCCAGTCGCGCCGGGCCAGGGCGGCCTCGCTCTCGACGAGCAGCACCCGCACCTCGCCCGGCCGGCGGTCGGCGAGCGGCGGGATGCGCCGGTGGAGCTGGTCGCCGAGCACCCACACCGTCTCCATGGTCCCCAGTCTGGAGGCCGGGGCCGCCCGTTCGCCGCACCCGCCCGTTCGCCGCATCGCGGATCACACCGATGTCATCCGCGGGGCGGGGTGCCCTACGCTGGCCCTCCCGTCCCGGAGCCGCCATGACCCTCGCGGGAGCCACCAGCTCGCTCGACTCGCTGCTCGCCGACCTGCTGGCCGATGGCCGGGTCACCCACGTGGCCCGCCTCCCGGCCCGAGCGGCGCGCCACGGCGAGCTCGCGAGCCCGGTCCGGCCCGAGGTGGCCCACCTCGTGCCGGCCGACGGGCTGTGGTCGCACCAGGCCGAGGCCATCGACCTGGTGCGCGGTGGGCGCTCCACCGTCATCGCCACGGGCACCGCCTCGGGCAAGTCGCTCTGCTACCAGCTGCCCATCGCCGACGCCGTCGCCGACCCGATCGCGCCGGCCACCGCGCTCGTGCTGTTCCCCACCAAGGCCCTCGCCCAGGACCAGCTGCGCGCCATCGGCGCGCTCGACGTGCCCCGGCTGGTGGCGGTCACCTACGACGGCGACACCCCGCCCGAGGCCCGCACGTGGGCGCGCGCCCACGCCAACGTGGTGCTCACCAACCCCGAGATGCTCCACGCCGGGATCCTCCCCCACCACGGGCGCTGGGCCACGTTCCTGCACCGGCTCCGCTACGTGGTGGTCGACGAGCTCCACGTGCTGCGCGGGGTGTTCGGCACCCACGTCGCCCACCTGCTGCGCCGGCTCCGACGCCTGTGCGAGCGCTATGGCGCCGATCCCACCTTCGTGTTCTCGTCGGCCACCATCGGCGAGCCCGGGCTCCTGGCG
>DATHSN010000347.1:0-3319 GCA_035464115.1 Acidimicrobiales bacterium | reverse complement strand
GGACCACGCCAGCTTCGGCACCGACGCCATGGCGTGGGCGCCACGGGTCATCGACCCGCCCAACCCGCAGGCGCTGGTTCCCGCGCTGAAGGCGTCGTGGCCGGTGGTCGAGGAGCGCTTCGGCGAGCACCTGGGGGAGTTCCGCGACGCCGCGTCGCGCATGGCCGACGCGTGCGTGCCCCTCATGGACCGGCTCTCGCAGCCCCCGGTCACCTGCGTCCACGGCGACCACCGCCTCGACAACATCTTCCACCCGGTGGCCGACGACCAGAGCGTCGCGGTGGTCGACTGGCAGATCTGCGGGGTGGGGCGGGGCCTCTACGACGTCGGCTACTACATGAGCCAGAGCCTGCGCTCGGAGGTGCGCGCCGAGTGCGAGCGCGACGTGGTGCGGGCCTACCACGACGCCCTCGTGGCCCACGGGGTCAGCGGCTACTCGTTCGACGACGCGTGGGACGACTACCGCCTCGCCATCCTGTTCTGCTCGGTGTACCCGCTCAACGTGGGGTCGGTCGACCTGGCCAACGATCGGGCGGTCGAGCTGTTCACCCTCATGTTGTCGCGCTCGGTCGCCGCCATCGTCGACCTCGACGCCGTGGAGCTCATGCCCGAGTGAGCGCGGGGCGGCCCACCGGTGGCCACGAGCTGACGCCGTTCGAGCAGCGCGTGGTCGAGGTGCTCCGCGGGCTGCGGGCGGGCGAGGTCGTCACCTACGGCGAGGTCGCGGCCGAGGCCGGCCACCCGGGCGCGCACCGCGCCGTGGGCCGACTGCTCGGCCGGGTCGACGGCGTGCCGTGGTGGCGGGTCGTCACCGCGTCGGGGCGCCTCGTGCCCGACCACGAGTCCGAGCACGCCCGGCGGCTGGCCGCCGAGGGGGTCGTGGTGGTCGACGGCCACGTCCGGTCGATGCGCACGCGGCGGCGGGCGCCGCATCCGTCGTCCGGCCCGGCAGACTGACGCCACCTTTTCCCGCACCACTCCCAGGGGGGACCTGTGTCGCTCTACGACATCGACATCGCCGCGCTCGACGGATCCGACGACCCCAGCCTGTCGGCCCAGGCGGGCAAGCTCACGCTCATGGTCAACGTGGCGTCCAAGTGCGGGCTCACCCCGCAGTACACCGGGCTCGAGGCGCTCCACGAGACCTACGCCGACCGGGGCTTCGCCGTCCTCGGGTTCCCCTGCAACCAGTTCGGGGCGCAGGAGCCCGGCAGCCCCGAGGAGATCGCCACGTTCTGCAGCACCACCTACGGGGTGACGTTCCCCATGTTCGCCAAGCTCGAGGTCAACGGCGAGGGGCGCCACCCGCTCTACCACCAGCTCACCGAGGCCGCCGATGCCGAGGGCGAGGCCGGCGACATCCAGTGGAACTTCGAGAAGTTCCTGGTGTCGCCCGAGGGCGAGGTCGTGGCCCGCTTCCGGCCGATGACCGCCCCAGACGACCCCGCGCTCGTGGCGGCCATCGAGGCCAACCTGCCGGGCTGACCGAACCGGGCCCGGAGGCCCGGCCCGGCGCCCTCCACGGCGTCGGGCCGACCACCCGGTAGAGTGGGGGAGCGGTGATGCGCCCATCTTCGGCGCACCCGCGGGTCGTCCGCATCGTGTCCCGGGTTTCGTCCGGTGTTCGGGGAGGACCCACCGACACCGAGGGTGGGAGTCCGCCCTCCACGACACCCACGGAGATCACACGTGCCCCCCACCTTCGCAGAGCTCGGCGTCTCGGCCGATCTGTGCGCCGTGCTCGAAGCGCGCGGCATCACCACCGCCTTCCCCATCCAGGAGATGTCGATCCCCGACGGCCTGGCCGGTCGCGACATCTGCGGCAAGGCCAAGACCGGCTCGGGCAAGACGCTCGCGTTCGGCATCCCCGTCATCGAGCAGATCGACGAGGCCGAACCCGGCCGGCCCACCGCCATCGCCCTCGTGCCCACCCGTGAGCTCGCGGTGCAGGTGCGCGACGAGCTGGCCCCGCTGGCCGAGTGCCGCGGGCTCACCGTCGAGGCCATCTACGGCGGCGCCGACATCGAGAAGCAGATCCAGCACATCAAGCGGGGCCTCGACTTCGTCGTGGCCACCCCCGGGCGCATGATCGACCTGATCGAGCGCAAGGAGGTCACCGTCGAGGCGGTGAGCCACATCGTCATCGACGAGGCCGACCGCATGGCCGACATGGGGTTCATGCCCCAGGTCGAGTGGATCCTGCGCAACGCCAAGGCGGCCCGCCAGTCGCTGCTCTTCTCGGCCACGCTCGACGGGGCGGTCGACGGGCTGGTGCAGCGCTACCAGACCGATCCGGTCATCCACGAGGTCGTGTCGCCCACCGTCACGGTCGAGGGGATGATCCACCGGTTCATCCAGGTCCACCAGATGGACAAGCCCAAGGTGGCAGCCGCCATCGTGCGCAACTCGTCGCGCACGCTGCTGTTCTCGCGCACCAAGCGGGGGGCCGACCGCCTGGCCGAGCAGCTCAACAAGGAAGGCGTGAAGGCCGCCGCCATCCACGGCGACCTGCGCCAGACCGCCCGGGAGAAGGCGCTGGCCGACTTCTCGGCCGGCAAGCTGCCCGCCCTCGTGGCCACCGACGTGGCGGCCCGCGGCATCCACGTCGACGACGTCGACGTGGTCGTGCACTTCGACCCGCCCGAGGACCACAAGACCTACCTGCACCGCTCGGGCCGCACCGCCCGCGCCGGCGAGCCCGGCCTGGTGGTCACCCTCGTCCTGTGGGACCAGGAGCTCGAGGTGAAGCGGATGCAGAAGCGCATCGGCATCGACCTGCCGCTCGTCGAGATGTTCTCGAACGACAAGCGCCTCACCGACCTCGCCGCCTGGGACCCCACCTCGGTCCCCGCCTGAGGGCGCGCCACGGCGTAGGCCATTCGGCCCCCTTGACGCTTCCTCACCCTCCGTGATCCCCTGTCATCGACGGGGAGTGAGGAAATCTTGAGTCCCCCGTATCCCCGGAACCCCCTCCGGCGATCGCTCCACTGACTGGGAGTCCGCCACGGGCTCTCGGCAGGGCGAAGAGCGATGGAGGGTGACGATGCGACGACGTGGTCGAGCGCGTCCGTGGGCGAGAGGCGAGCGATCGAGGGGCGCCGCCTTGGTCGAGTTCGCTCTGGCCCTGCCGTTCCTCGCCATCGTGATCTTCGGAACGGTCGATCTGGGGCGCGCCTGGAGCCTGTCGAACGAGGTGCGAGCTGCGGCACGAGAAGGCGGACTGAGGGCCCAGCAGGTCCCCTGCGAGACCCCGGAGATCACACAGGCTGTGCTCCGCGAGTCCGACCGGGCCGATCTCCAGGTCGACATCACCCGGAAC
>DATHSN010000346.1:0-2756 GCA_035464115.1 Acidimicrobiales bacterium | reverse complement strand
CCTCCGCCCCGCCGCGCCGCACCCGGCGATCCGGTCGTGGCGGCCGCTCCGGCGCCGCCGCGGAGCCGGCAGCCGACGCCGGTGCCCCGCCGGCGCCCGAGGCGCCTGCTGCGGCCGAGGCCGTGGCGACCCCGGATCCCGAGCCGGTGCCCGAGGCGCCTGCTGCGGCCGAGGCACCGGTCAGCCCCGACTCCCCGGTCAGTCCGGACTCCCCGGATTCGCCGGATTCCCCCGACTCGCCGGATTCCCCGGATTCGCCCGAGTCCCCCGACTCGCCGGACGACGAGCCGACCGCCACCTGAGCGGTCCCGGCCCCGCCGGGATCACAGGAACGTGAGCACCTCGCCGGGGTGGGTGGCCACCAGGTCGCCGTCGACCGGCTGGGCGCGTGGGTTCCACCCGGCCAGCACGAAGCGACAGCCGACGGCCCGAGCGCACGCCCGATCGTGGTCGGTGTCGCCGACGAACACCACCGACGCGGCAGCCACGCCGAGGTCCTCGAGCACCGGCTCGAGGCGCTTCGGGCCGTCGAACGCGTCGGCGAACCAGGCCTGCTCTGGACGCCAGCCGAGCCGATCGAGCTCGGCCCGCCCCGGCTCGGGTCGCTTGTTCGACACGATCACCCACCGGCCCAGGGCGGCCACCAGCTCCTCGACGCCCGCGAACGGGCGCACCGTGGTGGTGTCGTAGGCCGCGACGTAGTCGTCGACGGACACTCCCCACCGGGCGCACTCCTCGGCCACGACGTGGCCGTAGGTGATCTCGTGACGGGGCACGCCGAGCGCCACGTAGGCATCGGCCAGGGCCTCGTCGGAGTCGATCAGGGTGCCGTCGAGGTCGCACACGACCACCTCGGTGGCGCTCACCACAGCGACGGCGACGCAGCGGTGGCGACCGGCCCCCGCCGGCGGCCCTGCTCGTCCTCGTTCCAGGTGGCGCCACACGCCCGACAGGCGCACGCGTCGACGCGGGGCACGGCCAACCAGACGCGCTCGGGAGCCGGCTCCCCGCACTGCGGGCAGCGCCGGCGCCCCCCGGCCCCTGTCGCGTCGTCGGCGCTCGTCGCCTCCACCACCGGTGACGGTATCGACCATGGCGGTCGACGGCGCGGATGGGCCCGACGGAGGCACCCCGCGAGGGTGGCTAGCCTCCGGGCATGATCGACTTCGAACAGCGAGGGCACATCGCGGTCCTCACCATCAACCGTCCCGAGGCCCGCAACGCCGTCAACGGTGCCGTCGCCAGCGGCATGGAGGAGGCCATCGACCGCCTCGAGGCCGACGACGACCTGTGGGTCGCCGTGCTCACCGGCGCCGGCTCGGTGTTCAGCGCCGGCGCCGACCTCAAGGAGATCGCGTCGGGCAACGCGGCCGGGCTGGCCACCAAGAAGGGCGGCTTCGCCGGCATCGTCTCGCGTGAGCGGGCCAAGCCGATCATCGCCGCCGTCGACGGGCCGGCGCTGGCCGGTGGCACCGAGATCGTCCTCAGCTGCGACCTGGTCGTCGCATCGACCGCCGCCCGCTTCGGGGTGCCCGAGGTGAAGCGCTCGCTGGTCGCCGCCGCGGGTGGCCTGTTCCGCCTGGCCCAGAAGCTGCCCGCCAACGTGGCCACCGAGCTGGTGCTCACCGGCGACCCCATCTCGGCCGAGCGGGCTCACCACTTCGGGATGGTCAACGAGCTGTGCGAGCCGGGGACGGCCCTCGACACCGCGCTGGCCCTCGCCGAGCGCATCGCGGTGAACGCGCCCCTGGCCGTGCGCGAGAGCCGGGCGGTGATGCTGGCGTCGCGTCGCGAGGACGACGCCACCGCGCTGCGGATGTCGGGCGAGGCCATGGCCCGTCTGGCCGCCACCGAGGACTTCGCCGAGGGGCCCCGCGCCTTCATCGAGAAGCGCGCCCCCGAGTGGAAGGGCCGCTAGCGCCCACCTCGCCCGCGACGTGACCGCGGGGCCGGCCGGCGAGAGCGGGCCGGCCCCCGCCGCGTCCCGTGCTAGTCGAGCGCGGGGACGATGCCGTGCTCGTCGAGGAACGCCGCCAGCCCGTCGACCAGCCGGATGGCCGGCACCTCGTCGAACGGGACCCACCGGACCTCGGTGGCGTCGTCGCCCGCGACGGGATGGTCGGGGTCGAGCGCGGTGACCTCGAAGTCGATGATCACGAAGTGGTGGTCGTCGCCGATCCGCTCGACCCACCCGAGCATGGGCCCGCAGAGCACCTCGAGGCCGGTCTCCTCGCGCACCTCGCGCACCACCGCCTCGGCCAGCGTCTCGCCCCACTCGACGCGCCCTCCGGGCACAGACCACTCCCCCGCCGCCGGCCCGTGGCCGCGTCGCACCAGGAGCAGACGGTCGGCGTCGACCGCCACCGCGCCCACCGCCACCTCGGGCCGGGTGGGGACGGCGGTCACGACGTCGGAGGCGCCGACCCGTCGAGGCGGCGGTGCACGACGATGGCCCGCGCCACGAGCCCGAACGTCTCGAAGAAGTTCTTGGTGGCCCGGTTGCCGGGCAGGGCCAGGGCGTCGATGCCGGTGCAGCCCGCCTCGGTGGCCCACTCGACGACCAGGTCCATCATCGCCTCGCCGACGCCCACCCCCCGACAGCCGGGATCGGTGTAGAGGTCGTCGATGACCGCCAGCCGGCTGTCGTCGCGCAGCGTCTCGATGCGCACCGCTGCGTAGCCGATGACGACCTCGTCGATGGTGCCGACGACGAGCAGCTGCTGATCGTCGTCGAGCGCAGCGCGCAGCGAGGGGAG
>DATHSN010000345.1:0-3303 GCA_035464115.1 Acidimicrobiales bacterium | reverse complement strand
GACGAGGGCCCCGGGTCGCCCCGGGGCCCTCGCCTCATCGCGTCACCGCGTGCTCAGCCCCGCCAGACGGGGGCCCACATGGTGGTGCCGCCCTGGGCGCCGTCGCCGACGGTGCCGTCAGGGGTCGTCCACGAGTCGATGCCCGACACCTCGGGCACCACGGCGATGAACTCGTTGTTGCCGCCGGTCCAGATCACCACCGCGTCGCGGGCGACGGCGGTCTGGATGATCTCCGCCGCCTCGAAGCGCTCCTCGAACGAGGCGCCGGTGCGGAGCTGGTCGAGCGCCGCCTGGATCTCGTCGGTGTGGTAGTTCGTGAAGTTGCCCGGCGTGCTCTCGGGCGGGCCGTGCGACTGCGACAGGTAGGTGGACGGATCGAGGTCGGAGCCCTGTCGCCAGCAGTTGATGTCGTAGGCGCCCTCGATGGCGTTCTGGATGTGGGCGCTCTGCTCGAGCGCGTTGAGCGTGACCTCGACGCCGAACTGCGACCAGAACGCCTGGTAGGCCTGCGCCTGCTCCTGCAGCGACGGGATCGCCGTGCAGTTGAACTCGAAGGTGATGGGATCACCGGCGGCCTTGCCGTCGGAGCGGCCCGGGTCGTTGCGGTACTCGTCGAGCAGGGCCTGGGCCTGCTCGGGGTCGTACGCGGGGTACTCGGCGGCCGCGGCCTCGGAGTACCACTGGCTCGACGGGTCGAAGTAGGTCTGGCGGGGCGGGGTGGCCCCCTCGCCGGCGACCACCGTGATGAGGTCCTCGGCGTTGAGGGCGTGGATCAGGCCCCGGCGGACGCGGACGTCGTCGAGCGGCGGGCGCTCCACGTTGATGATCGAGCCCGAGCCGGTGTTCCCCGGCGCCTCGAACATGGTGACCACGCCCTCGTCGGCGAGGTTCCGCATCTGGTTGAGCATCCCCGACAGGCGCACCGAGTGGGTGGCGTCGAGGTCGCCCGACTGCATGGCGGCGACGCGCACGTCCTCGTCGGGGATCACCCGGAAGGTGATCTCGTCGAGGTAGGGCAGGCCCTCCTGCCAGTAGTCGGGATTGCGCGACAGCACGGCGGCGTCGTCGCGCTGCCACGACTCCCACACGAACGGTCCGGTGCCGACGGGCGCTTCGCCGAAGTCCTCACCGGCGGCGCGGGCGGCCTCGATCGAGAACGGCCAGCCGATCGGGCCGAGGAGCAGGTCGCCGAACGCGGCGTTGGGGCCGTTGAGCACGTAGGTGTAGGTGTACGTGTCGTCGATGCGCACCTCCTCGACCACCGCCAGGTCGCCGAGTCGACGGCTGTCCTCGGCCACCAGGTACTCGTCGTAGGCGGCCTTCTGGACCTCGGCGGTGAGCTCGGTGCCGTCGTGGAACAGCACGCCCTCACGCAGGGCCACCGTCCACTCCGACAGGTCGTCGTTCGTGGTGATCGACTCGGCCAGGTAGGGCACGAGCTCGCCGTCGGCCGACCGGCGCGCCAGCGGATCGAACACGGCGTAGGCCACGTTGGTGCCCGCCCCGGTGCCCGCGAACACGTGCGGGGCATAGGAGTTGGTCTCGGACTCGACGCCGACCACCAGGCTCCCGCCCGTGACGGGCGCCATGTCGTCGGCTGGCTCGTCGGCCGCACCGTCGTCGTCACCATCGCCGTCGTCGGCGGGCGCGGCCGTGGTGGCGGTGGTCTCGTCGGTGGACGCGTCGTCGGCGGTGTCGTCGTCGCCGCACGCGGCGGCGACCAGCATCAGCGCGGTGATGACGGCGAGCGCACGCCACCAACCACGGGGCGCGAGCCCCTGTCGGGATCGAAGCACCTGGTTCCCCCTGTGTGTGTCCGCCGACCCCGTGGCCGGGAGCAGCGGCCCGGACCCCCCGTCCGGTGCGATCACACTCACCGGTGCCACGGAGCGTGTCAAGCCGCCCCGGGTCCGCGGGGGTGGCATCGCCCGACTCGACCTCGGAATCTTCCGTCCGCCACCCCGGTTGTGCCAGCCGTGACCGCCCCGTCCCCCACCTCCCGCCCCCGTCGCCTGCTGCTGTGGGCGGTGGGTGCCGTCGCCGCCGTCGCCCTCCTGGTCGTCGGTGGCACGTGGATCTACATCAACGTGATCCGCGACGACGCCCCCGATCGCCTCACGTTCACCGACGACGAGGCCCCGACCACCACCGCAGCCGGCGACGCCGCCCCCGCCACGACCGCGCCACCCACCACCGCGCCACCCGCCACCGCGCCGTCCGCATCCGGCGACCCGACCGGCACCTGGGCGCCCGGGCCCGGCAGCGTGGCGGGCTACCGGGTGGCCGAGATCCTGTTCGGCCAGTCGGTCGAGGCGGTGGGCCGCACCGAGGAGCTGGCGGGCTCGGTGGAGATCGACGGCACCACCATCGCCGCCGCCGAGATCGTGGTCGATCTGGCCTCGGTCGAGAGCGACGACGGCCGTCGCGACAACCAGTTCCGGGGCCGCATCATGGATGTCGCCACGTTCCCGACCGCCACCTTCCGGCTCACCGGACCGGTCGACGTCGGGGAGGTGCCGAGCGGCGACGACGAGATCACCGTCGAGGCCGCGGGCGAGCTGACCTTGCGCGACGTCACCCGTCCCGTGGTCGCCACGCTGCAGGCCCGCCTGGTCGACGACACCATCGAGGTGCTGGCCGAGATCCCCGTGGTGTTCTCCGACCACGACATCCCGGCGCCGAGCGTGCCGGGCATCGACGTCGAGGACGACGGCCTCATCGAGGTGCGCCTCGTGCTGGTCCGCTGAGCTCTCCTGGCGGGAGCCCCCCTGCGGGCTCCCCGCCACCGAGCGCTCGACTGCGGTTCCGACCGATCCAGTCGAGCACCACGGACCCGTCGAGCGGTCCCGACCAGACGGGGCCCTGACCGAACTGGCATCCGAGGTCGGCGAGCGCGTCGGCCTGTTCGGTCGTCACGACGCCGTCGGCGATCACCGCCACCCCGAGGGAGTGGGCGAGCTTGAGGAACGCCCGGGTGATCGCCGTCTCGGCCAGCCCCGGATGACCCGATCCGGAGATCAGAGCAGGGTCGAGCTTCCAGCCGTGCGGCGCGATGAGGCCGATGTCGCGGAGCGAGGCGCTGCGCATGTCGAGGTCGTCGATCACGACCAGCGCACCGGTCGCCGCCAGCTCGCCGAGCCGGTCGAGCGCGGCCCCGCGGTGGGCGGCGACGGCGTCCTCGGGGACCTCGACCCACACCCCGTCGACCGGCATCCGAGGGTCGCGGACGAGGTGCTCGACGGCAGCGAGGACGTCGTGGTCGAACAGCTCGGTGACGGTCACGTTCACCGCGATGTGGCTCGG
>DATHSN010000344.1:0-7273 GCA_035464115.1 Acidimicrobiales bacterium | reverse complement strand
GGCATCCACCCGGTGGGCGGTCCAGGGTCGCTCACGCTCACCTGGCCCACGCTCAACGACCACAACGCGTCGCCCGAGGTCCGGCGCCGGCGGGCGGCCGACGTGTTCGCCCTCGTGGCCCGTGGGTCGCTGCAGCCGCACATCGACCTGGGCCTCGGGCTCACCGACGCGGCCGAGGCCCACCGGCGCCTCGAACGGGGACAGGTGCTCGGCAAGCTGGTGCTCGACGCCCAGAGCTGAGCCTCGTCCGCTCGGACGGTCGCGGTCAGCTGGTCACCAGGTCGGCGACGCGTCGGATGTCGTCGACGTAGGGCGGGCGGACGTTGACGATGGCCCGGTCGACCCCCGCGTCCGCCAGGCGCGCCAGCTCACGAGCCGCCGGGCGGGCCGACACGGTCACCACGAAGGGCTCGGCCTCGCGACCGGCGGCGGCGCGGGCTCGGCGGGCCACGTCGACGAGGCGCTCGAACCCGGGGCCGCCGGGCACGTTGATGCCGTCGCCCACCCGGCCGGCCAGCTCGGCCATCTTGGGGCCGAAGCCGCCCACGATCACCGGTGGTGGGGGATCGGGCCGCAGGTAGCCGGCGACGCCGCCGACCGAGCCCGACCAGACCTCGCGCCACCGCTGCACCGTGGCCTCGACCGCGGCCCGGCGGGCCCGATCGCCGGGCACCTCGCGCCCGAGGCCACGCTGCTCGGCGGCGTACGGGGTGCTGCGACCGCCACCCGCGCCGATGCCGAGCAGCAGCCGTCCGCCGCTCACCTCCTGGAAGGTGGCGGCGGCGACGGCGAGGGTGGCGGGGTCGCGGTTCGCCGCGTTGAGCACGAGCGGCCCGAGCACCAGGCGCCGGGTCGCCCCGGCCAGGGCGCTGAGGGTGGTCCACGCCTCGACGACGTGGCCGGCCCGGTGCACCGAGCCGGCCAGGTGGTCGTAGGTCCAGAGCCCGCCGATGGGCGAGGCGTCGGCCGCCTCGGCGGCGGCCCGGATGTCGGACCACCGGCCGTCGAAGGGATCGAGGAGCACGTCGACCTGCACGCCGGCGACCTTACGGGCCGCCGGCTCCCGACGGCAGGCCGTCAGGCGTCAGGCGGCCTGGGGCTGGGTGAGGTCGCGCACGACGCGGTCGACGTCGCAGCTGGCGGCGCGGTTGTAGGGCAGCTTCGACAGCAGCATCCCCATGGCGCACGTGTTGGACAGCGCGGCGAACGTGAGCCCGGCGCCGACCGCGCCGCTGACCCACTTGGCGCGCGGGGCGACGGTGCTGGCGAGCACGCCCGACAGCACGATGGCGCCGGCCACGAGGCGCACCTGGCGCTCGAGGTCCCAGCGCTGCTGGCCCCGACGAACCGGGCGGTGGCCGTCGTCCCACGAGCCCATCCCGCCATCGAGGATGTGGAGCTGGTCCATGCCGGTGCCGAGCAGCTCCTCGCAGGCGGTGCCGGCCCGCTGACCCGAGCGGCACACCAGCACCACGGGCACGTCGAGGTGGCGGCGCAGCTCGTCGGCGTGCTCGCCGAGGGTGTCGAGCGGGACGTTGTAGGCGCCGGGGATGTGCGCCGACTCGAACTCGGCCGGGGTGCGCACGTCGAGCACGCGCACGTCGCGCCCCGATCCGAGCCAGCCCTCCAGGTCGGCGGCGTGGACGTGGTGGGTGGCGGTCGTGCGGGGGGTGGTGGGCACGGCAAGAGCTCCTGGGTCGGTCCGACGGAGCGGTCAACATACCGGGAGGGGTATGACCCGACAACCTCGTGGACACGCCGATACGGTGAACCGTCATGTCGGGGGCGCACCGGGCCGGGTGGATCATGTTCCTCGTGAGCGCCCTGCTGTTCGGCTGGTCGGGCGTGCAAACCGGCGACTGGTGGGTGGTGGTCGGCAGCGCGGTGTTCGGGTCGGCGTGCGTGCTCTTCCTGCTCCCCGACGGCGACCCCGAGGCCTGACGACCGAGGTCGGCGCGGGTGATCGCCAGCTCCGGACTTCGGGGGATCACGGGGCTCTCGGCGTCCCGAGGGCGGGGCGGTAGCCTCCGGCGATGGCCGATCTGCTCGAGCTGTCGTCGGGACTCCCGGAGGTGGACCTGGCCCCTGGTGAGGTCCTCGTCGAGGACGGCACCCGCACCGGATCCATCTGGGTGCTGGTGACCGGACGGCTCGAGGTCCGCAAGGACGGGGCGCTGATCAACACCATCGACCGTCCGGGTGCCGCGTTCGGCGAGGTGGCGGCGCTCCGGGGCTCGGGCCACACCGCCACGGTGGTGGCCGCCGAACCGTGCCGGCTCCGTTACGCCGAGGACGGCGAGGCCTTCCTCCACGGCCGTCCCGAGGTGCTGTTCGAGATGGCTCGGGGCCTGGCCGATCGCCTCGACCTCATCACCACCTACCTGGCCGATCTGCGGAACCAGTACGCCGGCGCCGCCGGTCTCGAGATGGTGTCGGACGTGCTCGGCAAGCTCCAGGGTGCGCCGCCGCTGACGATCCGTCCCGGGTCGGCCCGCGACCCCGATCCCGAGTACTGAGGCCGACCGGCTGCCGCTCGTCGACGGCCACCGACGGCCACCGACGGGTCAGACGACCGTGCGGTCGGGTGCCCTCTCCGCATCGAGCCGCAGGGTCTCGCGCCCGAGCATCGACCACCACATGGCCTCGCCCGCGGCCAGGTCGACCTCCACGTGCGCAGGGATCGGCCCGATCTGGCGGCCGGGGTTGAACACCCACGTGGGCCCGATGCGGTCGGCCCAGGAGCCGTCGCGCTTGAAGGGGGGCTGGTGCACGTGCCCGGTGAGCACCAGGTCGGGTCGGTGCTCGTCGATCCAGCCGACGAGGTCGTCGTCGCCGTAGTGGCGGGACCCGGTCCAGCAGGTCGGTGAGCCGGTGGGCGGCCAGTGGTAGACCCAGATCCACCGCGCCGGCCGGCGGTCGGCGTCGGCGGCGAGCTGGGTGGCGACGGCCTCACGGCCGATCGGCCCGTCCCACCACGGACAGATCGTGATGAGGGTGTCGTCGACCTCGAGCGAGTCGCCGTCGGTGGGGATGCCGGCGGCGCGAGCCTCCTCGAGCCACAGCGCCGCTTGCTCGCCGTGGCGGTCGGGCCCGATCAGGTCGTGGTTGCCCGAGCTGACGACGACCGTCCCCGCAGCCTGGAGGCGCCGGAGGTACTCGAGGATGACGGTGATCTGCGCCGGCATCGGCACCGGCGAGGCCAGGTCGAGGTGGTCGCCGGCCATCACGACGACGTCGACGTCGGCGGCCTGCTCGACCACCCAGTCGAGCTGCGGGAGCGTGTAGTGCAGATCGGAGACGAGGAGGAGTCGCATCACCGGCCGTCCATGGTGGTGGCGCACCCTACCTGGCCCGGGCCCTGCGTGATCGGCCCCGGCGCCGACCGCGTCGCCCGTCCTCGGTCGGCCGTAGAGTGACGGCCTCCATGGGCCCTGCCGCCTCCCTCGGCGCGATCTCCGGTCGCTACGTGCCCCGGCTCGTGCGCGAGTGGATCGCCGACGACCCCTCGCCCCGGTCACGGCACCGCTCGATCGAGGGGACCATGGTGTTCGCCGACGTCTCGGGGTTCACCAAGCTGTCCGAGCGGCTCTCCCGGCTCGGTCGGGTGGGCCCCGAGGAGATCACCGCGGTCATCGAGTCGACCTTCAGCGTGCTGCTCGACGAGGCCTACGCCCACGACGCCACGCTCCTGCAGTTCGGTGGCGACGCCCTGCTGCTGTTCTTCCGGGGCGATCAGCACGCGCTGCGGGGCGCCGCCGCCGCCCTCGACATGCGCCGGGCGCTCCGCGAGCGCCGCCACGTCGAGACCCCGGCCGGTCGGGTCACCCTGAGCATGACGGTGGGGGTGCAGAGCGGCGACTTCGACCTGTTCCTCGTCGGCGCATCGCACCGCCAGCTCGTCGTCGGGGGTCCCACGGCGTCGGCGCTCGTCCAGCTCGAGTCGGCGGCCGACAAGGGGCGCATCCTCCTCGGTGACGCCACCGCGGCCGCCCTGCCTCGCCGCAACGTGGGTGGGCTGCACCCACCGGGGCGCCTGCTGCGCGGCACGATCGACGTCGCCCGGCAGACCGGGGTCGACTTCCTCGACGTCGACGCCGACCTCACCGGCTTCGTCCCGGTCAACCTGCTGCGCGCCATCGAGTCGGGCGAGGTCCACTCCGAGCACCGCACGGCGACCGTGGCCTTCATCCAGTTCCTCGGTCTCGATCAGGTGATCGCCGCTCACGGTCCGGACGAGGCGGCCGAGCGCCTCGACGCGCTCATGTGCGGGGTGCAGGCGGCCATCGACGACCGCGCCATCTGCCTCCAGTCGGCCGACATCGGCGTCGACGGCGGCAAGCTCTACCTCAGCGTCGGGGCGCCGATCAGCACCGGTCACGACGAGGAGCACATGCTGCTCGCCATGCGCGAGGTGGTGGAGCTCGACGTGGGGCTCGCCCTCAAGGTCGGCGTGAACACCGGCCCGGTGTTCACCGGCCAGGTCGGGATCGGGCACCGGCGGGTCTACACGACCATGGGCGACACCGTGAACCTGGCCGCGCGGGTCATGGCCAAGAGCGCGGTGGGCGAGCTGTGGGCCACACCACCGGTCCTCGAGCGCTCCCGCACCCTGTTCGCCACCACGCCGGTGCCGCCCTTCGCGGCGAAGGGGAAGCGGCTGCCGGTGCACGCCCTGGCGGTCGGGCCCGTGCGCGGGGCCCGCGCCGAGGTGGCGTCGGCCGACCTCCCCTTCGTCGGGCGCGACGAGGAGCTGGCGGCCCTGCTCGACGCAGTCGCGTCGGCCGCATCGGGCCGCGGGCGGGTCGTCGAGCTGACCGCGGAGCCCGGCGCGGGCAAGTCCCGGCTGCTCCGCCAGCTCGAGGAGCAGGTCGAGGTGCCGGTGCGCTCGGTCGGGTGCCGGCTCTACCAGTCGTCCACGCCCTACTACCCCTTCCACGAGCTGCTCCGGCGCGCTCTCGGCCTTCTTGTCGATGGTGACGGCAGCGAGGCGGCCATGGTCGAGCGGTTGCGGACCCTCGTGCAGGGGGCGGCGCCCGAGCTCGAGCCGTGGCTCGCCCTCATCGGCACGGCGGCCGGGCTGACCGTCGACCCGTCGCCCGAGCTGCTCCGGCTCGACGACGAGTACCGCAAGCCCCGCCTCGAGCAGGCCGTGGTGGCGCTGTTGCGGGCCGTCGTCACCGAGCCGACCGTGCTGGGACTCGAGGACGCCAACTGGATCTACGACGCCTCCCGCGACCTGCTGGTGGCGCTGGCCGCGGCCGCCCCGTCGGCGCCCTGGGTGCTGTTGGTCGCCCATCGGGGCCGCGCCGACGACGAGCCGCTCGTCGCGGCCGACGCGCGCCTGCACCTCGCACCGCTCGGGCCGTCGGCGCTGCGCCAGCTGGTGGTGCTGGCGACCGAGGACGATCCGCTGCCGGGGCACGTGGTCAGCACCCTCGTCGACCGCTGCGACGGCAACCCGCTGTTCCTCATGGAGCTGCTCAGCGCTGTCCGCGCCGGGGCCGACCTCGACTCGTTGCCCGACAGCGTCGAGGGCCTCATCACCGCCCGCATCGACCGCCTGTCGACCGCCGACCGCAACGTGCTGCGCCGGGTGGCCGTGCTCGGCACGGTCTTCGAGCAGCGGTACGCCCGCACGGTGCTGCCCGGGGGCGCCGACCAGCAGGTGGGGGTGGCGCTCCGACGGCTCGAGGAGTTCCTCGCCGTCGAGGCGTCGGGCCGGGTCGCGTTCCGCCACGTGCTCGTGCGCGACGTGGCCTACCAGGGGCTCCCGTACCGGCTGCGCCGCGAGCTCCACGGGGCCATCGGCGACGACGTCGTCGCCCGCCTGGGCGAGCGCGCCGTCGACGAGGCCTCCATGCTGTCGTTCCACTTCGCCGAGGGCCAGCGCCACGAGGAGTGCTGGCGGTTCTCGAACGTGGCCGGCGACCGGGCGAGGGACGTCTACGCCAACGTCGACGCCGCCCGCTTCTACCGGCGTGCGCTCGGTGCGGCACGCCACCTCGACGCCGTGACGGTCGAGGAGCGGGTGTCGGTGCTGGAATCGCTCGGCGACGTGCTCGACCTCGCCGGCGACTACGACCAGGCCCGTCGGGCGTTCACCACCGCGCGCCGGCTCGTGGCCGGCGACCTGGTCCGCTCGGCCGAGCTCGACCTCAAGAGCGCCTACGTCGACGAGCGGATGGGCCGCTTCGTCACCGCGGTCCGGTCGATCCGGCGCAGCCAGCGGCTGCTCGACGCGGGCTCGCCGGCGGGGGCCGACGTGGTCCGGGCCCGCCTGGCCACGTGGCTCGCGGTCGTGCGCCTCGACCAGGGTCGGTTTCCCGATGCGCTCGTCGCCGCCCGAGAGGCGATGCGGCGCGCCGAGGCGGCCGACGACCGGGCGACGCTGGCGCAGGCGTCGATCGCGTTCGCCCACGCCGGGTCGGCGCTCGGCGCCCCCGAGGCCGGCGACCGGGCCCGCCTCGCCCTCGAGCTCGCCACCGAGATCGGCGACCTGCGCAACGAGGCGGTGGCGGCCAACGTCCTCGGCGGCCACGCCTTCTTCGAGGGTCGGTGGGACGAAGCTGCCGATCTGTACCGGCGGTCCCGTGCGGTGCGCGAGGAGATGGGCGATCCCGGCGGGGCCGCCGCCGCCAACGCCAACCTGGCCGAGCTGTTGGTGGAGCAGGGCCGCCACGCCGACGCCGACGAGCTCCTCGGCGAGGTCCTGGCGGTGTGGCGGGCCGCCGGAGACCTGCCCGGGGTGGCGTTCGCGCTGCGCCTCCGGGGGCTGGCGCGGGTCCGGGCCGGCCAGGTGGAGGCCGGGCGGACGCTGCTCGAGGAGTCCCGTGCGGCGTGGGACGACATGGGCGCGTCGCACGACGTGCTCGAGACCGATGTGGCGCTCGCCGAGGCGCTGGTGCTCGCAGGTCGCGACGACGAGGCGGTGGCCGCCGTCGACGGGCTGCTCGCCGCTGATCCGGCCTCAGCCGGGCTGGACCACCTGGTGCCGACGCTGCTCCGCCTGCGGGCGCTGGCGCTCGTGGCGAGCGATCCCGCAGCGGCGGCGGCCGACGTCGAGGCGTCGCTCGCCGCCGCCCGCGAGCAGGGCGCCGATCACCTGGTCGCGCTGGCGCTCCTCGCCGACGACGTGGTGCGGCGGAGGGCTGGTCAGACCCCCGACGCCGCCCGCCGAGCCGAGCGCGACGAGCTCGTCGGCCGGCTCGGCGTGGCGCTGGCGGTCAGCGGAACCTGAACGTCGGGTCGGCGAGGAAGGCGACGGTGTAGCTCA
>DATHSN010000343.1:0-2203 GCA_035464115.1 Acidimicrobiales bacterium | reverse complement strand
GGGTCGAGGGCCGATGTCGGCTCGTCGAGGACGAGCACCGGGGGGTGGGCACCGAGCGCGGCGCCGATCGCCACGCGCTGGCGCTCCCCGCCCGACAGCGAGTCGAGCGGCCGGTCGCGCAGCGGCGCCAACCCGAGCAGGTCGAGGGTGTCCTCCACCCGCCGGCGCATCGTGGTTCCGTCGACGCCGAGCGATTCCATGGAGTAGGCGAGCTCGTCCTCGACGGTGCCGGTGACGAACCCGGCACCGGGATCCTGCACGACGAAGCCGACCAGGTCGGCGAGGTCGCGAGGGCGGTGCTCGGCGGTGTCGCGCCCGGCGACGGTGACCCGACCGGTGAGCGTCCCGCCGGTGAAGTGGGGCACCAGCCCGTTCACGGCCCGCAGGAGGGTCGACTTGCCCGACCCGGTGCGACCGACCACCAGGCACAGCTCGCCCTCGGCGATCTCGAGGTCGACGTCGACGAGGGTCGGGTGCTCGGCACCGTCGTAGGTGAAGGTGACGTGGTCGAAGCGGATCACGGCGCCCGCCCCCCGGTGACGGGTGCGGGCGGCGCGGGGGAGCGATCGACCCGCTCGACCGCGGGCGGCGGGACTCGGCCGTCGCCGGTGCCGACGGGCTCCCGCACGGGAACCGTCTGCCCGGTGGTCGTTCGGGCGTTGGTCGTCCGGGGGGTGGTCGTCGGGGAGGGGTCGGTGTGGACGGGGGCCTGGCGTGGTCGCGTCCGGCCGGGCAGCGCGGCGGGCGCGAGGCCGATCAGCACGCCGATGGCGGCGGGGACCGGCAGCTCGGGCACGGCCAGCGGCACGAACGGCGGCACCAGGTCACCGCTACCCCAGCGGGCGGCGAGGGCCATGCCCACGACCGACGCCAGGCCGCTCACGGCGATGGCGGTCTCGGTGCGTCCCCACTGGTCGGGTCGGTAGCGGCTGCGGACGGCCCGTCGGGAGCCGACGCGCAGGGCGACGATGGCGGCGATCCCACCGGCGATCAGCGGCGGCCAGCGCAGCGTCGAGGGCGCGGTCGGGTCGAGGAGCCCGTAGGCGCCGAGGGCGAGCATGCCGAGACCGCCGATGACCAACGCCCCGGTGAGCCGGCGGGTGGCGGGTGACTCGCCGGCGGTGCGGCCGTAGCCCCGGGCGTCCATGGTGGCGGCGAGGTCGAGCGAGCGGGCGAAGGCGTCCTCGAGCACCGGGACCAGCACCGACCGGATGCGCCGCCATCCGCCACCGGCGTCGCCCCGCAGCGCCTGGGCCCGGCGGATGCGACGGGTGCTGGTGACCAGCTGGGGGGCGGTGGTGAGCCCGACGACCACCGCCACGCTCACCTCGTAGAGGGCGCCGGGGAGCGACGCCAGCAGTCGGCGGGGGTCGGCGAGGGAGTTGGCGGCGCCGACGCAGGCGAGGATGGTGGCCAGCCGCATCCCGTCGTAGAGCGCGTTGAGCGTGCCCTCGGCCGACACCGGGCCCCCGATGCGGATCCCCGCCGCCCAGTCCGGCAGCGGGACCTCGGGCAGGGTGAACCACACCGTCGGGCCGGTGACGCCGCCGAGGAGGACGTGGAACACCACCCGGATGGCGATGACGATCAGGCCCAGGCGCAGGAACATGCCGTAGGACCGGGCCCACGGCGCGTCGGTCCGGCAGGTGACGACCACGTGGGCGCTCACCGCGACGATGAGCGCCAACAGCAGCGGGTTGGTGGTGCGGGTGGCGGCCGCGGCCAGCGCGAGGGCCCACACCCACCACGCCCCGGCGTGGACCCGGTCGTGGCGGGAGCTCACGGGCCGTCCACCCCGTCGGTCGGGCGGCGTCGGGCCCGCAGCGCCGCGGCCCCGGCGACGGCGGCCACGACGACCACGCCGGCGGCGGTGGCAGTCGACGGGGCCGACGAGCCGTCGGCGGTGCGAGCGGCTGAGTCCTCGGAGGTGTCGCCGCCGTCGTCGCCGACCGCGAGCGCCGCGGGGTCGTCGGACGCGTCGGCTGGCCGGGTCGTCGCCGGGGCGGCGGAGGTGGCGGGGGCCTCGGTCGTCTGCGGTGCGGTGGTCGTCGGCGCCGCGGCGGTGGCCGGTGCGGCGGTCGTCGGCGCTGCGGCGGTGGCGGGTGGGGTGGTCGTCGGAGACGGCGCTGGCGGCGAGGAGGGAGGTACGGCCGGTGCGGCCGTGGTCGGCGGCGTCGTGGTGGTGGTGGGAGCGGTGGTGGTG
>DATHSN010000342.1:0-3386 GCA_035464115.1 Acidimicrobiales bacterium | reverse complement strand
TCCGAGGAGCCGGGTCAGCTGGCCCTGCCGGCCGCCGACCGTGCGCTCGGCCAGGCGCTCGAGATCAGCACCACCGGCCCGGTCGGCAAGGTCGAGGTCGTGGTGAGCGCGGGCAGCGAGCCCGAGTCCGACGACGACCCGCCCACGTTCTCGCTGCGCATCGTCGAGGACGGCGCCGTGGTCGAGACCTACGAGGACGTCACCCTCGCCCCGGGCGACCGCAACGTCGAGACCGTCGTCAACGCCGAGTCGAGCCGGGTCCAGGTGGCCACCAAGATCGAGCTCGACGACGACGTCGACCCCATCCTCGCCACCCCGAAGGCCGGCACGTTCCCCGTGGTCGCCGCCCCGCCCGAGCCGCTCGAGGTCAAGGCCCCGGCGTTCGCCGGCTCGGAGACCTCGCGCACCGGCGTCAACGGCCTGGTCATCGCCGACGACGTCACCATGGTGCTCGTCCCCGACCTGGTCAACGCGGCCCGCACGCCCGACGGTGGCGTCGACCTCGCCATGTGGAAGTCGGTCCAGCTCGCCCTCATCAACCACTGCGAGGGCCAGGCCAACCGCATGGCGGTGCTCGACGCCCCTCCCGGCATGAGCGTCCAGGAGATCAAGGAGTGGCGCTCCGACGTCGCCATGTACGACTCGCCGTTCGCCACGCTGTACTACCCGTGGATCAAGGTCGCGAACCCCAAGCCGGTCAACGGCGACGACGAGATCCTCGTCCCGCCGTCGGGCCACGTGGCCGGGCTCTGGGCCCGCGTCGACGACACCCGGGGCGTGTGGAAGGCGCCGGCCAACGAGATCGTGCGCGGCGCGCTCGACGTCGAGCGGCCCATCACCAAGGCCGAGCAGGGCATGTTGAACCCCATCGGGATCAACTGCATCCGCCCGTTCGGCACCCGCGGCATCCGCGTGTGGGGCGCACGCACCCTGTCGTCGGACACCGACTGGACCTACATCAACGTGCGGCGCCTGTTCAACATGGTCGAGACGGCCATCATGGACGGCACCCAGTTCGCCGTGTTCGAGCCCAACGACAAGAAGCTGTGGGAGGGCGTCAAGCGCACGGTCGGGTCGTTCCTGCGGGGCCTGTGGAAGGACGGCGCGCTGTTCGGTGCCACCGCCGAGCAGGCCTTCTACGTCAAGTGCGACGAGGAGACCAACCCGCCCGAGTCCATCGACCAGGGCAAGCTCATCGTCGAGGTGGGCATCGCGCCGGTGAAGCCGGCCGAGTTCGTCATCTTCCGCATCAGCCAGATCAAGGACACCTCGTCCTGATCGCTCGGTCGCCGTCCACCTCGTCCTGATCAAGGAGTCATCCCGTGTCCGCACTGTTCGACACCGAGTTCCTCGGTTCCCAGTTCGCCCTCGAGCTCGACGGGGTCGAGCTCGCCCGGTTCACCGGCTGCAGCGGCCTCACCATCACCGCCGAGGTCGTCACCACCAACACCATCGGCCCCGACGGTCGACCGGTCATCCAGAAGCGCCCCGGGCGCATCACCTACGAGGACATCGTGCTCAAGCGGGGGTTCAGCGCGAGCAACACCATCCTCGACTGGCTGCAGAAGGTCGCCGACGGCACCGTCGAGCGCAAGACCGGCTCGATCGTCATCTACGACCCCGCGGGCGTCGAGCTCGACCGGTGGAACTTCGAGAACGCGTGGCCGTCGAAGTGGTCGGCGTCCGATCTCGATGCCGGCACCGACGACATCATGATCGAAGAGCTCACCATCACCCACGAGTTCCTGAAGAGGGCGTGACGCGCATGGGGGTCCTGCAGACCGAGTTCGACTTCGTCCTGCCCAAGGGGTTCATCGACTCGTCGGGCACCTTGCACCGGCGCGGCACGATGCGCCTCGCCACGGCGCGCGACGAGATCGAGCCGTTGCGCGACCCCCGCGTCAGCGACAGCAACGATCCGTTCCTCACGGTCATCGTCCTGTCGCGGGTGATCACCCAGCTCGGCACGCTCTCGCAGGTGACGCCGCGCGAGATCGAGGGGCTCTTCGCCGCCGACCTCGCGTTCCTGCAGGACTTCTACGGGATCATCAACTTCGGTGATCCCGCCGAGCTGCGAGCCCTGCAGGCCTCCGTCGACCCCGGGGCCGGCGCCGACGCGCCGGCCCCCGGGGACGACACGCCCGCGACCACCGACGACGCACCGCCCGCCGCCGAGGCGCGGGCGCCCCGGGCGAGGGGGTCGGTGGAAGAGGTGAGGTCGTCACCGACGACCGGATGACCCGTCGTCCCGGGAGGATCACATGAAGCAGTACCCCGAGTCGGCGCTGTGGGACGAGATCGCCTACCTCGCCTACCACCTGCACTGGAGCCTCGAGTCGTTGCTCGACCTCGAGCACGCCGATCGGGCCCGCCTGGTGCGCGCCGTGGCCGACTTGAACAAGCGGGCGTGGGACGACGTGAGGAGCCGCAGTGCCGCCTAGGCGCTATGACGAGATCGGCCCGTTCTCGGCCACCTTCCTGGTGGAGGTCGACGGTCACCCGGTGGGCGAGTTCGCCGAGGTCAGCGGCCTCGAGCTCACGGTCGACACCTCCGACGAGTACGAGGAGGGCGGCCAGAACGGCTACGTGCACAAGCTGCCCGGCCGCATCTCCTGGCCCAACCTGGTGCTCAAGCGCGGGGTCACCGAGAACCACGAGCTGCTCGACTGGGTGATGCGCAGCAGCGGCGAGGGATTCGCCGCCGGCGGCAACCGGGTCGAGCGGACCACGGCCGCGGTCACGCTGGTCGCTCCCGACGGCACGCGCCTGCGGGCCTGGGAGTTCGAAGACGCCTTCCCGGTGCGTTGGTCGGGCCCGAACCTCTCGGCGGGATCGGCCGATCCCGCCATCGAAGAGCTCGAGATCGCGCACCATGGCTTCCGAGCACGCGACGTCTGAGCCCGGCGCCGAGGGCGCCGCGCCGCTGGCCCGGACCCCCGGGGTCCGCCTCGCGCTCGGCCGCGCCCCGTCCGAGGGGCGCGCCGCGCGCGCACCCGGAGCCGTCGGTCGTCGCTCGGTTCGCTTCGGCGCCCGGACGACCCTGTCGTTGAGCGCCCGACGGGCGGCCGACACCGTCGACGGGCGGCCGTCGGTCGCCGCGATGGCCGTGCGGCCACCGGACCCGTCGTACTGGTCGGTCCACGACGAGATCACCGCGACCCCGAGCACCGGCGACCCCGCCTACGACCGTCTCATCGCCTCGCAGCGCCGGCGCCGGCCCGCCACGGCGACGCCGCCGGCGCGCCGGGGTCTGCCCCAGGCGCTCAACCGGCGGATGCGCAGCCCGGCCGGGCGCGACACCGGTCCCGGCGCCGCGTCGCGCCGGCTGGTGCCGCGCCCCATCGCGCCCCCGGCCACCGAGGCCCGCCGGCCCGGCGCGCCGGCCC
>DATHSN010000341.1:0-2548 GCA_035464115.1 Acidimicrobiales bacterium | reverse complement strand
ATGGAGGCGAGCACCTGGAGCAGGAGCGTGGACTTGCCCACACCGGGCTCGCCCCCGACGAGGGTGACCGACCCCGGCACCAGCCCGCCGCCGAGCACCCGGTCGAGCTCGGGCACGCCCGTGGGGCGCGGCTGGGCCTCGAGGGCGTCGACCTCGGCGATGGGTCGGGCCCGGCTGGCCGGGCCGATCGACGCGTGCGCCCGGGTGGGCCCGGCCGAGTCGGGCTCTTCGACCAGGGTGTTCCACTCCGCGCAGGTGGGGCACCGACCCGCCCAGCGGGGACTGCCCCCACCGCACTCGGAGCAGCGGAAGGTGGTGCGGGTGCGGGCCATGGCCCGACCCTACGCAAGGGGTCTGACGCTGAGGGTCGGCCGGCCGCGTGGTCGGATGCCCGGGGTGCTCTCCCAGGCGTCGGTGATCGACGCTCGCGAGGGCAGGTTCCGTGGTGGAGTGGCGGGTGGCGGTGCCCGACGGCACCGCCACCCGCACGGTCACCAGCCGCTCGGGGTGGTGCGCACGACCTCGCCGACCCGGCGGCGGCGCAGCGACTCGACCCGGCGACCGAAGCGGTCACGAGCGCCACCGTCGTGGTGAGGAGGCACGCGGTCGCGCAGGTCGATGGCGGTCACCGGCGCGACGACCGGTGGCGGGGCCGCCGCCTCGTCGCCGACCTGGCGCAGCGCCACCGACTCGCCGGACGCGGGCGCCGGGGCGGCGGCCACCCACTCGTGGCCGTCGCGCACCAGCACGGTGGTGCCCACCAGCGACGCCGGGGCCGGGTCGGGCAGCGGCAGCAGCCGGTCGTCACCCGAGTCGAGGCGGACCAGCATGGAGCGGCCCGAGACGGCCTGCACGACCGCGGTGTGGAGCAGGGCACGGCCCGAGCGGGCGCGCGACGGATGCCAGGACATGGTTCTCCTCGCCCACCCGCTCCGGCGCAGAAGGTAGGTGGCCCACGGCGCAGGGTGGTGGATGGGCGGCCCGGTGGCGGGGACGCCCCGGGCGTCAGGCCTCGAGCAGCCCGTCGACGCCGCGGATCAGCGCGTGCCCGGGAGCGTCGGCCGCCCGTCCGGTGTCGGTGCACCACGCGGTGCCGTAGCCGGCCTGGCGCACCACCTCGAGGGTGGCGAGGTCGACGTCGATGACCAGGCACGACCCGGCGCCCACCCCGGCGGTGCGGCGGATCGCCTCGACCGGCCCGATGGCGGGGGGCCGGGCGCCGACCTCGGCGGTGGTGACCCACGGGTCGAGCAGGTCGGCGAGGTGGAACACGGCGCGCTGGTGCTCCGACCAGGCGAGGGGTCCGTCGGCGACGCATCCGACCGCGTAGCCCTGCGAGCGGGCGCGCGCCGCGAACTCGCGCACGCCGGGCGCGAGCGACATGCCACCGAGGTACTCCTCGTCGAGCCGGGTCGGGTCGCCGTCGATGCGCAGCTGGGCCCACAGCTCGGCGGTGTCGAGCCGGCCCAGGCACGTCGCGGCGTGCAGCTCGGCGATGGCGGCGACGGGCAGGTCGCTCCCCCGGGCCCGGGCGAAGGGCACCAGCAGCTCGGTGACCTCGTCGACCACCCCGAACACCACCCCGGGCGACCCCAGCACGACCAGCTCCAGCGTGGGTCGCGGGGCCGGCTCGTCGTCGGTGGCCGGCACCGGCGCCGGGCGGGTGGCCACCGCGTCCGGCGGACGAGCGGCCGGTCGGGGCGCCGGGGTGACGGGGTCGGCGGCGGGGCGCGCCGCCCGACGGCGGCGCCGCCGTCGGCGCCACGCGTTGATCAGCCCGGCCAGCAGCACCAGCACCGCCAGCACCGCCAACGCCGCCGCTCCCACCACCCACGCGAGCGGCGCCGGACGCAGCTCCTCGGAGGTGGCCAGCACCACCACCGGGGCGTCGGCCCCGAGGTCGGTGGTCCAGACCGCGGCGCCCCGTGCCCCGGTCGGGACGTCGGCGACGCCGCCATCGGGGGCGAGCGTCGAGCCGTCGGCCCCGCCGGGCAGCACGATCCCCAGCCGGAGCACGACCCGCTCCCCCACCGGCCCGCCCAGCTCGGCCTCGAGGGCGGCGAGGTCCTGACCGAACGGCAGCCCGCCGAGCGCCGCCGCCACCTCGGGGTCGGCGAAGGCGTCGACGCCGACCGAGCCGTCGAGGACGCCCTCGAGGCGGTACCGGGTCCGCGCGAACGGCCGCTCGAGCGCGAGCGCCAGGTCGGCGTAGGGCCCCTCGGGTCCGGAGATCTCGGCGAGCACCTCGGGCAGCTCCTCGGGGCGGGCGAAGCTGCGCCGCGCGAGGAAGGTCGCCGACCCGTCGTCGACGACGACGGGGGCGTCGACGACCCAGCCGGCGGCGCTCACGTCGTCGGTGCGGATCTGCTCGACGCCACCGAGGCGATCGACGGCGTCGGCGTCGAGGCGCACCGACACGGACACCTCGCCGCCGCCGGTGTCGTCGACGGCCACGTCGACGCTCACATCGATCTGGCAGCCGGCCGTCGCCACGACCAGGGCGATCGTGGCGAGGACGAGACGGAGACGGAGGCGCATCGGCGGCGAC
>DATHSN010000340.1:0-2002 GCA_035464115.1 Acidimicrobiales bacterium | reverse complement strand
GCGGTCGACGTGGCCGGCGAGGCGGTCGGTGCCGTGGTCCATCTGGCGGCGCACCACCTCGGCCCTGCGCACCACCGCCAGCACCTCCGGGGCGTCCAGGACCTCGAGATCGAGGTTCTGGTACGCCACCACCGCCGCCGCCAGGTCTGCGAGCACCCGCTCCGCATCGGTCGAACACATGCTCCAAGACGACGAAGGGGGTGTGACAACGAACCCGCCCCACAGCCCGCGAAACACCAGCAACCATCAGGCTCATCTGGCGGAGTCGGATGCGGTCAGCTGACGCGTCGCCACCAGGTGATCCGGTGGCGCAGCGGGCGGTCGTCGCGGCCCTCCCAGTGGCCGGTCGCCGACACCGCGAGGACGCCGAGCGGGATCGCCGCCCCGATGCCGAACAGGGGCGACACGGTGACGGTCAACGCGGTGAGCACGCCCGCGAGGGCGGTGAGCGTCGCCCGCAGCCACCACGGCGGGCCCGCGTCGCGCCACCCCGACGAGCGGGCGACCGTCGGCGGCGCGGCCGGCGCGGTGCGAGCGAGGTCGGCTTCCATGGCGGCGATCACGTGGCGCTCGGTCGACGAGAGCTGGACGCGGTCGTGGAGCGGCTGGATCCGGTCCTGGTGGCGTGGGTGCATCGCTCGTGTCTCCTGCGCTCGTCGTGGACCGGATCTACCCCCCGCCGCCGGCCGGCCAACCGCGCGCCGGGGGGAATCCTGCGGGTGCTCGTCAGGCGTGCAGCTCCGCCGAGGCGAGCACCTCGTCGAAGCTCGCGTACTCCACCGGTGGCAGGGCCCGCAGCACGGCGATGACGACGTCGTCCGCGCCGGACCGCACCGCGGCACGCACCACCTCGTCCCTGGCCAGCGGGAACTCGGCGGTGGCCAGGTGCCGTCGCAGCTCGGCGGCGGTGGTGCTCATCGGTGCTCCTCGGTGCTCGCATCGTCGGCTCGGCCGGGTCGCTACCCGGTGCGCCACGTGTCGATCCACCGCCTGGCGAACCGAGCCACTCGCGAGGTGGCGCTGCGACGAGGAGCCGGACCTAGGGTGGCGCCGATCGTGACGAGAGGTGGGGGACATGGACTTCGATCTGCCGGCTGACCTCGTGGCGTACCTCGCCGAGCTCGACGAGTTCATCGAGCGCGAGATCCGACCGCTGGAGGAGGCCGACGACAACGTCCGGTTCTTCGACCACCGGCGCGAGGACGCGCGCACCGACTGGGAGCGGGGCGGGCTGCCCAACCCCGAGTGGGAGGCGCTGCTGCGAGAGTCGCGCCGGCGCGCCGACGCCGCCGGCCACTACCGCTACCCGTTCCCGAAGGAGTACGGCGGCCGCGAGGGCACCAACCTCGGCATGGCGGTCATCCGCGAGCACCTGGCCCGCAAGGGCCTCGGTCTGCACTGCGACCTGCAGAACGAGCACGCCATCGTGGGCAACAACGTGGGGCTCCTGCTCATGCTCGAGTACGGCACCGACGCCCAGAAGGCCGAGTGGGTCGACGCCCTCGCCGAGGGCCGCCGGGGCTTCGCGTTCGGGATCACCGAGCCCGACCACGGCTCCGACGCCACCCACATGGAGACCATCGCGGTGCGCGACGGCGACGAGTGGGTGATCAACGGCGAGAAGACCTGGAACACCGGCATCCACGCCGCCACCTTCGACCTGATCTTCGCCCGCACCAGCGGATCGGCCGGCGACGGCCACGGCATCACGGCCTTCCTCGTGCCCACCGACTCGCCCGGCTTCGAGGTGCTCGAGTTCCTGTGGACGTTCAACATGCCGACCGACCACGCCCACATCCGCCTCACCGACGTCCGGGTGCCGGACTCGGCCATCTTCGGGGGCGAGGGCCGCGGGCTCGGCGTGGTGCAGCACTTCTTCAACGAGAACCGGATCCGCCAGGCGGCCTCGAGCCTGGGCGCCGCGCAGTACTGCATCGACCGGTCGATCGAGTACGCCAAGCAGCGCCGGCCGTTCGGCAAGGCGCTCGCCACGAACCAGGGC
>DATHSN010000339.1:0-5448 GCA_035464115.1 Acidimicrobiales bacterium | reverse complement strand
CGGCTCCTGGCCATGCTCGCCGAGATCGGCGTGGCCCCCGAGCCCGACACCGCCCGGCTGGCTGCCCGGCTCGGCCTCGGAACGAGTCGGCGGGGCTAGGCTCGACGCTCGGCCTCTGGGGCCGGGCTGCGCGATGTGGGTCAGTGGACCCCAGCCCACACCGGAGACGTCTTCGCCGGCGCGCCCGCGCCGGCCCGACCTCGACCCGTGGAGCTGCACATGACCACCACCCCCGACACCGCGCCGCTCGTCGCCGACCGCCACGGCGCCCTCGACTACAAGGTCGCCGACCTCGGCCTCGCCGGCTTCGGCCGCAAGGAGATCCAGCTCGCCGAGCACGAGATGCCCGGCCTCATGGCCATGCGCGCCGAGTACTACGACACGCAGCCCCTCGCCGGGGCCCGCATCGCCGGCTCGCTGCACATGACCATCCAGACGGCGGTGCTCATCGAGACCCTCGTGGTGCTCGGCGCCGAGGTCCGCTGGGCCAGCTGCAACATCTTCTCCACCCAGGACCACGCCGCCGCCGCGGTGGTGGTCGGCCCCAACGGCACCGCCGACGCGCCCGAGGGCGTCCCGGTGTTCGCCTGGAAGGGCGAGACGCTCGACGAGTACTGGTGGTGCACCGAGCAGATCCTGCGCTGGCCCGACGGCGCCGGCCCCAACATGATCCTCGACGATGGCGGCGACGCCACCCTGCTCGTGCACAAGGGCGTCGAGTTCGAGCGCCTCGGCGCGGTGCCCGACCCGTCCACCGCCGACTCCGAGGAGTTCGAGGTGGTGCTGCGGCTGCTGAACCGCACCCTCGCCGAGGACGGCCAGCTGTGGCACCGCACCGCCGAGGCCATCCGTGGCGTCACCGAGGAGACCACCACCGGCGTGCACCGGCTCTACCAGATGCAGGAGGCCGGCTCGCTGCTGTTCCCGGCGTTCAACGTCAACGACTCGGTCACCAAGTCGAAGTTCGACAACCTCTACGGCTGTCGCCACTCGCTCATCGACGGCCTCAACCGCGCCACCGACGTCATGATCGGCGGCAAGGTCGCCGTGGTCATGGGCTACGGCGACGTCGGCAAGGGCTGCGCCCAGTCGCTGCGGGGCCAGGGCGCCCGGGTCATCGTCACCGAGATCGACCCGATCTGCGCCCTGCAGGCCGCCATGGAGGGCTACCAGGTCACCACCCTCGAAGACGTCGTCGACACCGCCGACATCTTCATCTCGGCCACCGGCAACAAGAACATCATCACGGCCGAGCACATGGGCCGGATGAAGCACCAGGCCATCGTCGGCAACATCGGCCACTTCGACAACGAGATCGACATGGCCGGGCTCAACCGCATGAGCGACGTGGTGCGCCAGAACATCAAGCCCCAGGTCGACGAGTACGTCTTCCCCGACGGCCACTCGGTCATCGTGCTCGCCGAGGGCCGCCTGCTGAACCTGGGCTGCGCCACGGGCCACCCGAGCTTCGTGATGTCCAACAGCTTCACGAACCAGGTGATCGCCCAGATCGAGCTGTTCGCCCACCAGGAGATCTACGAGCGCAAGGTCTACGTGCTGCCCCGCCACCTCGACGAGAAGGTGGCCCGGCTGCACCTCGACGCCCTCGGCGTGAAGCTCACCACCCTCACCGAGGACCAGGCCGTCTACCTCGGGATCCCGGTCGACGGGCCCTACAAGCCCGACCAGTACAAGTACTGAGATGCCCCACCGTCGCCCCCCGCCCGTCGGCCCCGGTGGCCGCCCGGGCGGGGGGTGGCGGCCGTGGGTGGCCGGTGTGGCGGCGGTGCTGGCGGTGCCGACCGTCGTGCTGATGCTCTCGGACCGGGCGCCGGGGCTGCTCCGCCGGCTGTCCGACCGGCTGGAGCGGGTCGACGCCCGCCCCGGTGACGTGGCCCGCGCCGCCGGCCTCCCCGACGCGGCCTTCGCGGTGCACATCGGGGTGTGGGGTCTGGCCGGGCTCGTGGTGGTGCTGGCGTCGTGGTCCTGGCGGTCGCTGGTGGTGGGACTCGTCGTCGCGCTCGTGGCCAGCGGCGCCGTCGAGCTGGCCCAGGAGGCCTTCACCGAACAGCGCGCCGCCCAGTGGCGCGACATGCTGGCCAACGCCATCGGGCTGGGCCTCGGCGCGGCCGTGGGCGTGGCGGTCTGGGCGGTGGCGCGGGTGGTCGCCGCTCGTCGCTGACCGGACCGTGCGACGGCCTAGGCTCCGCTCCCGGGCCGGCGTGGGGATCGGCCGGAGGGGGAGTCGTGGAGCAGCTCACAGGAGGGGTCGCGGTCGTCACCGGCGCGGCCAGCGGGATCGGCCGGGCCATGGCCGAGCGGTTCGCCGCGGAGGGGATGCGCCTGGCGCTGGCCGACGTCGAGGCCGCGCCGCTGGTCGAGGTGGCCGACGCCCTGCGCGCTGCGGGCACCGAGGTGCTCGACATGGTCGTCGACGTGGCCGACGCCGACGCCGTGATCGCGTTCGCCGACGCCGTGCACGAGCGCTTCGGCCCCGCCGACGTGTTGTGCAACAACGCAGGCGTCGCCGGCGGCGGCCCCACGTGGGCCCTCACCCTCGACGACTGGCGGTGGGTGCTCGACGTCAACCTGTGGGGCGTCATCCACGGCCTCCACGCCTTCCTCCCCGCCATGGTCGAGCGCGGCACCGGCCACGTCGTCAACACCGCCTCGATGGCCGGCCTGAGCGCCGCGCCGTTCCTCGGTGCCTACGCGGCGAGCAAGTGGGCGGTGGTCGGCATGAGCGAGACGCTCTACCACGAGCTCGCGCTGCTGGCCCCCGGCGTCGGCGTGTCGGTGCTGTGCCCGGCGTGGGTCTCCACCCGCATCCACGAGTCGGGGCGCAACCGTCCCGGCCACGTGGCGGCCACCTGGCGTCCCGACGGCGACGAGCAGCCGTCGCCCATCGCCGACGCCATCCGGTCGGGCAAGGATCCCGCCGACATCGCCGCCGCCGTCGTCGACGCCATCCGCGACCGCCGTCTGTGGATCCTCACCCACCCCGAGGCCATGGGCGTGCTGGCCGAGCGGGCCGACGCCCTGCTGGGGGGTCGCAACCCCGAGCTGCGGGTCCCGCCCGCCGCGGCCCGTCCCGAGCCCACCCGTCCCGAGCCCACCCGTCCCGAGCCCACCCGTCCCGAGGAGGACGCCTGATGGACCACCTGCGCGACCGCGTGGCGGTCATCACCGGCGGGGCCAGCGGCATCGGCCTCGCCACGGCCCGCCGCCTGGCCGCCGAGGGGATGCACCTGGTGCTCGCCGACATCGAGTCGGGCCCGTTGCAGGAGGCCGTCGACGGTCTCACCGCCGCGGGTGCCAGCGCCATCGGGGTGGTCACCGACGTGTCCGACGCGGCCTCCATGGACGCCCTCGGCGCCGCCGCCCTCGACCGCTTCGACCGGGTGCACCTGGTGTTCAACAACGCCGGCGTGTCCGGCGGCGGGGGCCCGGTCCACCAGCTCACCACCGCCGATTGGACGTGGACCCTCGGCGTGAACCTGTGGGGTGTCATCCACGGCCACCGGGTGTTCCAGGCGCACCTCATGGAGCACGGCGACGGCCACATCGTGAACACCGCGTCGATCGCCGGCCACACGAGCTTCCCCGGCATGGCGCCCTACAACGTCACCAAGCACTCGGTGGTCACCTTGTCCGAGACCGTCTACCAGGAGCTGCTCGCCGAGGGCTCCACCGTCGGCATCTCGGTGCTGTGCCCGGGGTTCGTCAACACCCGGATCATGGAGTCCGACCGCAACCGTCCCGAGGCGCTGGCCCGCACCCTCGACGTCGACGACGAGGAGCGCGAGGCGTTCCGGGCCATGGCCCGCGACTTCTTCGCCGCCCAGAAGTCCCCCGACGAGGTCGCCGGGCTCATCGTCGACGCGGTGCGCGCCCGCCGGCTCTACGTGTTCACCGACGAGGTGTTCACCGGCCACGTCGCCGAGCGCCACGCCGACATCGCGGCCCGGCGCAATCCCCGCCCGATGAGCAACCTCATCGAGGAGTCGCTCGGGATGCGACCCGACGCCGGCTGAGGTCGATCAGCGGGCGGGCAGGTCGACCGCAACGCGCTCGAGGAACCACTGCACGTTGGGGCCGATGGTGAGCGCGAACAGCACCGTGCCGACGCCCACCGTGCCCCCGAGGGCCAGGCCGACCCCGAGCGCGGTGAGCTCGAGCAGCGTGCGGACGAGGCGCACCGACGGGCCCCGTCGGGCGATGCCGGTCATGAGCCCGTCGCGAGGGCCGGCGCCGAGCCCGGCGCCGATGTAGAGGCCCGAGCCGGGGCCGAACAGGAACACCCCGACGAGCAGGAAGGCCCAGCGAGCCGCGGTGCCGTCGGGCTCGGGGAGCCAGAGCCGCACCACGTCGATGGTGAGCCCGATGAGGATGACGTTGGCGATGGTGCCGATGCCGGGGCGCTCGCGGATGGGGAGCCAGGCCAGCAGGACCACCCCGCCGACGAGGATGCCGACGGTGCCGATGGGGATGCCGGTGCGTGTGGAGATGCCCTGGTGGAGCACGTCCCACGGGCCGAGGCCCAGGTTGGCGTTGACCATCAGGGCGATGGCCACCCCGCACAGCACCAGGCCGACCAGGAGCCGCGGCAGCCGCACCGCGAGCTCGGCCCGGGGCACGACGAACGACGTGGTGGTGGGCACGGGCACCCCGGGAGGCTACCGGCGCCCCGACCCCGCCTCCCGCGTGCGATCGGTCACGGTGGGCCCGATCGGCGAACCGTGGCACGATCTGCGCGCCTGGCGCGCACGATGCGCGACGGTTCGGGGGCCGGCGAGCGCGACGGGGCGGGAACTGTCGGACCTCCTGCGTACGGTCGGCGGATGAGAGGTCGGGACCGGTGTCCGGTGTGCGGGCGACCAGACGGCGCGCCGTGCCCGAGCTGCATCGCCACCATGGTCCCGGCCCCGACGGTGGCCGACCCGCCCCCCGGTCTCGTCGCGCTGCACGCCGCGCTGGTCTACGACGGCGCCGGTCGCGAGCTGGTGGCGCGCCTCAAGTACCGCGACGCCCGGGCCGCCGTCGGGTGGCTGGCCGACGCCATGGTCGCCCGGCTCGAGGTGGTCCCCGCCGGGCTGGTCGTCACGTGGGCGCCGACCACCCGACGACGAGCCCGGGCGCGCGGGTTCGACCAGGCCGAGCTGCTCGCCCGCGCCGTGGCCCGACGGGTCGGCCGACCGGCCCGCCCCCTCCTCGCCCGCCTCGACGGCCCGGCCCAGACCGGCCGGTCGCGCCACGAGCGCGCCGCCCCGGCGTCGTTCCGCCCCCGCGGCCGCCACACCGGCCCGGTCGTCGTCGTCGACGACGTCAGCACCACCGGGGCGACGCTCACTGGCGCGGCCGGCCCGCTCCTCGCCATGGGCGCAGCACCGATCGTCGGCCTGGTGGCCGCCCTGACGCCCGCCCCGTCCGACCCTCCCCGCGGGGGAC
>DATHSN010000338.1:0-6705 GCA_035464115.1 Acidimicrobiales bacterium | reverse complement strand
TCGGCCTCGGCGCGCAGGGCGTCGCCACCGCTGAACGTGTCGACGATGCGGGGGGTGGCGTCGGCGGAGGGGGCCGACAGCGACTTCGGCGCGTCGACCTCCACCGCGACCTCGGGCAGCTCGAGGAGATCGTCGAGGCCGGGGAGGGTGACGTCGACCGGCGTGGCCTCGACGATGACGGCCAGCGCCGCCTCGGTGGACGCATCGGCGCCGGGGGCCACCTCGAGCAGGAGCAACGGGGCGGCGGCGACGGTGGCGACGACGGCAACGGCGAGACGGCGGCGCTCGGCACGGCGCAGGGCTCGACGGGTGGCGCGGCGCGCATCGCCGCGGTGCTCATCGGGCTCGTCGGCCTGTGCTCGGTCGGTGTGACCCGACTCGGACCCGAGGGTCCGCTGCTCGTCGTCCAGGACTCCGTCTTCCTGTTGGGGCGTCGTCGAGCAGAGACCGGAGGACCGGCCAACCGCCCGCGCCGGCACGTTACGGATCCCGTCACGAGAACGCAACCTGTCCGACCGCCATCCGCCACGCTGCGTGATCGGGGCCGCACGCGCGGGTAGCGCGCTCAGGCGAGGTCGGACGGGTCGAGCCGGTACAGCTGGCTGGCGTTGCGCCAGGTGGCCGCCGCCACCTCGTCGACGCCGACGCCCTTCACCTCGGCCACCGCCGCGCCGACGACGGCCACGTGGGCGGGCTGGTTGCGGCGACCGCGGAACGGCACCGGGGCCAGGTAGGGCGAGTCGGTCTCGACGACGAGGCGGTCGAGCGGGCACAGCGCCACCGCGGCGCGCAGGTCGGCCGCGCTCGGGAAGGTGACGATGCCGCTGAACGAGAGCAGCGCGCCGAGGTCGAGGCACCGGCGGGCCTCGTCGGGTCCGCCGGTGAAGCAGTGGAACACGGTGCGCTCGGGGACGCCCTCGGCGGCGAGGATGGCGAACGTGTCGTCCCACGCCTCGCGGGTGTGGATCACCAGCGCCTGGCGGTGCTCGTGGGCCAGCGCGATCTGGGCGGCGAACACCTCGCGCTGGGCGTCGCGGGGCGAGTGGTCGTAGTGGTAGTCGAGGCCGCACTCCCCCACGCCCACCACCTCGGGTTCGCGCAGCAGGGCCTCGAGCCCCTCGATGCCGCCGGCCGCGTCGTGGGGGTGCACCCCGGCGGTGGCGAACACGCCGTCGTGGATCCGGGCCCGGGCGATGGCCGCCGTCGACGACGCCACGTCGGTGCCGACGTCGATGATCCGCTCGACGCCCGCCTCGCGAGCCGCGGTCAGGACCTCGGCGACGGCGTCGTCGGGCAGGTGGGCGTGCTGGTCGATCCAGCGCAACGCCGTCACCGGGTCGACCTCACGACTGTCCTCACGACTGGATGCGGGGGAACAGCGCCCCGCCCTTCTCGACCGCGAGCCCACCGGGGTAGCCGCCCCACGCGGCCGCGTCGGGGAGGCGCTGGTCGGTGGGCGCCCCGTCGAGCCCGATGCGACGCCACAGCTCGGCGCAGGTGGCGGGCAGCGCCGGGCTGGCCAGGATCGCCAGCACCCGCAACGCCTCGAGCGCGTCGCCGAGGACGGCGTCGAGGTCGGGGCCGGGCTCGGCCTTCCACGGTTCGTTGGCCTCGAGGAACGCGTTGGTCTCGCGGGCGATGCGCCAGGTGGCGTCGAGCGCGACCGACGGGTGCACGCCCTCCCACGCCGCCGCCGCGTCGGCGAAGGCCTCGGCGACGACGGGCGCGAGCGGGCTGTCGGGCCGGGGCGCGGGCCCGACCCCGTCGCACTTCTTGGCCACCACGGTGGCGACCCGCGACAGCAGGTTCCCCAGGTTGTTGGCCAGATCGGCGTTGTAGCGGGCGACCATGCCCTCGTGGGAGAAGTCGCCGTCGGGACCGAACGGGGTGTCGCGCAAGAAGTGGTAGCGCACGCCGTCGACCCCGAAGTCGGCCACCAGGTCGGCGGGGGCGATCTGGTTGAGGCGGGTCTTCGACATCTTCTCGCCGCCCACCAGCAGGTAGCCGTGCACGAACAGGTGGGGCAGCGGCTCGACGCCCGCGGCCATCAGCATCGCCGGCCAGTAGACGCAGTGGAACCGCAGGATGTCCTTGGCCAGCAGGTGGTGGGTGTGGGGCCACCACTCGGCGAAGCGCTCGGGGTCGGTGCCGTAGCCGACCGCGGTGGCGTAGTTGATGAGCGCGTCGTACCAGACGTAGAAGACGTGGTCGGGGTCCCACGGGACGGGGACGCCCCAGTCGATCGAGGTGCGGGTGATCGACACGTCGTCGAGCCCCTGGCGCACGAGCCCCAGCGCCTCGTTGCGCTTGCCCTCGGGCTGGACGTTGTCGGTGGTGGTGAGCCACTCCTCGAGGCGGTCGGCGAACGCCGAGAGCCGGAAGAAGTAGTTGTCCTCGTGGAGCAGCTCGACCGGGCGATCGTGGATCGGGCAGTTGCCGTCGACCAGGTCGGACTCGTTGTAGTAGGCCTCGCACGCCACGCAGTAGAGGCCCTCGTAGGTGCCCTTGGTGATGTAGCCGTTGTCGTAGGCGGCCTGGAGCAGGGCCTGCACCGCGGTGTGGTGGCGGGGCTCGGTGGTGCGGATGAAGTCGTCGTTGGAGATGTTCAGCTGCTGCCACGCCTCGACGAAGCGGGCGCTGGTGCGGTCGGCCCACTCCTGGGCCGACACGCCGTTGGCCTCGGCGGCGCGCTGGACCTTCAGCCCGTGCTCGTCGGTGCCGGTGAGGAACACCACCTCGTCGCCGCACAAGCGGTGCCAGCGGGCGAGGGCGTCGGCGATCACCGTCGTGTAGGCGTGCCCGATGTGGGGCGCGTCGTTCACGTAGTAGATCGGCGTGGTCACGTAGAAGCGTCCGGGCACGCCGCTCAGGCTAGGTGGCCGCGCTGCCGCGACCGACCGGGTTCCGGCGCGTCGCCGCGGGCGTCGGGACCGGCGGCCACCGGCGGCGTCCTCACCGCGCTAGGGTTCCACATGCCAGGACTTGCGTCTCACTATACGAGAACCTGATGTGGTGGGTGCCGGTGACCGTGGCGGCGGCCACGTTCCAGATCCTGCGGACCTCGCGCCAGCACCTGCTGCGCGACGCGCTCGACCTGAACGCCGCCGGCTACGTCCGGTACCTGTTCGCCTTCCCCGTGGCCGCCACCGCGCTGGTGGCCACCGCGGTGGCGGCCGACGGTGTCCCCGTCCCACCGCTGCGGTTCTGGCCGATCATCACCGCCGCCGGCCTGGCCCAGATCGGGGGCACCCTGGCCCTGCTCCACGCCTTCCGCCTGCGCGACTTCGCCATCGGCACCGTGTTCGCCAAGTCCGAGGTGCTGCAGGTCGTCGTCGTGTCGGCCGTCGTGCTGGGCGAGCCCCTCACCCCGGCGGGCGTCGTCGGGGCCGTGGTGGTGCTCGTCGGCGTGGTCGTGCTGGCCGCGCCGGGCCAGGCCGGGACCGTGGCGCGCCGGGTCGGCGATCCCGCGGCCTGGGCGGGCGCGGCGGCCGGTGCGGGCTTCGCCCTGGCTGCGGTCGGGATCCGGGCCGCGTCGGGCACGCTCGGCGACGGCCCCGCCTGGCCGCGGGCCGTGGTCACCCTGACCGCCATGCTCGCCGTGCAGACCCTCGTGAACGGCGTCCAGCTGCTGGTGACGGATCGGCCTGGCCTGGTCGCGATCGGGCGGGTGTGGCGGCGCGCGCTCGTGGTGGGCGTGCTCAGCGCCGCCGGCTCGGCCGGGTGGGCGCTGGCGGTCACCCTCACCAACGCCGCCAAGGTCCGCACCCTCGGACAGGTCGAGCTGCTGCTCGCGTTCGCCATCTCGTTGCGGTGGGGTGAGCGCCACCGCCCGATCGAGTACGCGGCGAGCGCGCTGGTGGCCGTCGGGATCGTCACCGTCACCTGGTTCGGCTGACCCGCGCTCGAACCGTCGCGCCGTGGGCGCGCCAGGCGCGCAGGACGCGCGACGGTTCGGCCGAGCCGACCGGGGCCGGCGAACCGTGGCACGCGATGCGCGCCAGGCGCGCAGGCCGCGCGACGGTTCGCCGCCCTGGCCGGCGGCGGCCCGCGCTCAGGGGCGCAGGCGGCGGAGCTGGGCGGCGATGTAGGGGCGGGCGCGGCGCTGGCCGCCCCGCTCGGCGATGGCGGCGGCGAGCGCCTCGAGCGCGCCCACCACCGCCGCCCGGTCGGGCTCCCACCCGCGGCGCTCGCACTCGTCGAGCCAGTCGGCGGGGGTGGTGTGGCCCCGCTGGCGGTTGCAGCGGGCGCACGCCGCCAGCTCGTTCTCGATCCACGACGGCCCGCCCTTGATCCGCGGCACGACGTGCTCTGTGGTGGCCCTGACGAGGTCGGAGTCGATGGGGAGGGCGCACCACACGCACCGGGCCCCGTCACGCTCGAGCACCTGCTCGAGGCGCTCCCGCCGGTTGGGCTCGGCACCCGCCCGGTCGGCCACCGCCAGCTATCCCGCCGGGGCGACGCCGTCGAAGGGCGACCGGTGGACCCGGCCCTTGCCGCCGGCCTTGGCCTGCAACAGCGCGGCGTCGGCCAGCTCGACCAGGCGATCGCCGGCGATCAGCCCGCCCAGGGCCGACCCGTCGACCACCGAGGTCCCCACGCTGAGCCCGACCAGCACCTCGATGCCGTCGACGGGGATCGGCTCGCGGAACGCGGCGACCAGCCGCTCGGCGAGGCCGTCGGGCTCGTCGCGGTCGCCGAGGGGGGTGGTGATCACCACGAACTCGTCGCCCCCGACCCGCACGACCAGGTCGCTCGCCCGCACCAGCGACACGATGCGGGTGGCGGCGGCCGCCAGCACCTGGTCGCCGACGTTGTGGCCGAGGCGGTCGTTCACCGGCTTGAAGTCGTCGAGGTCGCAGTAGATGACCCCGAGCCGTCCGAGCGGCGGCTCCCGCTCGAGCTCGGCGAGGTGCTCGCCGAGCACCAGCCGGTTGGGCAGACCGGTGAGCGCATCGACGCGGGCGGCGCGCTCGAGCGACCGTCGCGACGTGTCGGACTCGATGGCGAGGCGGGCCAGGGCGACGATGCGGTCGGTGGCCTGGCGCAGCTGGGCCATCATCGGGCTCGCCACCCGTCGCCACACCACCAGCACGTCGCTCGGGCCGATCGGGTAGGCCCAGCACGCCTCGAACCCGGCGGCGGTGCCGGCCGCCCGCACCGGTGCGGCGACGGCGTCGAGCGAGCTCTCGGCCAGCGGCGGATCGCCGGCCAGCGCCGCCGCCCACGGCAGCCCGGCGGCGGGCTCCACCACCGGGAGGAGCCAGCCGTCGACCCGGGGAGCTTCGTCGCTGCCGAGCTCCCAGGCGAAGCCGCCGCCGTCCCAGCCCCGCCCCACCACACCGACCGCCATCGGCATCTCCTCACCGAGCAGCTCGATGATGCCGGCGAGGACCTCGTCGATGGCTCGGTGGCCGGCGATGGCGGAGATGACGTCGTGCAGCAGGGGCGTCACCCGGCTCGGGTGCACGCTCAGCACCAGGCCGGTGAACCCCTCGACGCCGGCCGGCACGGCCCGGACCTCGCAGGTGACCACGTCGCCGTCGACGGTGAGCAGGTCGAGCAGCATCGGCGGGCCGACCCACCCGGCGCGCGGCGCGCTCGAGTGGTGGAGCAGCTCGGCGAAGCCGTCGAGCGCCGCCTGCTGGGAGCCGGGAGCGACGAGGTCGAACAGGTTGAGGCCGATGACGTCGTCGACCGGACCACCCCGGATCCGCTCACCGGTCGGGCTCGCCCACAGGATCACGCCGTCGGCGTCGGCGACCACGTAGGGGTCGGGGTTGGCCGCGACCACACCGGCGAGGAACGCGGCGTCGACCCCGCCAACGGGGTTCGTGGCCCACTCCTCGGTGCTCATCGCCGCACAGGATCCCACGCGACAGGCGCCCCCGACGAGGACGGGACGCCGATCGGGATCCGTGGGTCGGGCGGACCCCTCGGCTCCGGGCACCGCCACCGCACCGCCCGGGTCGACCGGTACCGTCGCCGGCGATGGCGGTCGGACGCTTCGCACCCAGCCCCACCGGCACCTTGCACCTCGGCAACCTGCGCACCGCGCTGGTGGCGTGGCTGTTCGCCCGGTCGAGCGGGTCGAGGTTCCTGGTCCGGATGGAGGACCTCGACCGGGTCCAGTCGCGACCCGAGCACGAGCGCGGCCAGCTCGCCGACCTGGCCGCCCTGGGGCTGGACTGGGACGGACCGGTGCTCCGCCAGTCCGAGCGGTTCGACCGCTACGAGGCCGCCATCGCCCGCCTCGACGCTGCCGGGCTCACCTACCGGTGCTGGTGCACCCGGCGCGAGATCCGCGAGGCGGCCTCGGCTCCCCACGGCGACCTCCCCGACGGCGCCTACCCCGGCACGTGCCGCGACCTCCCCACCCGCGAGCTGGCGGCCCGCGAGCGCTCGGACCGACCGGCCGCGCTGCGGCTGCGGGCCGACCACGCCACGGTGGGGTTCACCGATCGCCTGGTCGGCCCGGTGTCCGGCCGCATCGACGACGTGGTGCTGCGCCGCAACGACGGCGTCCCCGCCTACAACCTCGCCGTGGTGGTCGACGACGCCGACCAGGGCGTCGAGGAGGTGGTCCGCGGCGACGACCTGCTCTCGTCGACGCCCCGCCAGCTCCACCTGGCCCGCCTGCTCGACCTGGCCGAGCCGACCCACGCCCACGTGCCGCTCGCGCTCGCCCCCGACGGCGAGCGCCTCGCC
>DATHSN010000337.1:0-9778 GCA_035464115.1 Acidimicrobiales bacterium | reverse complement strand
GTTCAGGCCAGCTCGAGGCCGAGGCGGGCGGCGACGGCGTGGGCGTCGAGCGGGGCGAACAGCTCGAGCGGACCCAGCGCGCCCGGGCGGGGCGGGCCGTCGTCGCGCAGCCGCAGCGCGCCCTCGGCCATGGTGGTGGCGGTGAGGTCGTAGACGTTGGGGCCCCGCACCCGGGCCCGGGCCAGCTCGTTGCCGTCGGCGTCGGACGCGATGGCCAGCACCGAGCACGACGACCGGGCCCGCGCCGCCGCGTCGGGACCGGTGCCCGTGCCGCCGCTGGCCCGCCGGACCCATGACCGCAGCTGGGGGATCCGCATGGCCGTGGGCGCCACGTAGGACCCGAGCTTGGCCAGCCACACGACCGCTCCCAGGTCGAGCCAGACCGACACGTCGGTCACGCTCGGCCACTGGTGCGACGCCAGCACCGGCTCGGTGCCACCCACGAGGACGGTCTGGCGACGGTGGCCGGCGTCGTCGACGACCGCCACGTCGCGCCCGGTGGGACGCTCGACGAGACGCCCGGCCTCGAGGCGGTGGGTCGACTCGGTGACCATGACGCTGCCAGTGGTGCGGGTGCCGCTGCTCATCCCGCCCACCAACCCCGAGTAGACGACCTGCAAACCGCCCACCACGCCGCCCGCCGCCTCGGCCGACTCGACGGCCAGGCCGGCCGCGACGTGGCCGGGCACGAAGTCGTAGCCGAACGCGGTCAACAACGCGGAGCCGGCCCGCTCCGCACGGGGCCCCGCATCGAGCACGACGTGGCGGACGAACCCGGACTCACCGGTGGAGTCGACGTAGTGGGCGCCGGCATCGATCGCCGCCTCGAGCGCGGCGTGGCCCCGCAGGGTGAACGGACCGACCGTGGTGACGAGCACGTCGCCGGCCTCGACCAGCGCCCGCACCGACGCCGGTTCCTGGGCGTCGGCCACCGCGGAGTCGAGGCCCCCGTGCTCGGCCGCGAGGTCGTCGAGCGCCGACCGGTGCCGGCCGGCGATCACCGGGCGGGCGCCCCGCTCGACCAGGGCGGCGGTGACGAGCCGACCGGTGTAGCCGGTGGCGCCGAAGACCACGATCCGTGAGGTCACCGCTCGACGCTCCGCATGGCCGGAGGGTATCCGCAACCTCCGGGGCGGGTGCCGACCGCACGAGGGGCCCGAACACCCCGCGGCACGCTCGGGGTCGAGCCGGCCACACCGGGGGTAGGGGCCGCTCGTGCCCACTCCCCGCACGACCGACCGGACCGACGCCCACCACCAGGCCGAGTCCCTCGCCCGCCGCGACCTGCACGACCAGGTCGAGGAGCTGAGCCGCCTCCCGCCCGAGCGCGCCACCAGCGTGTTCCGGGAGCTGCGACCCGAGCACCAGTCGTCGTTGCTCGACCGCCTCCCCCGCGACCGCGCCGGCGAGCTGCTGCACGGCCTGCGGCCCGACGAACGGGCCCGGCTGCTCGCCACCGTCGAGCCCGAGCGGGAGCGCGACCTGATCGACCTGCTCCCGGCGGGCGAGCGAGCGACGACCCTCCAGCTCGTGCGGTACCCACCCGAGAGCGTGGGCCGGATGATGACGCCCGACGTGCTCCGGCTGTCCCGGCGCGACGGACGCGCCGAGGCGCTCGACACCGTCCGGGAGTGCGGTCCCGAGGTCGAGACCGTCTACACCCTGCCGGTGGTCGACGACGACCGACTGGTCGGCATCGTCGACCTCCGGGCGCTGTTGACCGCGGGCGACGGCGCGGTGGTCGACGACGTCATGGCCGAGCCGGCTGCGACCCTCCACCCCGACCAGGACCAGGAGGTGGCGGCCCGCCTGGTCCTCACCACCGAGGCGCTGGCCCTGCCGGTGGTCGACGACGAGGACCGCCTGCTCGGGTTGGTGACGATCGACGACGCCATGGAGGTGCTCGAGCTCGAGCAGACCGAGGACGCGCTGCGCGCGTCGGGGTCCGAGCCGCTCGACCAGCCGTACCTGGCGTCGCCGTTGTCGCGGCTGGTCCGCAGCCGCGCCACCTGGCTCCTCGCCGCGGCCGTCGCCGCCATCCTCACCGTCAACGTCCTCGAGATGTTCGAAGCCGAGCTCGCCCAGGTGGTGGCCCTGTCGCTGTTCATCCCGCTGCTGCTCGGCGCGGGTGGCAACGCCGGCGCCCAGGCGACCGCCACCGTCGTGCGCGCCCTGGCCGTCGACGAGGTGCGCGTCGACGACATCGGTCGGGTCGCGTGGCGCGAGGTGCGGGTGGGGGCCGTGCTCGGCGGCATCCTCGGGGCGGCGGCGGTCGCGCCGGTGTGGCTCGTCTACGACCAGCGCCTGGCGACGGTGGTGGCGCTCACCCTGCTCGGTGTGTGCACCATCGCCACGATGATCGGCGCGGTCCTCCCGGTGGTGGTCGACCGTCTGGGACGCGACCCGGCCGCGGTCAGCGCGCCGTTCATCACCACGCTCGTCGACGCCAGCGGTCTGCTCGTCTACTTCCTGATCGCCCGCACGGTCTTCGGCCTCTGACCCAGCCCCTACCGTGGCGGCCGTGACGACCGAAGCCGGCTGGACCGAGATCACCCGACGCATCGCCCGCTCGGTGCAGACCACCGTGGGCTGGATCTTCTGGGACCCGGGCGCGGTGCGGCGCTACACCGAGCTCGGGCTCCCGGAGGGCTTCGCCGGGCCGCTCGGCTACATCGGAGCGCGGTGCGCGCCGTTGGCCGGGGCCGGGCCCGACGCCGTGATCGCGGCGTTCGGATCGATCAGCCCGGTGGGTGTGCGGGCCGTGTTCGACCTGCTCGACGGCCCCGACCGGTTCGCCGACCTGTGGGCCGCACGCGACGACGCGGTGGTCGAGGGGCTGCGCACCCACGCGCCCGACATCGTCGAACCCCTCGTCGAGGCCGGCCCCGAGCTGTGGTCGCTCGTGGAGCGCCTCCCCCTCGTCGGGCGGGTCTGCTTCGGCGCCCACCTGGCCGTGCCCCGCCCCGACGACCCGCTCCTGTCGGGATGGCACGCGGTGAACTGCCTGCGCGAGTGGCGCGGCGACACCCACTGGGCGCTCGTGGTCGCGGCGGGGCTCGGCCACGCCGAGGCGTCGATCCTGCACAACGCCTGGCTCGGCTACGAGACCGACTGGCTGGCCCGGTCCCGGGGCACCACGCCCGAGGACATCGACGCCGGGTGGGCCGCGCTCACCGCGGCCGGCCTGGCCGCCGACCGCGTCGTGCTCCCCGAGGGGATCGCCCTGCGCCAGCAGATCGAGGACGACACCGACCGCCTGACCACGCTGCCGTGGCGGTGGTGGGGCGCCGACCGCACGCTGGAGCTGGCCGAGCGCCTGGAGCCTCCGTGCGAGCTGCTGCTCGCACGGGTCGACGAGACCGCCGGCCCCAACTACCAGCCGGCGTCACGCATCCGGTGAGCCGGTCGGCACCTAGCTGAGGCTGGATGGCCTCAGGGTGCCGGCGACGACCGCCTTGGCGACGTCGGCCAGGCGGAGGTTGTGGTTCCGGGCGTGGCCCCGAAGGGCGGCGAAGGCGCGCTCCATGTCGAGCTGTCGGCGTTCGGCCACGATGCCCTTCGCCTGTTCGATCACGATGCGGGTGTTCAACGCCGTGTTCAGCTGGTCGATGAGCTCGTGCGACCCGATGGTGGCGCGGTACTGCAGGATGGCGATGGTGGCGATGTCGGCGAACGCCCGTGCGGCTCTCACGCCCTCGTCGTCGATGCCCTCGGCACCGGTGTGGAACAGGTTCAGCGCGCCGATGACGTCGCCGCGCAGGCGCATGGGGAGCGCGTGGACGGACCGGAACCCGTTGGCGATCGCCTCGGGCGCGAACCTCGGCCACCGGGCGGTGGCGGTGGCGAGATCGAGGTGGGTGACCGGCTCGCCGGTCTGGTAGCTCTCGAGGCAGGGCCCTTGGTCGGTCTGCAGCTCGAAGAGCTCGAGGAGGCGCATCTGCTCGCTCGACGAGGCGATGACGCGCAGCGTGCCGTCGGGTCCGGCGAGCATGAGCCCGGCGGCGCTCACGCCGAGGATGGTGACGCAGCGGTCGGCGAGCATGGTCAACAGATCGATGACGTCGAAGTCGTTGACCAGGGTGTCGGCGAGGGTGACCATCGTGTCGCCGAGCTGGGTCTGTTTCGATGTCACGAGCGCTCCAGCCGGGTCGGTGTCGTCCTGCGGGGAGCGGCGTGGGTCCGCTGGTGTTGTCGGCCTCTCGGCATCGTACGCCGCCGACGCGCCGCGCCGGCAGCGCCGTCGGGCCGGCCCCGGGGTGGGGGCCGGAGCAGCGAGGGTCACGAGGTGACGTCGATCCCGTCGTCGGGGTGGAAGCGCAGGGTGCGCATGACGACACGTCGGGCGACGTCGGTCAGCGGCGCTCCCGTCGCGAACGCGTGGGCCCGGAGCCGGACCAGGGCGTGGTCGACGCTCACGTCGAGCTGGGCCGACACCATGCCCGAGGCCTGGTGGACCACGTGGTTGAAGCTGGCGCCGGCGGCGAGCTCGGTGGACAGCTCGCCGGGTGTGGCGTCGGCCTGCATGAGCAGGATGATCTCGGCGGCGAGGTCGGCGAGGACGAGGGCGTCGGCGTGCTGGTCGTCGGTGAGCGGACCCGGTCGATCGCGGTAGAGGCTCACGGCGCCGAGGCCGGCCGCCCCGACACGGATCGGGAAGCCGAAGATCGCCCGGACCCCGGCAGCGAGCGCCGGTGGCGCAAAGGCGATCCACCGGCTCGTCGCGGGCGCGGCGAGGTCGGGTTCGAGCACCGGCCGACCCCACCGGCAGGCGTCGATGGACGGCCCCTCGCCGAGGGTGAACTGCAGGTCCTCGACGAGGACGCTGACGCTGTCGGTCGTGCACAGCGATCCGCGCGACACGTCGTCGTCGAACAGCATGATCCCGGCGCCGCTCGTGGCGGTCATGTCCGCGCACACCTGGCACAGGCGAGCGGTGTCGAGACCCGGAGGTGCAGAGCCGACGAGCTGACCGAGGATGCGCAGTCGGCGTTCAGGTACCACCGACGACCCGCCTCGCTCCCGATGCGACGTTGTAGCCCGGAGGGCTGGCTCGGCAGGGTTGCTGGCGAGGTCTCATCGATGTCGGCCGGGCCTTTCCGTGGATCGCCAGGGTCCCGAGCGCGTCACCAGATGACGATCGCACGCTACCAGGGCCACCGCTGGCTCACCCCCGGGCCAGGAACGGTGGGCGCCGGTCACGCCAGTCGACTAGGTTCGACCTCGGACAGCACAGTCTGATCCTCGTTGCGTTGCTCCAGCCCCTGGTTGCGCCTGATCGCCCATGGAGGTGCGACGTGACCGAGCTGATGAGCCGACCGGCTTCACAGGGTCTCGACCCGGAACGTCGCTTCACCGTCCGCGCCCGTCTCGACGGTCCGCTGCACGTGATCGAGATGTCGGGGGAGCTCGACGTGGTCAGCCGAACCGTCGCGATCGACGAGTGCGCGTCGATCGATCACCGGGATGTGCTCGTCGACCTGTCCGGCCTGACGTTCATGGATTGCGCGGGGTACGGCGCGCTCGTCACGGCGAGGACGAGCCTCGAACGCCGAGGGGGCTCTCTGGTGTTGACGAGTCCTGCCGGGCAGCCGCAGCGGCTGATCGCGCTGATCGAACAGCTGGAGCTGGCTCGGTGAGGTCCGTCGTGGTGAGGTGCCCGCCTGCCTAGGTGGAGAACGGCTGCCCGGCGAACGGGTCGCCGAGCACGATGCCGTCGGGCGTGATCCGGAACTCGCGGATCCGGGCGTCGTGATCGCTGCCGCGGGACTTGAGCACGGCGAGGCCCCGAGCGATCGTGCTGCCGTCGATGACGTGCTGGAGCAGCACCACGTTGTCGGACAGGTGCGACATGCCGAGCTCGCCGATGCGCGTGGTGCGGAACAGCTCGGGCAGCTCGAGGGTCATCAGGCACGACACGCCCATGCGGGAGAACCGCTGCAGCAGCGAGTACATGTACTCGCGGAAGCGCATCTGGTCGGTGGCGGCGAGCAGGAGATCACCGATGCTGTCGATGACCACCCGCCGGGCCCCGGTGCGCTCCACCGTGTCGAGCAGGTCGTAGACCCACTCGTCGAGGTACAGGTCGACCGGCGACCGGCTCATGATCTCGACCAGCGGGTCGTCGGTGGACCAGCCGAAGCCGGCGACGATGCGGCTCAGGTGGACCGGGTTCTCCTGCAGCGTGGCCAGGATCCCCGGCTCGCCGCCGGCTGCGCCCGAGTAGAGGAAGTGCAGCCCCATGAGGGTCTTGCCGACCCCCGACGGACCCACCACCAAGGTGGCCGAACCGGGGAAGTAGCCGTCGTGCAGGGCGTCGTCGAGGGCGGGGATGCCGGTGGAGTCGCGGCCCGGCGCCTCCGCGTAGGGTGACGGGTCGCCGACATCGGCGAGGCGGGGGAAGACCCGCAAGCCCGACGGGCCGATGCGGTAGGCGTGCTCGCCGGCCGCGAAGCCGCTGCCGCGGTGCTTGAGCACCGACAGCCGCCGCTCCTCACGGTCGGCGGTGCGTCGGGTCCCGAGGTGCACGACGGTGTCGGCCACCGCGAACTCGGGACAGACGGCGACGTCGGATGCTTCGTACTCGCCGATCCAGAGCGCGGCGAGGGGCAGGGCGGTCAGCCGCCCGGCCAGGTCGTGCAGGAACCGCCGGTAGCCGGCGTCGGAGCCGGCGAACGCGGCCAGCGCCTTGAAGCTGTCGATGACGAGCATCGACGGGCGGCGCCCCGTGAGCACCCCGTCGATGATGGCCAGCACCCCGTCGAGCCCGTCGGTCACCAACGCGTGACCGAGGTCCTCGTAGAACACGGCTGTCCCGACGAGGTCGACGTCGAAGGCGTCGAGCTGCTGGCCGAAGCGGAGGATCTTGTCGAACGGCTCCGACACGGTGGACAGGTAGACGGCCGGATGCGCCGTCGACGCGTTCTCGAACACGTAGCTCTGGGCCAGGATGGTCTTGCCGCTCCCCGGTGCCCCGGAGATCAGCGCGATGGAGCTCGGGGTGAGCCCGCCCGCCAGGACGTGGTCGAGCCCGTCGACGCCGCTAGCGAGGCGATCGATCACGGCGCTCGACAGAGGTGGAGGACCGGCTCAGCGCGCTCGTGCCCACGAGGTCGCGCACGGTGGACACCAGCGTGAGGGGGTCGATGGGCTTGGCCACGAAGGCGCTGGCCCCGGCCGCGAGCGCGACCGAGCGCATCGCCAGCGACGAGACCGCGAGCACGGGGATCGACGCGGCGGCGAGCTCGCGGCACAGCTCGAGGCCGGTGCCGCCGCCGAGGAGGAGCTCGACGATGGCGACGCCGGGTGGGCGGTCGTCGCGGGAGATCTTCCGGGCGTCGTCGAGGTCGAGGGCGACCCGGACCTCGTAGCCCTCGGTGCGCAGGAAGAACTCCGCCAGCCGGGCGGCGTGGGGATCGCGGTCGGCCAGGAGCACCAGCAGCGAGACGTCGGACGCGGGCGGCACGAAGGTGACCGAGCCGGCGCGCTCGGCGAGCTGGCGGTGGGCGTCGCCTGCGCTCGCCCCTTCGGCCATCCGGGCGACCACGAAGCGCAGCTCGTCGATCTCGTCACGGGTGTAGGTCCGCTGCCCGGCGGGGTCGCGCCGGGGGACGATCCCGCCGTAGACGTGCTCCCAGGCGCGCAGGGTGACGGCGTCGACGCCGAGGATCCGACTGGCCCCCGAGATGGTGTACGTGGCCCCGGCCTCAGCTCCGACGACACCGGGGGTGGGACCGTCGAACGGGGCGAGGACCTCGGCGGGCACCAGCTCGCACCAGACGACCTTGCCCTCGGCCCGGGGCAGGAACCCCCAGGTGTGGGCGAGCGTGTCGATGATGCCGAGCCCGAAGCCCCCCGAGCCCGTGGGTGTCCCGACGACCGGTGGGTGCGGCGACCCGTCGACCACCTCGACGCGCACCCCCGCCGCGGTGCTCGACACCGCCACCTCGAACGGGGTGGAGGCGTGGCGCACCGCGTTGGTGACCAGCTCCGAGACGCAGAGCTTGAGGGCGTCGACGTCGACGTCGAGCCCCTCGACCGCGGCGACGACGAACTCGCGGACCTCGCCCGCGCTCGACGAGGCGCAGGGGAACGAGCCGTGGGCCGGGAGGGGCATGCGCGACCGATCGTTGTCCAGTAGCGAGCAGTGCTCACTGACACGATGCCACATGGGCGAGGGGTCGGGGCCATTGGCGGCCCCGCCACCCGCGTTCAGGGCTCCATGACGACCCACCCCCGCCGTTGGAGCTCGGCGGCGAGGGCCTCGGTGGGGACGGTGCGCAGGCGACGGGCGTGGGCGTCGGCCCGGCGGTCGGCGACGGCGTCGGGGGCGTCGGCGGTCGGGGGTGGCGCGCCGTCGGCCTCGGCTTCGAGCCGGGCGATGAGGGCGTCGGCCTCGTCGCGCGTGAACTTCCCCCCGGCCTGTCGTTGCGTGAGCCCCAACGGGCCGCGAGCGTCGCGGAAGTCGGTGTGGCCGGCGGCGTGGAGCAGCGCGGTGAGCTGCTGCACCTGCCGAGCCGTGGCCGGTGGACCGGACTGCTGACCGAACGCCATGGGTCGATCCTCGCAGGTGGGTGTGACATCGCGGATGATCGGCGGTGCGGCCCGGCGCCGACCGCAGGTGCCTCACCCCCGCCGGCGCGAGACTCCGGCGATGCGGATCGATCGACTGCCCCTCACCTACGACGAGAGCCGGGCCCGGTTCCGGCGGGCGGCCACCGAGGCCGACCTGACCGTCGCTCCCCACCCGATCACCGCCCTCGGTCCCGACGGGCAACGCCTCACCATCGACGTGGTCCGCCTCGGCGCCGAGCACCCCCGCCGCGCGCTCACGGTGCTGAGCGGGGTGCACGGCGTCGAGGGCTTCATCGGCTCGGCCCTGCAGGCCGACCTGCTCCATCGGCTCGACCCCGCCGCCCTGCCCGACGACGTGGCCGTGCTCGTGGTGCACGCCGTGAACCCGTGGGGCATGGCGTGGTGGCGACGCCAGAACGAGTCGAACGTCGACCTGAACCGCAACTGGCGGCGCGACGAGCTCGACCCCCTGCACAACGACCCGTACGACGTCGTGCACCCCGTGCTGTGCCCCGACACGCCCGAGCTGCCGTCGATCGACGAGCTGTTCGCCGCCGTCCGGGCCCTGTCCGACGAGCACGGGACCGAGTGGGTGCGTGACGCCATCACCCAGGGCCAGTACCGCCACCGCGACGGCTGGCACTTCGGTGGCGACCGCACCGAGGAGTCCTCACGCATCCTCCACGACATCGCCGCCGAGCACCTCGTCGGCGTCGAGCGGGCCCTCACCATCGACCTGCACACCGGCCACGGGCCCAGCGGCGCGGTCACGTTCCTGTCCGACCAGCCCCTCGGGTCGGCCCAGGACGACTTCTTCCGCCAGCACTTCGGCGCCGAGCGGGTGGAGGCCACCGCCGACAACCCCGACGCCACCACCGGGGTGAAGTCGGGCCAGATCGCCAACGGCATCCGCCAGCTGCTCGGCGACGCCACGTACCACGCGTCGTCGGTCGAGTTCGGCACCGAATCGGCCGGCCGTCAGCTGGTCGCCACGTTCCTCGACAGCTGGGTGCACCGCCACGGCGACCGCCGCGATCCCGAGCACGCCGCCGCCGTCTGGGGGTACCGGTGCACCTTCACCCCCGACGACCCCGAGTGGGAGCGCACCTGCCTCGCCGCGGGGCGCGAGCTGCTCGACCGGGCGGTCGCCGTCGTCACCACCTGGGACGGCTGAGCGGCGTCACACGGCGGTCAGCAGCGCCTCGCC
>DATHSN010000336.1:0-1856 GCA_035464115.1 Acidimicrobiales bacterium | reverse complement strand
CCCGCGGGGCGACGTGGGTCCGGCGCGGGCGCGTCGCCGCCGGCCCCCGGGGATCACCGCCGCGCTGGCATCGGTCGTCGCCGCCGGCGCCGCGCTCCCGCTGGTCTACCTGGTGATCCGGGCGTCCGACATCGGGCTCGCGGCCGCCATCGACATCGTCTGGAGCGCACGCACCCGCGACCTGCTCGTCAACACCTCGCTGCTGGCCCTCGCCGTCACCGCCGCCTCGGTGGCCATCGCGGTGCCGCTCGCCTGGCTCACCGTGCGCTCCGACCTGCCCGGCCGGCGCACCTGGGCGGTGCTCACCGCGCTACCCCTCGCCATCCCCACCTACGTCGGGTCCTACGCGTTCGTGTCGGCGTTCGGGCCCCGCGGCGTCGTGCAGGGCTGGCTCGAGCCGCTCGGGGTCGAGCGACTCCCCGAGATCTACGGGTTCTGGGGTGCGTGGCTCGTGCTCACGCTGTTCTCGTACCCCTACGTGCTGCTCACGGTGCGGGCCGGGCTGCGCCGGCTCGATCCCGGCGCCGAGGAGGCGGCCCGCACGCTGGGCGACTCCCGGCTCCGGGCCTTCCGCCGGGTCGTGCTGCCCCAGCTGCGGCCCGCCATCACCACCGGGTCGCTGCTCGTCGCGCTCTACACCCTGTCCGACTTCGGCGCGGTGGCCATGTTGCGCTTCGACTCGTTCACCCGGGCCATCTTCCTGCAGTACCGGGGCTCGCTCGACCGGTCGGTGGCCGCGGTGCTCAGCCTGGTCCTCGTGGCGCTCACCATCACGATCCTCACCGCCGAGCTCCGGTCACGCCGCGAGACCGGCTACCACCGGCTCCACGGCGGCGGGTCGCGTGTGGCCGCCACCGTGCCGCTCGGCCGGTGGCGCTGGCCCGCGTTCGGGGCGTGCGCCGCGCTCATCGGGCTGGCCCTGGTGGCGCCGCTCGGCATCGTCGCCTACTGGCTGGTGCGGGGCCTGTCCGCCGACGAGCCGCTGCGGCTCACCACCGAGCTCATCACCAACAGCCTGCAGGCATCGGGCATCGGCGCGCTGCTCACGGTCGTCGCCGCCTGGCCCGTCGCCGTGCTCTCCGTGCGCCACCGGGGTCGCCTGGCCCGGGTGATCGAGGGCCTGGCCTGGTCGGGCTACGCGCTGCCCGGCATCGTGGTCGCCCTGTCGCTCGTGTTCTTCGGGGCGCGGGTGGTGCCGGGGCTCTACCAGACCCACGCCATGTTGGCCTTCGCCTACGCGGTGCTGTTCCTCCCCCAGGCCGTGGGCGCGATCCGCACGTCGCTGTTGCAGGTCACCCCGTCGCTCGAGGAGGCGTCGCGCCTGCTCGGCCACGGCCCGCTCACCACCGCCCGCCGAGTCGTGCTGCCGTTGGCGCGGCCGGGGGTCGTCGCCGGCGGGCTGCTCGTGTTCCTCACGTGCATGAAGGAGCTCCCGGCCACCCTGCTCCTGGCCCCCACCGGGTTCGACACGTTGTCGACCCAGGTGTGGAACGCCACCAGCGAAGCGTTCTTCGCCCGCGCCGCCGCGCCGGCGCTGGCGCTGGTGCTGCTCTCCGCGCTGCCGATGGCGTTGCTCGTGGTGCGCGAGTCCGAGGGGCCGCTGCTCGGCACCGGGCGGCGCCGCCGGGCTCAGCGAGCGGCCGAGGCCTCCACGGGCACCGACCCCGCCGCACCCGTCGAGGTGGCGCCCGCCTCGTGAGGGACCGCCACCGCGGGCGGACCGTGGTGGCGCACGCCCACCCGGTCGCCGCGGCGGAACCGCGGGGGACCGGCCGAGCGGACCCGCAGCTCGACGCCGTCGTCGAGGCGGACCACCGACACCGAGTCGTGGCCGTAGAACTCGACCACCCGGACCG
>DATHSN010000335.1:0-19864 GCA_035464115.1 Acidimicrobiales bacterium | reverse complement strand
CCGACGGGGCGGGTGGCGCCGCGGCGGGCGACTCCGTCTCGGGGGTGGGGGCCGGCGTGGTGGGCGCCGGCGTGGTCGGGGTCGGCCGGGCCGGGGTCGGGGTGGCCGGCCGTCGGGCCGCCTCGGCGGCGGCGGCCGCGGCGCGCTGCTCGGCGAGCCGGGCCGCCTCGGCCTCTTGCTGGCGGCGACGCTCCTCGGCCTGGCGCCGCTGCTCCTCGGCGACGCGCCGGTCGATCTCGGCCTGGCGCTCGGCCTCGAGCCGCTGGAGCTCGTCGAGCTCGGCGAACAGGGCCTGGCGGCGCTCGTCGAGATCGGCCATGACCTCGCGCTGGCGCTCGACGAGCTCGTCGAGATCGGCGCGGGCGACCTCGAGGTCCTCGGACACGGCGCGGAACTCGTCGATGGCGTCGGCGTCGTCCTGGGTGACGAAGCGGGCCAGCGCGTTGGCCCGCGCCTGGCGGTTGATGTCGTCGTCGACGATCGACGGCACCTCGGTGCCCGACCGGGTGTAGCGGCCGATGGCGACCTGCTGGACCTCGAGGCGCAGCTCGGCGAGCCGGGCCTCGGTGGTGGCGGTGCGCTGGCGCACCGCGTCGATCTCGCCCTCGAGGCGGCCGAGGGCGGTCTCGGCGTCGGAGAGCTCCTGGGTGGCGGCCTGGGCCGCCTCCTGCGCGGCCGCGATGTCGGCGGCGTAGGACGGCGGGAGGTCGGACACGTCGACCGCCGACGCGCCACCGGCGACCGACGCCACCAGCACGAGGGCGAGGAGCCCGGCCACCACGGTGCGCACGGCTGGGCACACTAGCCCGGTCACGACCAAGATTGCGATCGCGTGACGAACGGGGCCGGGACGGGCCGCGGCTTGTCGAGAGTCGAATCATTCGACACACTCACCAAGTGCCGTCGCGCCCCACACCTGCCGCGCCCACCGTCGCCGCGCCCACCGGACCCACCGCCGGGCGCGCTGCCGCCCGGTTGGCCCGCGTGGTCGAGAACGCCCTGGGAGAGGTCGAGATGTCGCTCCCCCAGTACCGGATGCTGGTGTTCCTGGCCGAGGGCGGGTCGGCCGCGGCGTCGGCCCTCGCCGGCAAGCTCGGCGTGAGCCGTCCGAGCGTCACCGCCCTCGTCGACGGGCTGGTCGCCAAGGGCCTGGTCGAGCGCCAGCCCGATCCGTCCGATCGGCGGCGGGTGAGCCACGCGGTCACCGAGGCCGGTCTCGCCGCGCTCGATCGCGCCGACACGGCCGTCACCGCCCGGCTCGTCGAGGTGGCCGAGCGGGTCGACGCCGGCGAGCAGGCCGATGCCTTCGCCGGGCTCGCCGCGTGGGAGCGGGCCTTGAACGTGAGCCGCGACGAGAAGCTCGCCGGCGCGTGACGATCACGGGACCGCGCCCCGACACGTCCGCGCCCAGCAGCGCACCCGCTCCACCAGCACCCGGCGCCGGGCCCGGCCTCGACGACACCGCCCCGTCGCGCTTCGAGCCGATGGGCGTCAGCCCCCGCTACGACCCGCCGTCGGCCACCATCTCGCCCGATCGCGACGCCGGGTGGATCCGCCGGATGCTGCCCGTCGTGCTCGCCCACCGCACCCTCGTCGTCGGGTCGCTCGTGGTGGCCTTCCTCGCCCTGCTCGCCCAGGTGGCGGTGCCCGCGGTCACGCGGCTGGCGATCGACCGTGCGCTCGTCGCCCGCGACGCCGAGCTGGCGCCCTACGTGTGGGTGCTCGTGGGCCTGGGGGTGGCGCGGGGGCTGCTGGCGTTCGTCTACCGGTTCGGCATGTACCGGATGGCGTACCGCCTCGAGTACGACCTGCGCTCGATCATGTACGCCCACCTGTCGCGCCTGTCGTTCTCGTTCTACGACCGGGTCCAGTCCGGCCAGCTGATCTCGCGGGCCAACTCCGACATCCGCGCCGTGCAGATGTTCCTCACGTTCGCCCCGCTCATCGCCATGACCCTGGTCACCTTCGGGCTGGCCCTCGCCTTCATGCTCACCATCCACGTGCCCCTCACCATCGTGGCCGTCGCTGCGCTGCCGGGTGTCTACGTGTCGGGCAAGCGGCTGCGCGACCGGATCTTCCCGCTGTCGTGGATCAACCAGGCCCGCCAGGCCGAGGTCGCCACCATCGTCGACGAGAACGTCAACGGGGTGCGGGTGGTGAAGTCGTTCGCCGCCGAGGAGCGCCAGGTCGAGGCGCTGGCCGAGGCCGCCCGCCGCCTGCGGTGGAGCGCGGTGCGGATGGTCGACGCCCGCGCCCGGCACAACCCCGTGATGGAGAGCCTGCCCCGCCTCGGCGTGGCCATGGTGCTGCTCTACGGCGGCTGGCTGGTGATCGAGGACCAGGTCACCATCGGCACGCTGCTGGCCTTCAACGCCTACGTGATCATGCTGCAGGCGCCGTTCCGGATGCTCGGCTTCTTCTTGATGATGGGCCAGCGGGCCCGCGCCTCGGCCCAGCGGATCTTCGAGATCCTCGACGAGGAGCCCGACATCGTCGATCGTCCCGGCGCGGTCGACCTCGATGGGGTGCGCGGCCGGGTCGAGCTGCGGGGCGTGCGGTTCGGCTACGGCGACGGACCACCGATCCTCGACGGGTTCGACCTGACGATCGAGCCCGGCGAGTCGGTGGCGCTGGTCGGCCGCACCGGCAGCGGCAAGAGCACGGTGGTGCGCCTCGTCGACCGGTTCTACGACGTCGACGCCGGGGCGGTGCTCATCGACGGCCACGACGTGCGCGACGTCACCCTGGCCAGCTTGCGCCACCACGTCGGGCTGGTGCTCGACGAGCCGTTCCTCTTCTCGGTCTCGCTGCACGACAACATCGCCTACGGACGCCCCGACGCCTCGCGCGCCGAGGTCGAGGCCGCCGCCCGGGCCGCCGACGCCGACGGGTTCATCCGCGAGCTCCCCGACGGCTACGACACCATCGTCGGCGAGCGGGGCTACACCCTCTCGGGCGGGCAGCGCCAGCGCATCGCCATCGCCCGCACGCTGCTGGTCAACCCGCCGATCCTCGTGCTCGACGACGCCACCAGCGCCATCGACGTGCAGGTCGAGTCGCGGATCCACGGGGCCCTGCACACCCTCATGGCCGACCGCACCACCCTCGTCATCGCCCATCGCCTGTCGACCATCGCCCTCGCCGACCGGGTGGTGCTGCTCGACGCGGGGCGGGTGCTGGCCGACGGCCCCCACGCCGAGCTGCTCGCCACCGAGCCCCGCTACGCGGAGATCCTCGCCCAGGTCACCTCCGACGAGCCCACCGGGGTCGACGGCTGATGGGCTGGGGTCCCCCGGCCGGCAGCCCGTTCGCGGGTGCGGGCGCCAACGCCACCAACGCGGCCAGCGGGCTGCCGTTCGCCGGCATCCCGTCGGAGCTGCGCGAGCGGGTCGAGCGCGAGCTCGAGCACGAGCCGGAGCACCCCGCACCCGAGGTCGAGTTCCACCACGTCGACCCCGACCCGCGCCCGTTCACGCTGCGCACGTTCCTGCAGCCCCACCTCGGCGCGCTGGTCGTCGCCGCCGTGCTCGTCATCGTCGAGACCGTCGCGCTCACCGCCGGCCCGTTCATCACCCGCCTGGCGATCGACGAGGGCATCACCCCCGGCGAGTTCGACACGCTGCTCGCCATCTCGCTGGTCTACCTGGCGAGCATCGTGGTGAACGCCCTGGCCGGGCGGGCCCGGATCGCCTTCACCGGGACGCTCGGCGAGCGGCTCATGGAGCAGCTGCGGATCCGGGTGTTCTCACACCTCCAGCGCCTCCCCCTCGGCTTCTACACCGAGGAGAAGGCGGGTCGGCTGATGACCCGGATGACCAGCGACATCGACGCGCTCACCCAGCTGTTCCAAGAGGGGTTGGTGCAGCTGGCGGTGCAGGCGCTGACCCTGGCGATCATCACCGGGGTGCTGATCGCGCTCGACCCGCTGATGGCCGCGGTCACCTTGTTGCTGGTCGTGCCGGCGATGTTCGGACTCACCTTGTGGTTCCGCTCGGCGAGCGACCGGGGCTACGCCGCGGTGCGCGATCGCATCGCCGACGTCATGGCCGACCTGCAAGAGGGACTGTCGGGCGTGCGGATCATCACCGCCCACAACCGTCGCCGCCACAACGTGGTCCACCACCGCAACGTGGTCGGGGCCTACCGCGACGCCAACGACTACACCGCCAAGGTCGGCGCGATCTACGGGCCCAGCACCGAGGCGATCGGCGTGGTCGGCCAGGCGGTGATCCTGCTCGTGGGTGGGCGCCTGGTGCTCGACGGGCGGATCAGCCTCGGCGACCTGTTCGCCTTCACGCTGTACCTGACCATGTTCTTCGCTCCGATCCAACAGATCGTGCAGCTCTACAACCAGTACCAGCAGGGCCAGGCCGCGGCGGCCAAGCTGCGCGACCTGCTCGGCACCCCCTCGGCCGTCGTCGAGCGCGCCGATGCCCGCGAGCTCCCGCCGATCGCCGGGGGCATCGTCCTCGAGGGGGTCACGTTCGGATACGACCCGGCCGCACCGGTGCTGCGCGACGTCGATCTCGAGATCCGTCCCGGCGAGACGTTCGCGCTGGTGGGGCCCACGGGCGCGGGCAAGTCCACCGTGGCCAAGCTGGTCACCCGGTTCTACGACCCGCAGTCGGGGCGGGTCCTCGTCGACGGCCACGACGTGCGCGACGTCACCCTGCGCTCGCTGCGGGGCCAGATCGGCGTCGTGCCCCAGGAGCCGTTCCTGTTCCACGGATCCATCCGCGACAACGTGGCCTTCGGCCGCCCCGACGCCAGCGACGACGACGTGCGCGAGGCGTGCCGCGCGGTGGGCATCGACGACCTGGTCGACCGGATGCCCGACGGGCTCGACACCCCGTGCCACGAGCGCGGTGTCTCGCTGTCGTCGGGTGAGCGCCAGCTCCTCGCCCTCGCCCGCACGTTCCTGTACCGACCACGGGTGGTCGTCCTCGACGAGGCGACCTCGAACCTCGACCTGCAGTCCGAGACGAAGGTGGAGGCGGCGCTCGACGTGCTGCTCGACGGGCGCACCGCCATCGTGATCGCCCACCGCCTGTCGACGGCACAGCGCGCCGACCGCATCGCCGTCATCGACGACGGCGGCGTGGTCGAGCTCGGGACCCACGACGAGCTGGTGGTGGCGGGCGGCCGCTACGCCGCGATGTGGGCCACCTACGCCAGCCACCTCGGTGAGGAGCGCACCTCCTCGACCGGCGGGTGAGCCCCACCGACATCGCCGTCATCTTCGCGGTGATGACGATCGGCGCGGTGATCCAGGGCGCCGTCGGGTTCGGGGCGAACCTGGTCGCCGCCCCTGCCCTGGTGCTCATCGACCCCGAGCTGGTGCCCGGCCCCGTCCTCGTGGCCGGGCTCGCGCTCAACGCGCTGATGGTGCTGCGCGAGCCCGAGCACGACGGGCTGCGCTCCACCGGGTGGGCGCTGGTGGGACGGGTGCCGGGCACCGCTCTCGGCGCCGCGGCGCTCGTGGCGCTGCCCTCGGACCGGCTGGCGGTGCTGTTCCCGGTGCTGATCCTCGTCGGTGTCGGCCTCTCCGTCGGCGGGTTCCGCGTGCGCCGCACCGCGCCGACCCTCGTCGGGGCCGGCACCCTGTCGGGGTTCATGGCGACCGTCGTTGGCATCGGAGGGCCACCCATGGCGCTCGCCTACCAGGACGCCACCGGTCCGGTGCTGCGGGGCGCGCTGGCCCGCTTCTTCACCATCGGCGGGATCTTGTCGGTGGTGTCGCTGGTGGTGGTCGGCCGGTTCGGGCTCGACGCGCTGCTGACGTCGCTCATCCTCGTGCCCGGGGTGGTGCTCGGGTTCGTCCTGAGCCGGCACCTCAACCGGGTGCTCGACGGAGGCTGGACGCGGGTCGCGGTGCTCGCCGTGTCGGCGGCCTCGGCGATCGTCGCGCTGGCCCGGGCCGTCTGAGCGCGGAGCGCGGGCGCGTAGGTTGACCGCGATGACCGAGCCGGCGGTGTCGTTGACCGACGTCAGCGTGACGATCTCGGGGACACCGGTGCTGCGCACGGTCACGTGGCGGGTCGAGGGCGGCCAGCGGTGGGTGGTCCTCGGGCCCAACGGGTCGGGCAAGACCACCCTGCTGCGGGTCGCCGCCCTCTACCTGCACCCGTCGACCGGGATCGTCGAGGTCCTGGGCGGACGGCTCGGGCGGGTCGACGTGCGGCGACATCGCCAGCGGATCGGCGTGGCGTCGGCCGCCGTCGCCGATCTGCTCCACCCCCGGGTGTCGGCCCTCGATGCGGTGGTCACCGCCCAGCGGGGTGCGCTCGAACCCTGGTGGCACGAGTACAGCGACGCGGAGCGGGCGCGGGCGGGGGCGCTGCTGGCGCGCTTCGGCGTCGCGAGCCGGGCCGACCACCCGTTCGGGACCCTGTCCTCGGGCGAGCGCCAGCGGGTGCTGCTCGCCCGGGCGCTGATGACCGATCCGGGCCTCGTGCTGCTCGACGAGCCCACCGCCGGACTCGACGTCGGCGGGCGAGAGACGTTGGTGAGCGACCTCGGCGAGCTGGCCGTCGACCCGTCGACGCCACCGATGGTCATGGTGACCCACCACCTCGAGGAGGTGCCCGTGGGCTTCACCCACGCCCTCGTGCTCGCCGCGGGCCAGGTGGCGGCGGCCGGCCCCATCGACGAGGTGCTGACCTCGACGACGTTGTCAGGTGCGTTCGCCGTGTCGCTCGAGGTCGGCCACGACCGTGGTCGATGGTGGGCCCGCACCACCTGAGCGAGACCCGGGGCGGGCTGCCCTCTCGCACCTCTGTCCCCCACGCCCCTCGGCGTCGATTCGACGTCGAATCGACGCCGAGCGGTCGCAGTGTCAGTGGGGGTGGGGAGGATGATCACCTGGTTCGCCGCCGACCTTCGTGGTGGCTCGAGAGTTCACCTGCCCACGGAGCTCACCATGGACGATCGACTCCTCGCCCGCGGCGTGCGCCACCTCGATCTTCGCCGCCTGGCCGTTCGCCACCACGCCGGACTCGACCGGGTCACCCGGGTGCGGCTCCAGATCGACCGCGACCACCGCCTCGCCGCCCTGGCCGATCTCGACGCCGAGCTCGACCAGATGGCCGAGCGCCGCCGCGCCCTCGTCGCCGACCTCGAGGCCGACCGTGACGCCTTGTACCCGGTGGTCCCGTGGCAGCACGGCCGACGGCCGCCCGCCCACGACCAGCCACCGATCCCGCCGCTCGTCACCGATCCGGTCCCGCTGCACGGGCGACGGCTCCGCAGCGTGTGCCTGGCCCTGCTGCGCCGCCACGGTGAGCTGCCGCTGCGCGAGCTGCACGCGCTCCTGCACCGCTACGGCTTCGTGATCGTCAGCACCACGCCGGTGCGAGCACTCGCCGACGCCCTCGGCCACGAGCACGACCGCGGTCGCGCCCACCGCGTCCGACGCGGCGTCTACCGGATCGGGCCGGGACCCCGTCCCCGCCCCGGCCGCCACGGGTCGGTCCCCCTGCCCCCGACGCCACGACCCCATGACGACGAGGACGTCGCCGACACCGACCCGGCGTGGCCGTCGCCGCCCGAGCCCACACCCCCCGGGCCGTCAGGCCCCGGCCGCAGCCACCTCGACCCCGGGGTCGACGGCATCGACGGCGCGCACCATGGCTTCGCCGAACCCCAGCATGTCGGTGACCGGCACGTCGTGATCGGCCTCGGGCAGCGTGACGATCGTCGCGCCCAGCAGCGCCGCCAGGGCGCGTTGACGCTCGTAGGGCACGAGCGAGTCGCGCTCGGTGATGACCGACGCGGCGGGCACCGAGATCCCGCCGGCCCAGCCGCGGGCGTCGAACCGCGACAGGTCACGGCCGGCCTGGGCGAGAGCGCGCGGGTGGGCTCGGGAGAACTCCCCGGTGAGCCACGACTCGTGGTCGCGGAAGGTCGCGTCGGTCTGGGTGAGCTCGGCGGCCAGGCGCGACAGCAGACGGTCGCCGAGACCGAGCCGCACCGCGACCTCGAGCAGCCAGATGCCCCGCCAGCGCCACCGCTCACCCGGGCGGTCGTTGAACGTGAGGGCGGTGGCCGCCACCACCACGCCCGACACCCGGCCGGGGTGGCGATGGGCCATGAGCATCGTGATCGGCCCACCCATCGAGTAGCCGGCCACGATCGCCCGCTCGATCCCCAGCGCCTCCAACACCGCGGCGACGTCGTCGGCGCAGTCGACCAGCCGGAACGGCTCGGTCGACCGCATCCCCCGCCCGTGACCCCGATGGTCCACCGCGATCACGCGGCGACGACCCTCGAACGCCGGGAACGCGCCGAACCAGTTCAGGTCGGCGCTCGCGGTCCAGCCGTGCAGCAACACCACGGGGGTCACGCCCGATGGTCCCGGCAGGTCTCGCACGAAGATCTCGCCCCGGCCCGGAAGGTCCACCATGCGCCCCGGCGGCAACGGCGGCGGCAGCGCGGGCTGCGGCACCGGACGACCCCGACTCGCCAGCTGACGGGCGCGCTTGCGGTACAGCTGCAGGGAACGGGGTTCAGGGGCCATGGTGAGGTTGTACCTCGGGGCGGTGGCCACGGGCGAACACCGTCGGCCCCAGTACCCTGGGGGGTACACTCGACCGCACGACCCCAGGAGGCACCATGGACGCGATCACCACCACCGTCGACCTGTCACTCGCCGACGCCGAGGCCGCCGTGCGCGAGACCCTCGCCACCCAGGGTTTCGGGGTGCTCACCGAGATCGACATCGCCGCCACGCTCAAGGCCAAGCTCGGGGTCGACCGCCCGGCGCTGAAGATCCTCGGCGCCTGCAACCCCCAGCTCGCCCAGGCCGCGCTCGAGGCCGATCCCTCGGCCAGCCTCCTGCTGCCGTGCAACGTGGTGATCGAGCCCGCCGAGGGGGGCGGCACGCGCATCAGCGCGGTCGACCCCCGGGCCATGCTCGACGACCCGAAGGTGGCGACGCTCGCCGAGGACGCCGCCGGCCGGCTCCGGGCCGCGCTCGACGCCGTCGGCGCCCGGTAGGCGCCTCGCCCGTCACACCGTCCGACGGTCGCTCACCAGCTCGAGCAGCCGGTCGCGCGACCGCTCGATCTCCTCACCCAGCAAGCGCTCGAGCACGGGTGCCCACAAGCCACCGCTGTAGTGGAGCGCCACATCGAGTCGGCTCCCCGCACCGTGCCGTCGGACGTCGGCGGTGAGCTCCCAGCGACCGTGCTGGCGGCCGTCCACCTCGCGCCGCACGAACACCACCCGCTCGGGGACCACGTGCTCGTCGCGCACCATGCGCAGCCGCTTGGCCCGTGCCAACGGCCCGACCCGAGCGCGAAGGTCGACCACCCACGCCGGACCGGGGTCGCCGTCGTGACGACCGTCGGGCCGTGCGGCCGTGACGATCGAGTGCCACGCCGGGTAGCGGCCCAGGTCGTCGACCCATGCGAACAGCTCACCCGGCGAGCACGGAGCGACGAGATCGGCGACCAGGTCCACGCCGCCAGTGTGCCCGACGGTCACGCCGATCCGGCGCGCCGCCGACCCGCCGCCACGCACGCCGCGCACCGACCTCGCAGCACCACGTCGGCTGCGTCGAGCTCGGCCCCGGGCACGCTCGCCTCCAGGCACGGCCCGGGCGCGACCGCTGCGCAGGGGACGTCGACGATGTCGCCGCACGCCACGCACACCAGGTGGTGGTGACGCCCCGATGCCACCTCGTGGCGCACCGGACCGGCCTCGACCTCGACCCGGGTGACCAGGCCGGCCCGCACCAGGTCGTCGAGCACGGCGAAGACCGTCGACCGGGGCACCCCGCCGCCGGCCTCGACGGACCCCAGCACGGCGACGAGCTCGTCGGCGCTGCGGTGCCCGCCGAGACGGTCGAGGGTAACGAGCACCGCGACCCGGGGCCGGGTGGCGCGCAGCCCGGCGCCGCGCAACCGATCGGCGGCGACCGGGGTGGTCATCGCTCCTGAGCGGCCAGCATCCACAGCTGGGCCTCGAGCCGGCCGAGCACCCCGGTGAGCAGGTCGTCGGTCACGACGTCGATCCCGCCGAGCGATCGCAGCGCCTCACGGACCTTCGCCACCACCGCCGCGACCTCATCGGCGACCAGGGTGACCATCCGCTCACCGTCGATCCACTCGGCGGGCAGCCCGTCGAGGCTGGACCCGGCGGCGACGGCCACGGCCCGGCCGTCGGGCACGACTCCGACGGCGGCGAGGCGCTCCGCCACCGCGTCCACGTCGAGGCGGACGGCCGTCGTCAGCTCGTCGAGCTCGAGGTGCAGGGTGCGGAACCGCTCCCCGACCACGGTCCAGTGGGCCTGCTTGGCCGCCAGCGAGAGGTCGACCAGATCGACGAGGACGGGCTGCAGCGCCGCCGCGACCCGGTCGCGATCGACGGGATCGAGGGGCGAACGGCGGACGGCGGACGGGGTGGCGGTGGTGCTCACGGCAGGGACCTCCTGGTCACTGATCTGGTGCGTCTCTTCTCTGGATATTGTCCAGTGTAGAGCCCCACCGCCCGAGATCCTCCCTACAGCACCGCCTCGACGAGCATCGGGCCCGACGTGGCGAACGACCGACGGAGCGCCTCGACCAGCTCGTCGGCCGAGGTCGCCCGCTCGGCCGGCACCCCCATGCCCGTCGCCAACGCCACCCAGTCGATGGTGGGTCGAGCGAGGTCGGTGAGCCCCATCGCACCCGGGCCGGGCTCGCCCACCCCGGCCCGCAGCAGCTCCACCTGCAGGATCCGATAGCTGCGGTTGGCGAGCACCACGACGGTGACGTCGAGCGACTCGCGCGCCATCGTCCACAGCGCCTGGGGCGTGTACATCCCCGACCCGTCGGCCTGCAGGGCGACGACCCGCCGATCGGGACACGCCACCGCGGCCCCGACCGCGGTGGGCAGCCCCTGGCCGATGGCGCCACCGGTGAGGGCCAGCACGTCGTGGGGCGGGGCCCCGCCGGCGAACGCCGCATAGGCCAGTCCCGAGGTGACCGATTCGTCGACCACGATCGCCCCCTCGGGCTGGAGACCGGCGATCGCCGCGCCCAGCTCGCGCAACCCCAGCTCGCCCGAGGGCAACGGCGGCAGCTCGATGCCGGGAACGTTGGCCGCAGGAGCGTCGAGGGCGTCGGCCAGCGACTCGAGGGCGTGGGTGATGTCGTGGCCGGGACCGGCGAGCGACACCAGCTCGCTGCCCTCGGGTCGGGGCCGGCTGGGCTGGCCGGGGTACCCGAAGAACGACACCGGCTCGGTGACGCCGGCCAGGACCATCACCCGCGTGTCGGCGAGCGCCTCCACGGCCTGCTCCGGGAAGTACGGCAGGCGGGGCACGACCGGGATGCCCGCACCGCGCTCGAGGCGGGCCGGCATGCCCTCGGTGAACAGGCGGCAGCCGGTCGCGGCCGCGACCCGCACCGCGGCGAGCAGACCCTCGCGCCGCAACCCCGATCCGCCGATCACGAGCACGGCCTCCGACCGGTCGGCCCGCAGCCAGCGGGCGACCTCTTCGACCCGCGCCGGCTCGACGAGCGCCCGGCGGGCGGGATCGACGGTGGGCTCCTCGGCGTCGTCGGCGACCGGGTCCCAGGTGGCGTCCTGGGGGACGATCAAGGTGGCGACCGCCCCGGGGGGATCGAGCGACGCGGTGATGGCGGCGGCCACGTCGCCCGCCGCCGACGCCGCGTCGCGCACCGTGCGCACCCAGCCCGACATGGGCCGGGCCAGGCTCTCGATGTCGGACGTGAGCGGGGCGTCGGCGTCGAGGTGCCAGGTGGCGTGGTCCCCCACCAGGTTGACGACGGGGGTGCGGGCCCGCCGCGCGTTGTGCAGGTTGGCCAGGCCGTTGGCGAGACCCGGTCCGAGGTGCAGGATCGTGAGCGCCGGGCGCCCGGCCATGCGGCCGTACCCGTCGGCCGCCCCGGTGACCACGCCCTCGAACAGGCCGAGCACCGGACGGATCCGGGGCTCGCGGTCGAGGGCGGCCACCATGTGCATCTCGGTGGTGCCCGGGTTGGCGAAGCAGGCATCGACCCCTGCGTCGGCCGCGGCCCGCATCATGCTCTCGGCCCCGTTCACAATGTCCCCCTGGTGAGCGATCGGTGTCGGGCCATCATGCCCGCCCCGAGGTCACCCCTTCGCCACCGAGGCGGGATCGGTGTTGGCGCCGCACACCACGACCGCCACCCGCTCGTCGGGCTCGGGGACGTAGGCCCCCGAGAGCACCGCGGCCGCGGCCGCTGCGCCACCCGCCTCCACCACGAGGCGCACCTCGTCCCAGAGGCGGCGCTGGGTGGCCACGATGTCGGCGTCGGCGACGGTGACCACCCGGTCGATCCCCGCGACAGCGGCCGCGTACGCCAGCTCGCCCACCCGTCGGGCCCCCAGCGAGTCCGACGCCACCCCCGACACGTCGACGTCGACCGGCCCACCCGCCGCCATGGCCGCGGCCAGCGCACACGAGCGTTCGGGCTCCACCGCCACCACCCGGACCCGGCCCGCGAACCAGCACGCCACCCCGGCCGCCAAGCCCCCGCCGCCGACCGCGACGAGCACGGTGTCGATCCCGGGCACCTGCTCGTCGAGCTCGCGGGCCGTGGTGCCCTGTCCGGCCAGCACCTCGGGCTGGTCGTAGGGGTGCACCACGAGGGCGCCGGTCTCGGCGGCGCGGCGCATCGACGCCTCGTGGGCGTCGGCGTAGAGCGCGCCGGTGACGGTGACCGCCACGTGCGGGCCGAACGAGCGCAACCGGTCGACCTTCACCGCCGGCGAGGCCTCGGGCACGAAGATCTCGGCCCGCAGACCCAGCCGGGTGGCGACGTGGGCGACCGCGAGCCCGTGGTTCCCGCCCGAGGCGGCGATCAGCCCGGCGGCGGGGACGTCGGCGGTGAGCGCCCGGTTGAACGCGCCGCGGGGCTTGAACGAGCCGGTGTGCTGCAGCAGCTCCAGCTTCAGCGCGACGGGCACGCCGAGGGTGGCGGCGTCGACGTCGAGGACCGGCGTGCGCCGGACGTGGGCGGTGATCCGCTCGTGGGCCGCGACGATGTCGGCGGGCGAGACGGGGAAGGTCGGGGCGGGGACGGTCACGGTCCGCCATGGTGCCCGACCGGGGGCAGGACCATGGCGACCTCGGGTCGCACGACCACCCCGACCGCCTCGCCGATCCCGGGGGCGGCGAGGCCGCGCACGGCGACCTCGACCTCGGTGCCGTCGGCGTCGAGGCGCACCCGCACCCGGTCGTGGTCGCCGTGGAAGCCACGGTCGACCACCCGCCCGCGGATCGCGGCCGCCCGGTCGGCGTCCACCAGGGCCACCGCGTCGGGGCGCAGCACCAGCGACGCAGGCCCCGCGCCCACCGCGTCGACGCCCGCGCCCTGGCCCAGCACGCCGTCGACGCGCCCCCACGGGGCGCGCACCACGCCGTCGGCGTCGACCTCGACCGGCACCACCGCGGCCGGGCCGACGAATCGGGCCACGTCGACGTCGGCCGGGTGCCACCACAGCTCGTGCGGCGTGCCCACCTGCACCAGGCGCCCGGCGCGCACCAGCGCCACCCGGTCGGCCGCGCTGAACGCCTCGCTGCGATCGTGGGTGACGTAGAGCACGGTGGCGCGGGCCCGTTCGAGGACTGCCACCAGGTCGTCGAGCAGTCGCTCCCGCAAGGCCCGGTCGAGCGCCCCGAGCGGCTCGTCGAGCAGGACCACGGCGGGGTCGGGGGCGAGGGCGCGCGCCAACGCCACCCGCTGGCGCTCCCCGCCGCTCAGCGACGCGACGTCGCGATGGTCGAACCCGCGCAGGCCCACCAGGTCGAGGACCTCGGCGACCCGCGCCGCGATCTCGTCACGCCCCGCGCCCCGCATCCGGAGGCCGAACCCCACGTTGGCGGCCACGTCGCGGTGGGGGAACAGGGCGTGCTCCTGGAACATCAGGCCCACGTCGCGGCGGTGCGGTGGGCGCCTGGTGACGTCGACCCCGTCGAGGAGCACCCGCCCCCGGGTCGGCATCTGGAGCCCCGCGATCACCCGGAGCAGCGTGCTCTTGCCGCTGCCGCTGGCGCCCAGGACCGCGAGCACCTCGCCGTCGGCGACCGCCAGGTCGATCCCGTCGAGCACCGTGGCGCCGTCGAGATCGACGCCGACCCCCTCGAGGCGGACCCGCGCCGCGTCGGCGCTCATCGATCGGTGCCAGGGAGCCGGAGCCGCCCGATCACGAGGAACGAGGCGGCGGTGAGCACGAGGAGGACGACGCTGAGGGCGGTGGCGGTGCCGAGCGACTCCGCGCCGGGCCGCCCGAGCAGGCGCAGGATGGCGACGGGCACCGTGGGCTCCTGGGCCCGGGCCAGGAACACGGTGGCGCCGAACTCGCCGAGCGAGATGGCGAACGCGAACGCGGCCCCGGCGGCGAGGGCCCGACCGGCGAGCGGGAGGTCGACCTCGCGCCACACCCGGGCGGGCGACGCGCCGAGCACCGCCGCCGCCTCGCGCACGCGCCGGTCGATCGACACCAGCACGGGGACGACGGTGCGCACCACGAACGGCACGGCCACCAGGGCCTGGGCGATCGGCACGAGGGCCGTCGAGCCCCGCAGGTCGAGCGGCGGCGAGTCGAGCGCCACGAGGAACCCGAACCCGATCGTCACCGCCGACACGCCGAGGGGCAGGATCAGTGCGGCGTCGAGGGCGCGCGACGCCGGCCCCGAGCCCCGGGCGATCACGACCGCGGCCAGCCCGCCCACCGCGACCGCGATCACGGTGGCGGCCACCGCGAACAGGAGTGAGTTGCGGACGGCCTCGATCGGCGTGACGAGGAGCGGCCCGCTGCGCCCGCCCTCGACCAGCGCCCGGTACCACGCGAGCGACCACTGGTCGCCGACGCGCACCGACCGCGCCACCAGCACCGACAGCGGTGCGACCACCAGGGCCAGAGCCACGCCGAGCGCACCGAGGATCACCGCCCGCTCCCCCACCCCGCGCGGCCGGCGGCCGGGGACGGCCGCGCCGGTGAGCGGCTGCTCGACGACCGACCGACGTTGGCGCCGGGTGCCCACCGCCACCAGCGTGCCGACCACGGCCAGCTGCACGAGCGACAGCGCGGCGGCGGTCGGCAGGTCGAGCAGCAGGGCGGTCTGGCGGTAGATCTCGACGTCGAGGGTCGGACGGGCCGGGTCACCGAGCAGCAGGACGACGCCGAACGAGGTGAAGCTGAAGAGGAAGACGATGCCGCCCGCCGACCACACCGCGGGCCGGGCGAGGGGCCAGGTGACCTCGCGCACCGCCCGCCACCGGCTCGCCCCGAGCGTGGCGGCCGCCTCCTCGAGGCGCGGGTCGGTGCGCTCGAGCAACCCGCCGACGACGCGGATCACCACCGCGACGTTGAAGAACACGTGGGCGATGAACATGGCGGCGACGGTGCCGGTGAGGTCGTCGGGCAACAGGGCGAGGAACGCCACCGCCACCACGACGGTGGGGAGCACGAACGGCACCGAGAGGATCGCCCGCACCAGCTCGCGCCCGGGGAACGCGAAGCGGGCGAGGACGTAGGCGGCGGGCAGGCCCACGGCCAGGGTGGCGACGGTGGACACCACGGCCTGCCACGCGGTGAACCACACGACCTGGCGCAGGTCGCCGTCGCCGAGCACGTCGGCCAGCGCGCCCAGGTTCCACCGGCCCTCGTCGCGCAGGCCCGTGCCCACGATGGTGGCGACGGGCAGCACGAAGAACACGGCGAGGAACGCCGCGGGTCCCGCGGCGAGCAGCGCGGTGGCCCTGCGGCCGAGCCGGCCGCCGCCCGGTGCGCTCACCTCACCGCACGACCACGTCGGTCCACTCGCCGATCCACGCGTCGCGCTGGTCGGCCACCAGCTCGGGGGCGAGCGCGTAGGGGTCGTCGGGGACCACCGCGAACCGCTCGAACTCGACCGGGAGCTCGACACCGTCGACGACCGGGAACACGAACATCGACAGTGGCACGTCGGCCTGCACCTCGGGGGACAACAAGAAGTCGACGAGCTGACGGGCCCCCTCGGGGTTGGCGGCGCCCCGCAGGACACCGGCCATCTCGATCTGGCGGGTGCAGGTCGACTCGATGACGCCGGTGGGCGCCGCGTCGGGCAACGGGTCGACGCCGAGCACCTCGGCCGGGGGGCTCGACCCGTAGGACACCACGAGCGGTCGGTCGCCCTCGCCCGAGCCCCCCGAGAACCGGGTGAAGTAGGCGTCGGTCCAGCCGGCGGTCACCTCGACGCCGTTGGCGCGCAGCTGGGCCCACCAGTCGAGCCAGCCGTCCTCGCCGAACTCGGCCACCGAGGCCAGGAGGAAGCTGAGCCCCGGCGTCGAGCTCGCCGGGTTCTGCACCACGAGCAGGTCGGCGTAGGCGGGATCGGCCAGCGCCGCCAGGTCGGCGGGGGGCTCGAGCCCCTCGGCGTCGAACCACTCACGGTCGTAGTTGACGCACACCGCCCCGTGGTCGATGGGGGTCACCCGGTGCTCGGGGTCGAGCACGAAGCGGGGGTCGACCGCCTCGAGCCGGGGCGACTCGTAGGGCTCGAACAGGTCGGCGTCGAGCGCCCGGGTGAGCGTGGCGTCGTCGACACCGAACAGCACGTCGCCCTGCGGGTCGCCGGCGGTGAGGATCGACTGGTTGAGCACCTCGACCGCGTCGCCGCCCTGCAGGATCGACAGCGTGAGCCCGGTCTCGGCCTCGAACGCGTCGAGGGTCTCGTCGGGCAGGTAGAACGAGTCGTGGGTGACGAGGACGACCTCGTCGGGCGCGTCGTCCCCGCCACAGGCCCCGACGACGAGGGCGACGGTGACCGCCACGGCGGCGAGTCGGATGACGGTTGGACGGTTCACGGGTGGGTCTCCTGGGTGGGGACGGACGGGGTCTCGGGTCCGGGGAGCACGACGAGCACCACCCCCGACGCGACCGACACCGTGGCGGTGCGGTCGACGAGCTCGTTGCTCACGCCGCGACTGGAGCCGGCGGGCAGCGTCTCGCCGTGCAGCGGGTAGCGCAGACCCTCGGTGCGCACACCGTGGGCGGGGCCGTGCATGGGGATGAGGCTGACCAGCTCGCCGGGGGTGCCCTCGATGCGCTGGTGGTGGCGCACGACGTGCAGGCGCGCCCCGCCGGCGCCCCGCGCGCCGATCTCGACGTCGGCGTAGCGATCCGACGCCAAGAGCGCGACGTTGGCGAGGAGGTGGTCGAGGCGACCACCCTCGCCGCCGGCGACGACGAGGCGGCGGGCACCCCGGGCCACCGCGGCGTCGAGCGCGAGCGCTGCGTCGGTGAGGTCCTTGGCGGTGGGGTGGCGCTCGACGACGGCCCCCGCCGCCTCCGCGGCGGCGAGCGCGGCGGGGTCGACCGAGTCGAAGTCGCCGACCGCCACGTCGACCCGCAGGCCGAGCCGAGTGGCCTGCTCGACGCCCGAGTCGGCGGCGACGACGAGGGCGCCCTCGGGCCACGCCACCCCGTCGAGCGCGACGGGATCGCCGCCGAGCAGCACGACCGCGACCTCGTGGTTCGACCCCATGACGTCCTCCGGACGGGTGGGGGAACGACGGGGCGCGAGCCGAGATCCTCCCTGCGCCGGCATGACCCGGATCAGGTTCAGACGGTCGGGGGCGGAACGGCCCCCCTCTCAGCCCGGTGCCCCGGGCTCCCGTGGAGTGCCGACTCTACCCGGGGTTCAGCTGAACGCGGCGATGCCGGTGATGGCCTGTCCGAGCACGAGGGTGTGGACCTCGTTGGTGCCCTCGTAGGTGTAGACCGACTCGAGGTTGTTCATGTGGCGGATCACCGGGTACTCGAGGGTGATCCCGTTGGCGCCGAGCACGCTGCGGGCCTCGCGGGCGATCTCGAGCGCCGTGCGCACGTTGTCCATCTTGCCGAAGCTGACCTGGGCCGACGACAGCTCGCCGGCGTCCTTGAGCCGCCCGAGGTGCAGGGCCAGCAGTGTGCCCCGGTTCACGCCCACCATCATCTCGACCAGCTTGCGCTGGGTGAGCTGGAACGACGCGATGGGCACCCCGAACTGCACCCGCTCCTTGGCGTAGTCGAGCGCCGCCTCGTAGCAGGCCCGACCGGCCCCGATGGCCCCGAACAAGATGCCGAAGCGGGCCTCGTTGAGGCACGACAGCGGCCCCTTCATGCCGGCCACGCCGGGGAGCACGGCGTCGGCGGGGAGACGCAGGTCGTCGAAGACCAGCTCGGAGGTGACCGACGCCCGCAGCGACGCCTTCTTGTGGATGTCGTGGGCCGCGAACCCGGGCTCGTCGGTGGGGACCACGAAGCCGCGCACGCCGTCGTCGGTGCGGGCCCACACCACCGCCACGTCGGCGATGCTGCCGTTGGTGATCCACATCTTCGACCCGTTGAGGATCCAGTCGCCCCCGGCGTCCTGCTTGGCGTGGGTGCGCATGCTGCTCGGATCGGAGCCCGAGTCGGGCTCGGTGAGCCCGAAGCACCCGATGGCCTCACCTGCGGCCATGCGCGGGAGCCACGTCTCCTTCTGCTCGTCGGAGCCGTAGGCCCAGATCGGGAACATGGCCAACGAGCCCTGGACCGACACGAAGCTGCGGGCCCCGCTGTCGCCCGCCTCGAGCTCGAGGCACGCCAGCCCGTAGGCCACCGCCGAGGTGCCCGCGCAGCCGTAGCCGGTGAGGTGCATGCCGAGCAGCCCGAGCTCGCCCATCACCGGACCCAGCTCGCGGCTGGGGAAGGTGCCGGCGTCGTACCAGTCGCCGACCTCGGGCAGGATCCGGTCGTCGACCAGCTGGCGGACCGTGTCGCGGATCTGGCGCTCCTCGTCGGACAGCAGCCCGTCGATCGCCAGGAAGTCGCGCGGATCGTCGCCGCCGACGCGGGTGGGATGGTGCTCGGCCATGGGCCGCACGCTACCCGTCGTCGTCGGTGACGGCCCGCTCGTGCGGGGGCCGGCGCACGAGCGGTTCGGCCCGGTCGACGAGGCGGCCCCGCCACACCCGCCAGCCCTGCCACACCGCCCAGGCCAGCACCACCACGGCGACCACGACGGCGGCGTCCACGACGCCGGACGGTACCAGCGGGCGTCGCCGGTACCCTCCCGTGGACACCCGGAGGTCGTGCCCGTGCCCGTCGACGCCCGTCCCACCCCCGCCCACGCCGGCATCGACCGGCCCCGGATCGCCGCTGCGGTCCGCGAGATCCTCGTCGCCATCGGCGAGGACCCCGACCGCGACGGGCTGCAGCGCACCCCCGAGCGGGTGGCCGAGATGTACGCCGAGATCTTCGGTGGTGTGCACGAGGACCCGTCGCACCACCTCGACGTGCAGTTCGAGGCCGACCACGACGAGATGATCCTGGTGCGCGACATCCCGTTCCACTCGGCGTGCGAGCACCACCTGGTGCCGTTCGTGGGGCGGGCCCACGTGGCCTACATCCCCGGGCCCGAGGGCCGCATCACCGGCCTGTCGAAGCTGGCCCGCCTGGTCGAGGGCTTCGCCCGTCGCCCCCAGGTGCAGGAGCGGCTCACGTCCCAGGTGGCCGATCGGCTCATGGAGCGGCTCCAGCCCCACGGCGCGCTCGTCGTCATCGAGGCCGAGCACCTCTGCATGGCCATGCGGGGCGTGAAGAAGCCCGGCGCGGTCACGGTCACCTCGGCGGTGCGCGGCATCTTCCGCGACGACGTCGCCACCCGCTCCGAGGCCCTGAACCTCATCGGGTTCGACCGCGGCCGCTGACCCGCCCTCGCCCCTCCCGAACCGGCGAACCCAGGGTGCGCCGGGCGCACCGACGATTAGCCAGTTCGAGAGGGGGTCGGGTCAGATGGCCAGGCGGTCGTCGCCGGCGGCGAGGCGGGCCGCCATCACGAGCAGCACGCCCCAGTAGCCGCCGCCCGGGGACCCCTCACCGGCGA
>DATHSN010000334.1:0-1529 GCA_035464115.1 Acidimicrobiales bacterium | reverse complement strand
CGTGATCGTCCACCGGCCCGACGGCAGCGAGACGGTCGCCGAGGGCGTGGTCGACGGGACCATCGCCGCCGCGCCCCGGGGCGACGGTGGGTTCGGCTACGACCCGGTGTTCGTCCCCGACGACGGCGACGGCCGCTCGTTCGCGGAGATGGCCCCGGCCGACAAGCACGCCATCTCGCACCGCGGCCGCGCCCTGCGCCGCCTCGCCACCCTCTTGGAGGACCAGTGACCGACCAGCCCGCCGAACCTCAGCTCGCCGAACGTCGGACCGCCGAACCCCGGACCGCCGACGGCGACGAGACCCCGGTCATCGAGGTCATCGTCGAGATCCCCCAGGGCTCACGCAACAAGTACGAGATCGACCACGACACCAACGAGGTGTGGCTCGACCGCCACCTCTTCACGGCCACCCGCTACCCGGCCGACTACGGGTTCGTCCCCCACACCCTGGCCGAGGACGGCGATCCGCTCGACGCCCTCGTGCTGCTCGAGGAGCCGACCTTCCCCGGGGTGCACATCCACGCCCGACCCATCGGCGTGTTCTGGATGCGCGACGAGGCCGGCCCCGACGCCAAGCTCCTGTGCGTGCCCGCCAACGACGACCGCTACGCCCACCTGCGCGACCTCGACGACATCCGTGGTCACCTCGTCGCCGAGATCGGCCACTTCTTCGAGGTCTACAAGGCCCTCGAGCCCCACAAGCACACCCTCGTGCGCGACTGGGAGGGCGCCGACGCCGCCTGGCGCGAGGTCGAGGTGAGCCGGGCCCGCTACGAGACCCACCATCCGGGCTGATCGGGCCAGCCGGCGCTAGGCGAGGCCCTCGGGGCGTCGGGCGATCAGGTCGCGGATCTCGGCGAGCAGCTCGGTCTCGGTGGGGGCCGGGGGCTCCTCGTCGGCCGGCGCCTCACCCCGGGCCTTGCGGCGCTGCATCTCGTTGAACGCCTTGACCACCAGGAACACGGCGAAGGCGATGATGGCGAAGTTCACGAGCGCGGTGATGAACGACCCGTAGTAGATGCCCGGCTGCAGCCCGGTCTCGGGGTCGGCGGTGCCCCAGGTGAGCGCCAGGCTCGAGAAGTCGGCCTCGCCGAAGATGGCCGCGACGAGCTGCAGCAGGATGTCGTTGGCGAACGACTGCACGACGGCCGTGAAGGCGGCGCCGATGACGACGGCGACGGCCAGGTCGAGCACGTTGCCGCGGGCCAGGAACTGCTTGAACTCACTGACGAAGGACGACACGGGCTCTCCTCGGGATGGACGTGGCGTGGCCGGCGGGGAATGTACCGGGCCGGTGCCGCGCCGAGCCGCATTCACCAGTGGCGCAGGTCGACCTCCCACGTGTCGACCACCTCGTCGCCGCGCACCACGTGCATCTGCTGGTGCTTGGCGACGGTGGGGTCGACGTGGGCGGTGACGACCCTGACCCGGTCGCCGATGGCGGGCAGCGGTGCGCCGTCGGCGGAGAACGTGAGGTGCTCGTCGGAGCAGAACCACACCTTGGCCCCGTCGACGCTCGGGTCGCCGTG
>DATHSN010000333.1:0-1759 GCA_035464115.1 Acidimicrobiales bacterium | reverse complement strand
GGCAGCACCACCCACTAGCATCGATCGATCGAGGAGGAGCCATGTCAACCGTCTGGCGTCGGGCGATGGTCTATCTGGGCCTGGGTCCCGACGAGGAGTACGACGAGTACGACGAGCGTGAGGCGGTTCGCCCCGCTCCCGCGCCCGAACCGGCGCGGCCGGCCACCCAGCCCCGCTCGGTCCGGCCCGTCGTCGACCACACGGCCACGGTGTCGCCCATCGCCGCGGGCGGCCACGAGCCGCCCGTGCCGCGGTTCCCGACGCACTCCCAGCCCCCCGAACAGCCCACGGTGACCCCGGTCCCGGCGACGCGCCGCAGCCCGGCGGACGCCGAACCCTCACCCTCGACCAGTGGAGTGCGCACCATCGCCCGTCCCGCGAGCAAGCCCCACGTGGTGGCCCCCCGGTCGTTCTCGGCCGCGCAAGACGTCGCCGACCGCTTCAAGCAGAAGCAGCCGGTCATCATCAACCTCCAGGGCGTCGACCGCGACCTGTCGCGTCGCCTCGTCGACTTCTCCAGTGGCCTGTGCTACGGCCTCGGCGGGCAGATGGAGAAGATCGCGAGCGACGTGTTCCTCCTCACCCCGACCGATGTCGAGATCTCCGCCGAGGAGCGCCAGCGCCTCTCCACCAGCGGCCTCTACGAGACCTGAGAGGCCGACCCTGGTGGGGATCATCTGCAGCCTGCTCGGCATCTACGTCATCATCGTCTTCCTGCGCATCATCATCAGCTGGTTCCCGGTGAGCGGCGACGGCCCGGTCGCCACCATCGGTGGGGTCCTCTACACCCTCACCGAGCCGGTGCTCGGTCCCATCCGGCGGGCCCTCCCGCCGGTGCGCCTCGGTGGCATGGGCCTCGACCTGTCGCCGATCATCGTGCTGTTCGGCATCCAGATCCTGCGCGGCATCATCTGCTGATCGGCCGGCGCGCCCGGCGCGCCCCCGGGGCGCACCCGTCGTCCGGGTAGCATCGCCCCCCATGGACGTTTCGCCGCAGATGCTCCGCGACGTCGAGTTCCGGGAACGCCTCCGGGGCTACGACCAAGACGAGGTCGACGAGTTCCTCGAGCGCGTGGGGGTCGCCATCGCGCAGATGCAGGAGCGCCTGCGCGACGCGCAGACCCGGCTCGAGCACGCCGAGGCCCGCGCCGCCCAGGCCGAGTCCGGGGCGCGCGAGCGCGGCGACGCCGACGAGACCCTGCGCCGCACCCTCGTGCTGGCCCAGCGCACCGCCGACGCCGCCATCGCCGAGGCCCGCGACGACGCGGCCCGCATCGTCACCGAGGCCGAGGAGCGCTCGGCGCGCACGCTGGGCGAGGCGCGCGAGCGCGCCGACACCATCGTGGCCGAGGCCGAGGAACGGGTCCGGGTCGAGGTCGGCGCCGTGCGCGACCGCCTCCGCGCCGAGATCACCGAGCTCGAGGGCGAGCACGAGCGCCGCCGCCGCGAGCTCGACCGCCTGGGCGCCCACGTCGACGCCGAGCGCGACCGCATCGTGGCCCAGCTCGACGAGCTGCGCGACGCTCTCGCCGAGCCCGACGCGCTGCGGGTCGACACCGGCCCCGGTGGATCGCCCCGGGCCGCCGACACCGAGCGCGCCCCCGCGGCACCACCGGTCGACCGGCCCGACGCCCACGACGACTCCCGCGTGGTGGTCGACGCCTCGGCGCCGCCCGCCGGCGCCGAGCCCGCGGCCGAGCCGGCCGTGGCCCCGTCCATCGCCGACGAGCGGGCCGCCGACGACCACCCGGCCGAGCCC
>DATHSN010000332.1:0-1868 GCA_035464115.1 Acidimicrobiales bacterium | reverse complement strand
AGCGACCGACGCGCTCGCACGGTGCCACCGCGACGACGTCTCAGCGCACCTGCACATCCACCGTCTCGGGGTAGGCGGCGTCGGCCTCGATGGCGACCCCGCCGTCGGCGGTGGCCCGCACCCGCAGCCGGTGACCTCGCCACGCGACCGGGTACTCGAGCGCCTCCCATCCGGGCGGCAACGTCGGGTCCACCACCAGTCGTGGGTCGCGGAACCCGAGGCCGCCGAAGCCCTGCACCGCGAGCTGCAGGGCGCCCGAGCACGCCGCGGTGTGGATCCCCCCGATGAACGTGCCGCCGACGACCGACGGCGCGGAGCTGAGCAGGTCGACCGTGGCCGTCTCCCGCAGGTGCGCCAGCGCCCGCTCCAGCTCACCGAGGCGCACCGCCACCATCCCGTGGGCGGGGTGGCTGAGCGTCGACCCGTGGGCGCACCGGGCGTCGTAGTACTCGTAGTTCGCCCGCTGGACCGCCAGGTCGTAGCGATCGCCGTGGAGCCACATCAGCATCACCACGTCGGCCTGCTTGGACACCTGGGTGGCGACGGCCACCCCGTTGGGCCAGCCCCAGTACTCGCCGGGGTCGAGGAGGCGGGCCCGCACCTCGTCGGGGGTGACGTCCTCGAGGTCGAAGAACCCGCGGAACTGCTCGACGAGCCCGGTGTCGGGATCGGGCTCGGGCAGCACGATGTGGTCGCGGACCCGGGCCCAGGCGCCCACCTCGTCGTCGCCGAGGCCGATGCGGTCGCGCAGCGCGGCGAGGGCGGCCGGGTGGTCGCGCGCCATCAGCTCGTGGGTGTCGACCGCGAAGGCCAGCGCGGCGCGGACCTGGTGGTTGGTGAAGGCGTTGTCGTCGACGTTCTCGTGCCACTCGTCGGGCCCGAGCAGCCGGATGCAGTGGTAGGTGCCGCGCACCTCGTCGAAGCGGACGAACGAGTGCAGGAAGCGGGCCACCTCGAAGGCGATCTCGGCGCCGTGGTCGACGAGGAGGCGCTCGTCGCCGGTGACCTCGACGTAGCGGGCGAGGGTGGTGACGATGTCGGGCGAGACGTGCATCTGCCAGTCGTTGAAGTGGTTGCGGATCGGGCGACCGCTCAACACGTCGACGAAGAACACATCGGGGCAGACGTCGTCGCCGGTGTCGGTCGACATCCACGCGTAGTAGGCGCCCCGGTAGCCGAGCCGCTCGGCCTTGCGGCGGGCGCCGTCGAGGGTGAGGTGGCGGTAGACGAGCAGGTCACGGGCGATGTGCGGCTCGCTCAGCAGGAACGCCGGGAGGTTGTAGATCTCCTGGTCCCAGAAGGCGGCGTTCTGGTAGCCCTGGCACGACAGGCCCCGGGCCCCGACCGGCAGGTGCTCGGCGTGGGCCGGCGCGCAGATGCGGTGGTGGTAGGCCGAGAACCGCACCGCCGCCTGGTCGACCAGGTTCCCCTCGATGACCACGTCGAGGAGGTCCCAGATGCGCCGCCACGCCTCCTCGGTGCGGGCGAGCAGCTGCTCGTGGCCCTCGGCGAGGCCCCGCCGGGCGACGGCCAGGGCCACGGGGCGGGGCTCGGCGACGTCGTTCGACGTGACGACCGACGCGACCGTGTCGACCACCAGCGGCGTGCCGGCCGGGAGCCGGACCCGGTGACGCCGCAGCCGACGGCGGGCCCCCACCTCGGGCTCGATCTCGGTGATGGCGCCGCCGTGGCGGACGGCGGTGCCGGCGACCACCACCTCGATGCCGTGCTCGACGGTGCGGCAGTCGGCCACCAGGACGCCGTCGTCGTCGGTGATCTCGACCGTGCGGAAGTGGTCGCCGTGGAGGCTCCACACCACGCCGTCGATGCCGTCGACCAGGTCGATCTCGACGTCGGCATCGGCCTGC
>DATHSN010000331.1:0-7779 GCA_035464115.1 Acidimicrobiales bacterium | reverse complement strand
AGCAGCACCACGAACCCCATGACGTGGGCGATGGGAAGGGCCACCACGGCCTCGTCGTCGCGCAGCGACGACGGCCACAGCGCGGCGGTGCCGAGCGAGCCGAGCAGCGCCCGGTGGGTGAGCTCGACGCCCTTGGGGCGCCCCGTGGTGCCGGAGGTGTAGAGCAGCGCCGCCACCGCATCGGGGTCGGCCGGTCGCGCCCCGCCGAGCGGCTCGCCCCCGGCGAGCTCGTCGACCGACCGCAGAACCCACGCGGCGCCGGCGTCGGCGACGACGTGGTCGGTCTCGGCCTTGGTGGCCCGGTCGTTGAGCGGCACCGGCAGCGCGCCGGCCCGGCTCACGGCCAGGCACGCCAGCCAGGCGTCGATGCCGTTGGGGAGCGCCACCACGACCCGGTCGCCGGGTTCGGTCCGGGCGGCGACGACGCCCGCCCACCGGTCGACCAGCGCCGCCGCCTCGATGTGCGACACGCACCGCCCGCCGGCCTCGTCGACGAGCACCCGGTGGCCGTGGACGGCCGCGGTGCGCTCGAGCAGCGTGCCGAGGGTGAGGTCGGCGGTGGCGAGGCGGTAGCGCGCCCGCAGCGACGACGGGCCGGGGAGCGAGACCATGCGGATCAGACCTTCTCGAGCGGGGCCCAGGCGAGCAGCAGCCGCTTCTCGCCCACCGACGGGAACCGCACGACGGCCTCGGCCTTGTCGCCGGAGCCCTCGACCAGCAGCACGACCCCCTCGCCCCAGGCGTTGTGGCGCACGTCGTCGCCGACCCGGATGCCGGCGGCGTCGGCGCCGCTCGGCGTGGGACCGACCGGGCGGGGCGAGCTCATGGCGGCGTCGACCATGCGGTCGCGCCGCTGACCGATGCCGGCGCCGCGGTCGGAGCGCCCCGACGAGAACCAGCCCGACGAGCCGCTGCGCTTGGGGCGCTCGTCGGCCTCGACCAGCTCGGCGGGGATCTCGTCGAGGAACCGGCTCGGCGGGTTGTACTGGGTGGACCCGAACAGGGTGCGGCACCACGCGTGGGTGAGGTAGAGCCGCTCGCGGGCGCGGGTGATGCCCACGTAGGCGAGCCGGCGCTCCTCCTCGAGCTCGTCGGGCTCGCCGATGGAGCGCACGTGGGGGAAGACGCCGTCTTCGAGGCCCATGAGGAACACCACCGGGAACTCGAGCCCCTTGGCGGCGTGGAGGGTCATGAGCACGACCTGGCCGGCCTCGGGGTCGAGCTCGTCGGTGTCGGCGACCAGGCCGACCTGCTCGAGGAACTCGTCGACCGAGTCGGCCTCGCGGGCCGAGCCGACCAGCTCGGCGAGGTTCTCGAGGCGGCCCTCGGCCTCGATGCTGCGCTCGGCCTGCAGCTCGGCGACGTAGCCGGTGCGCTCGAGGAGCGCCTCGAGCAGCGGCCCGGGCCCGTCGCCCCGCATGGCGTCGAGGTCGTCGATGAGGTCGAGGAAGGCGCGGATGCCGGTGAGCGCCCGCCCCGACACGCCGGCGTCGTCGGCGCGGCGCAACGCATCGATGAACGGCACGCCGTGGGACTGGGCCCACGCGTCGAGCCGGGCGACCGAGCTCTCACCGACGCCCCGCTTGGGCACGTTGAGGACCCGCTTGACCGACACCTCGTCGACCGGGTTGGCCACCGCCTTCAGGTAGGCGAGGGCGTCGCGCACCTCGCGCCGGTCGTAGAAGCGGGTGCCGCCCACCACCTTGTAGGGCACCCCGGAGCGCATGAGCGACTCTTCGAGCACCCGGCTCTGGGCGTTGGTGCGGTAGAAGACGGCGACGTCGCTCCAGCGCTGGTCGCCGCTGTCGTGGAGGCGGGCGATCTCGTGGGTGATCCAGCGGGCCTCGTCGGCCTCGTCCTCGGCGTGGTACCGCCGGATGCGGGGACCCGAGCCCTGATCGGTCCACAGCTCCTTGGGCTTGCGCCCCAGGTTGTTGGCGATGACCGCGTTGGCGGCGTCGAGGATGGTCTGGGTGGAGCGGTAGTTCTGCTCGAGCAGGATGACCGTGGCGTCGGGGAAGGCGTCCTCGAACTCGAGGATGTTGCGGATGTCGGCTCCGCGAAAGCGGTAGATGCTGTTGTGCACGAGCATCCCGCCGGCCACGTAGGTGTGCGTGGGGGTGACCTCGAGGTCGTGGACGGGACCGTCGCCGTCGACGACCTCGACGGCGTCGACGGGGGCCTCCACCAGCTGACCGGTGCCGTCGTCGACGAGGACGTGCATGCCGGTGCGCAGGTGCGAGATGGGCATGAGGTCGTAGACGACCCCCGCCACCTCGGCCCGGCGGCGGATCTCCATGCCGCCGGCGGCGGCGATGCGGTGGGCGATGGCGAGCGCCTCGGTGTAGTCGCGACGCACCACCTCGACGCGGTAGCTCCCGGGCTTGCCCGAGCGCACGGGGAGCCCGGCGGCCGTGAGCCTCTCGGCCACCTCCGTGCGGTTCGACGACCACTGCACCCGGTGCAGGCCCACGGAGGCCCCCCGGCGGTCGGAGAACATGGTGAGGTTCAGGCTCTGCCGGCGGCGCCCGTTCTGGGGGCGGTGGTGGGGGAACTCGGGGTGCAGGTCGAGGTCGTCGAGGAGGCGCTTGGCCGCGGTGCGGGTGTCGAGCTCGAGGAACAGCCGCTCGATGCGCTCTTCGTCGAGGGCGAGGTTCCGCCCGAGGCCGTGGAACAACATGGTGGGCAGGCCGTACTCGGCGGCGTAGAAGGCCTCCCAGTAGGCGGCGTCGGCGCGGGTGTCGCAGACCCGCAGGACCCACAGCTTGTCGGCGTGCTCCTGGTTGATTCGCACCTGCACGCCGGGGGCGATGTCGCCCGGACCACGGGGGCGCTCGCTCTTGGCCAGGCCGACCCGGTAGCCCCGATCGGCGCGGTACATGAGGTACACCACGTGGCGGCCGGGCCCGAGCGCCGGCCGGGCGGGGACGAGGTGGTGGGGGGTGGCGACGAGCTCGTGGCCGCCGGCCCGCACCCGGTAGCGCCGCCCGGTGTGGTGGCGGACGGGCGCGGCCGTGACGGTGGCGACCTCGGGACCACCCGATGCCCCCGTGCCGATGACCTCGTCGCCCACCTCGAGCCGCTCGATGGGGACCGGTCCCGCGGGCGTGGCCACGAGCGTGCCCGGTGGCAGGCACTGGTCGCTGTCGCCCACGACGCAGACGTTGCGGTGGTCGGACGAGAGGAGGACCACGAGCTCGTTCTGGACCCGGTTGGTGTCCTGGTACTCGTCGACGAGGATGTGGCGGAACCGGCGCTGGTAGTGCGCGAGCACGTCGGGGTGCTCGCGGAGCAGCTTCACCGCGTTGAGCAGCAGGTCGTCGAAGTCCATGGCGCCCGCTCGCAGCAGGCGGGCCTGGTACTCGGTGAAGACGTCGGCGATGCGCTTCTCGAAGATGACCTGGGCGCGGGCCGCGTAGGCGGCGGCGTCCATGCCGTCGTTCTTGGCCGCGGAGATCGAGGCGTGGACCGACCGAGGCGGGAACCGCTTGGTGTCGATGTTGAGGTCGCGCAGCACGTAGCCGACGAGGCGCACGGCGTCGGCCTGGTCGTAGATGGTGAACGACGACGGGAAGCCCAACCGGTCGGCGTCGCGACGCAGCATGCGCACGCACGCGGCGTGGAAGGTGGACACCCACATCTTCTCGGCGACCGAGCCCACGAGGGAGCCGACGCGGTGCTTCATCTCCTCGGCCGCCTTGTTGGTGAAGGTGATGGCGAGGATCTCGAAGGGGCTGACGTCGTGGGTGCGGATGAGGTGGGCGATGCGGGCGGTGAGGACGCGGGTCTTGCCCGACCCGGCGCCGGCGACCACCAACAGCGGCCCCTCGGCGTGGGTGACGGCGTCGAGCTGGGCCGGGTTCAGACCGGCGAGGAGATCGGGAGGAGCCATGCCGACCCGATGGTACCGAGGGGCACCGACAGCCACCGCCGCCGCGCCGGCGCCGGGGCCCGCCGCGGGGTCGGCGGCCGTCACGACGGGGCGGCCACCGGGGGGTCGAGCAGGAGCCGGGCGAGCTCCTCGGCGGGCATCGGCGCCCCGACGTGTCGGCCCTGCACGGTGTCGACCCCGAGGTCGCGCAGGGCCGCGAGCTGCTCGGCGGACTCGACGCCCTCGGCCGACACCTCGAGGTCGAGCGCGTGGGCCAGCTCGATGACCGCCCGCAGCACGTGGCGGTCGACGTCGGCGCCGGTGGCCGTGCGCGCGAGCGCCCCGTCGATGCGCACCTCGGCCACCGGGAAGCGCCGCAGGGCGGTGAGCGACGCGGTGCCCACGCCGAAGTCGTCGACGGCGAGCCGCACGCCCAGCGCGGCGAAGCGCTCCAGAGCCGCCAGCGACGATGGCGGCACCTCGCCGAAGGCCCGCTCCCCCACCTCGAGGGTGATGCGGTCGACCGCCACGGGAGCGGCGACGAGCGCCTCGGCGATGGCGTCGACCGCGGCGGTGCCGGCCAGCTGGCGAGCCGACAGGTTGAGGTGGAGCCGCACGGCGGCCAGCGTGGGGCGAGCGTGGATCCACGCCGCCAGGTCGGCGGCGGCGGTGGCCACCACCCACTCGCCGATGGCGACGATGAGCCCCGACGAATCGGCGACGGCGAGGAACTCGGCGGGCACGAGCGGCCCGCGGCGGGGATGGCGCCAGCGCAGGAGGGCCTCGATGCCCACCACCCCACCACCGACCGCGTCGATGATCGGCTGGTAGGCCAGCTCGAGCTCGTGGTCGCGGATCGCGGTGGCGAGCTCCTCGCCGAGGCGGTCGCGCACCGGGGCGTCGTCGCGCTCGTCGTCGCGGAACAGCTCGACCCGGTCGCGCCCCTGGCGCTTGGCCCGGTAGAGCGCGGCGTCGGCGTCGCGGATGAGCGCTTCGGGGTTGTCGATGCGGGCGGTGGAGATGGCCACGCCGATGCTGGTGGTGAGGACCCGCTCGACGCCGGCCACCTCGAGCGGCGGCGTGCGCAGCGCGGCCGACACCCGCCGGGCGATGACGAGGGCGTCGTCGTCGTCGGCCACGTCGTCGAGCAGCACCACGAACTCGTCGCCACCGAAGCGGGCCACCGTGTCGGTGGGGCGGACCACCCGCGACAGGCGGCGCGCGACCTCGAGCAGGAGACGGTCGCCCTCGTCGTGGCCGTGGGTGTCGTTGACCTCCTTGAACCGGTCGAGGTCGCAGAACAGCACCCCGACCCGCCGGCCGGTGCGCCGGGCCCGGGCCAACGCCAGCTCGACCCGCCCGACGAGGTGGGCGCGGTTGGCCACCCCGGTGAGCGGGTCGTGGGTGGCCTGGAAGGCCAGCCACGCCTCGTCGCGGTGGCGCTCGATGGCGATGGCGGCCAGCGAGGCGGCGTCGAGCACCACCGGGTCGGGCTCCACCGGCTCGCGGGCCAGCGCCACCGCGCCGATGACGCCGAGCACCTCGCCGGCCCGGTTGCCGATGATGGGGACCCACCAGCCCGAGGTCGCCGCCGCCGGATCGTCGAGGCCGGCGGAGTCGGCCGGTGGGTCGACCAGCGCCAGCGCCTCGCCGCTGGCGAGGACCCGCGCCACCGGCAGGTCGGGATCGAGGGCGGTGCGGGCCAACCGCTCGCGCCGCGACCGGGGCAACCCGGGGGCCACGGCCAGCTCGGCACCCCCGTCGGACCCCACCAGGAACACCACGGCGCGCGCCCCCGCGCAGCGCTGGTCGACCAACCGGCAGACCGCGGCGAGCGTGTCGGGCAAGGGGCTGCTGCGGGCGATCAGCTCGAGCACACCCGACTGGGCCCGGGCCAGGGCCTCGGCGGCGTCGCGCACGAGCGCGCCACCGAGCGCCTCGGCGAACGGGGCCACGGCGGCGAGCTCGTCGATGGTCTCGGGACCGCCCTGGCGCCAGAGCAGGGCCACGACCGACGCGGAGCCGGCCGCCCCGACCCGCAGGTAGGCCACGGTCTCGTGGCGCTCCAGGAGCTGGCGCTCGCTCGTGGCGATGTCGGCGTCGGCGAGCGGGGACCGCAGCAGCACCACCGGCTGGGCGGCGAGGCGGCGAGCCAACCAGCGCATGTCGTCGCGATCGCTCGCGCCGGCGATGGTGGCGCCGTCCGGGGAGCGCCACACGTGGGTGATCTCGGAGCGACCACCCGCCAGCGGCACCCGGCGGACGAACGCCGCGGTGGCGCCGAGCAGCCCGCCGATGCGACCGAGGCCGGCGACGATGCGCTCGTCGAGGCCGGTGGGGTCGTCGCGCACGAGGTCGCCGACCGCGTCGGCGATCGTCGACTCGATCTCGACGCGACGCGACAGCTCCTCGACCCGGGCCGCCGCCGGCGCACCGGACCGGTGGTCGTCGGCGATGGCCTCGCGCCCGACGACGGCGAGGAGGTGCTCGGCGTGGCGCCGGTCGTCGAACGTGCCGACGGCGACGATGGCCGCGGTGGCACCGGCCAGCGCCACCGCCACGCCGGGGCCCGACCCGTCGTCACCCGTGGCGGGATCGACGCCGTCGGACGGATCGGCCCGCAGCGCCGTGAGGAGGAGCCGACGGGCGTGGTCCTCGGCGGCCGCCGACGGCTCGGCCACGGCCACCGCCCGCACCTCGAGCCGGCCGTCGCCGATGCGGCGCGCCAGCACGACCAGCTCGGCGTCGAGCAGGTCGCGGGCGACGCGCAGGTGCGCATCGCGCAGAGCGAGCGGCACCCCGTCAGGACCGCCCGACGCTTCGGTCGTGGCTCCTCCCCTCATGCGTTCGGATGACTGTACGCCCATCCCCACCGCAGCACCATGGCTGGCGGGCGACGCGAGCCACGGCCAGACTCCGGCGATGCCGCACCCCTTCCGCTTCGGGATCCAGGCCGGCGGACCCGCCGACGCCGCGGGCTGGCGAGCCCTGGCCCGCCGGGCCGAGGACCTCGGCGTGTCGTCGCTCACCGTCGCCGACCACCTCGACGACCAGCTGGCCCCGGTGGCGGCCATCGCCACCGCGGCGGCAGCCACCACCACGCTGCGGGTGGGGGCGCTGGTGTTCTGCAACGACTACCGCCACCCGGCGGTGCTCGCCAAGGAGGCCGCCACCCTCGACGTGCTCTCCGAGGGTCGCCTCGAGCTCGGGCTCGGCGCCGGCTGGATGACCACCGACTACGAGCAGGCCGGCATCCCGCTCGATCCGCCGGGCACCCGCATCGACCGCCTCGCCGAGGCCATCGGCGTGATCCGGGGCCTCCTCGGCGGTGGGGCGGTCCACCACCACGGCGAGCACTACCGCATCGACGGGCTGGTGGGCACGCCCCGGCCGGTGCAGCAGCCCCACCCGCCGCTGCTCATCGGCGGCGGTGGTCGCCGCATCCTCTCGCTCGCCGGGCGCGAGGCCGACATCGTGGGCGTCAACGTCGACCTGCGCGCCGGTCGCATCGACGAGCGGGCCGGCCCGACCGCCACCGTCGAGGCGACCGACCGCAAGATCACCTGGATCCGCGAGGCCGCCGGCGACCGGTTCGCCGCCCTCGAGCTGCAGGTCCGGGTCCACGTCGCCATGATCAGCGACGACCGCCCCGGCGTCGCCGCGGTGATGGGGCCGGCGCTCGGCATCGAGCCCGAGGCCGCGCTCGCCTCGCCCCACGCGCTCGTCGGGTCGGTCGACGAGATCTGCGACCAGCTCGTCGAGCGCCGGGAGCGCTGGGGCATCTCCTACATCGGCTTCGGCGCCGACGCCCTCGACGCCATGGCACCGGTCATCGCCCGCCTGGCCGGCACCTGAGCCGACCGGGGGGCGTCACTCCCACTCGATGGTGCCGGGCGGCTTCGACGTGA
>DATHSN010000330.1:0-8222 GCA_035464115.1 Acidimicrobiales bacterium | reverse complement strand
CTTGCGCTGCATCGACACGTGCCCCGGGTTGAGCACCCGCAGCTCCCACTCCGCCGGCAGCACGCCACCGGCGAGCGGCAGGTGGTAGTGGCCGGCGGCCTCGAGCCCGACCCGCACCAGCGACACCGACGCCGGCGCGCTCCGCCGAACCCGGTCGACCAAGATCCTCACCCCACTGCGATCGAGCGGGAACTCGAAGGGCTTGGCCAACTCGGCACCAGTGAAGTCGATGACCTTGGCCATCGCCGTGTGCTTGCCGACATCGATCGGGACCGCCACCAAGTCCTCAAGTCGAACTCCGGACGACCGCGACGAAACAAGCTGCGCAGACGCGAGCATGAACACCTCCAGGGGTGTCAGGAGGAACAGCGCTGCAACGCCGAGCCCTCTAGCTGATCGAGGGCTCCCTTCTGGCACCTCTGGACTCGAAGGGCAAGCCCTCAGCAATCCATATCAACCTCAGCCGATGATGGCGCCGACCACGGCGGCGGTGAACGCCACCACCAGCACGGCCACGATCACCCACCAGATCCACGACAGGGGCGGGGCCGCCACCGCGGGCTCGGGCGGGGGCGGCGGGGCCGGGGGCTCGGGGGGCGCCGGGGGCGGCTCGTAGGGCAGCTCCATGGGGCCACCGCAGCGCACGCAGTGGGTGACGCCGAGGAAGTTCAGCTCGCCGCACGTGGGGCACACCTCGGTGGCCTCGGCGAAGCGGCCCTCGGCGCCGGGGAGCCGGCGCAAGGTGGTGTCGGCGACGTCGACCTGCGAGGGGTCGAGCTGGGCGCCCGCGGAATCGGCCCAGAACAACGGGAAGTCGCACTGGTCGCAGAACTCCTCGGAGGAGCGCTGCAGCGTGCGGACGGGGCGCATGGTGCCGCACCGTGGACAGGTGATGACGGGCACGGTCAGCTCCCCTGCTCGCCGCCGACGGCGACGGGCGTGCGGTCGGGCTGCGGATCGATCTGCAGCTCGAAGGTGACGTCGGCGGGCATGTCGGCGGCCACGAGGGCGCGCAGATCGGTCTCGGTGACCCACCCGGTGGTGCGCACCCGGATCACGACGTGCTTGTGGTTGGGCGGCGCCTGGCCCTCGCGGTAGACGCCGCCCGGGTCGATGACCTCGGCGGGCTCACCGGTGACGAGCTCGAGCAGGTCGAGCAGCGCCTTGCGGGTGCCGCGCCACGGCAGCATCTGGCCGACGGCCCGCACGGCCCGACGCTGGAAGTCGTCGGGTAGCGACGGATCGATGGCGTGGACGCCGATCCAGGTGCCGAGGAAGCGCACCATCTCGGGCGGCGCCACCGCGAGGTCGATGGCGTGCTCGATGCTGTCGGCGTTGAGCTTGTGGGTGTCGGCCAGCTCCTGGAAGATGCCGACGAACCGCACGAAGAAGTCGTCGTCGAGCATCCCCATCGGGAGCTGGTCGATGAGCCACGTGGACCGCTCGGTCATCGCACGACCACCTGGTGCTTGGCCGACATGAACAGCGAGTGGCTCTGCAGGCGGATGACCTCGCGAGCCGGGCCGTGGCGGGTGCCGTTGCGCAGGTCGTACTCGAAGAAGGCGACGTCGTCGACGCGCTCGACCCCGTCGATGTTCGACAGGATCTGGGCGAACACGGCGGCGTTGATGTCGGTGTCGAACGGCCAGCCCTCGCCGTCGGGACCGCCGTTGACCGGGTTGAGGTAGGCGTAGAGGGCCGACAGCGCCCGCTCGCGCACCAGGGTGACGGGCCGGCCGGGCAGGGCCCGCACCAGCGCGGCGACGGTGACGCCCTGGTAGTAGGGCGTGCCGACCTCGACCGAGGTGCCGACGATGCGGCGCTCGTCGAGGTGGGCCGACACCGCGGCCACGAGCTCGTCGTCGATGGCGAAGTCGTCGAGCACGTAGCTCTCGGCCGGCTTGACCACCCGGGGCACGATGAGCAGCCGCACCGGACCCCCGGGCGACGCCGGCGACAGGCAGCGGGCCCGGGCCACCTCGGGCGAGGCCTCGAGGGCCAGGCGCTCGAAGTCGGCGGCGGTGACGGCGCGCTCACCGGTGCGCAGGCTCATGGGGCCGCGCCGCTTGGCGTTCTCGACGCTCTCGGGGTCGACGCCGCCGGTGGCGGGCCGCAGGTTGGTGACCCGATCGACGTAGGGGATGGCGGTGCGCAGCCGGGTGAGGGTGGCGGCGCCCACGTTGCCGCGCGCACCACCGCCGTGGCGGTAGCGCGACACGGTGATGCTCGCCCCGGCGGGCGGGATGGCGCCGTGCTGGCGCACCGACCCGTCGGCGTAGCGGACGCGGGGCCCGAAGGTGATCTCGCCCGAGCCGTCGTCCCACGACACGTGGCGATCGGTGGGCCCCGAGTAGGTGAAGTCGTGGACCTCTTCCCAGTCGTCGGAGCCCTCGTCGGTGATCACCCGGATGGTCTCGCCCGGCTGGCGGGGCAGCACCGGGTGACGGGTCAGCTGGAAGCGCTGATCGGGCTGGCCGTCGCTGCGACCGAGGACCTCGGCGGTGACGGTGTCGCTGTGCTCGGCGGGCACGGTGCCCCCGAGCGACAGCACCGAGATGCTGCGGATCTGGGGGGACTGGCGGTAGGTGGGCTGGTCGTGCTCGGCCCGCAGCAGCCGGACCCGCAACCAGTGGCTGCGCAGCGGACCGAGGGTGAGCGGCTGGTGGGTGAGCGGCACCACCAGCTCGACGCGGCCGTCGCGGTTGAGCCCGCCGGTGCTGTCGCTGCGCACCTGGACCGGCACCCAGTTGACACCGTCCCAGATCTCCCAGGAGATCGGGGGCTTCTGCGGGTCGACCCCGATGCCCTCGATGCTGGCGGTGATGTCGAGCGCGATGACGTTGCCGGCGAGCGACGAGGTGAACCCGAGGTGCAGGGCGTCGCCGGGCGTGACGGGGTCGGAGGCGAAGCAGGTGACGGTGCCGCGGGGGTACGCGAGCTGCTCCCACACGTCGTGGTGCTGCTCGTCGGCGGTGATGGTGACCGCGTGCTCGAGGGTGGGCTGGGCGATGACGAGGTCCTCGAGGGTGGAGAACAGCACCGCGGGGCCGGCGTCGGCCGAGGTGCCCACCACCGTGCCGGCCGGGACGATGACCGCCGGGTTGTCGGTGGCCGACAACCAGAAGGTGAGCTCGGTGTGGGCCGACGACGCCGGGAACGGCTGGATGCCGACCAGGTCGAGGAACTTGGTGTAGAGCCGGTCGGGCACCTGGTTGAGCCGGAACAGGATCATCTCGCTCATCCACGCGAACAGCTCGATGAGCGCGACACCGGGGTCGGACAGGTTGTGGTTGGTCCACTCCGGGCAGTACTGCGGGATCAGGCGCTTGGCCTCGTCGACGAAGTCCTGGTACTTGCGGTCGTCGAGGTTCGGGGACGGCAGGGTCATTCCTCACCCTCTCGGGGGATGACGTAGAACGGATAGACGAGGTTCCGCCGGTCGTTGGTGGTGCGCACCCGGTAGGTGATCGAGATGCGCACCGCGCCCTGCTCGTCGGGATCGGGCGTGACCGACACGTCCTCGAGCTCGACCCGGGGCTCCCATTGCCGCACCGACTCGCGGACCGCCTGGGCCATCAGCCCGAGGGTGTTGGCGTTGATCGGCTCGTAGAGCAGGTCCCAGATCTTGCAGCCGAACCGGGGCCGGAACAGGCGCTCGCCGGGCGCGGTGGCCAACACGACGTGGATCGAGCGGTCGATGTCCTCGGCGCCGTTGGTGAGCGCGATGGCACCGGTGTGGTCGACCCTCATGGGGAAGCGGATGCCGCGCCCGATGAAGCTCTGGTCGACGTCATCGGCCACCGTGATCGACCTCCTCGGACAGGGTGCAGGGACGAGAACCGTAGGCCATCAATTGATCTGCACCGGGTTGCCCTTGACGGCGGCCGGTCCGGAGCTCTGCACCGTGACCGTGGCCTGGGCCTTGGCCTCGACCTGCGCGCCCTCGAGCTTCAGCGAGCTCTGGGCCTTGATGGCCACGGTGCTGCCCTCGAGGCTGAGCGCCCCCTTGGCCTTGATCTTGATGTCGGCGCCCTCGATGGTGACGTTGCCCTTGTCGTCGATGGTGACGTTGGTGGACCCGGCCTTGAGCACGATCGGCTTTCCCGACGGCATCTCCACGTCGAAGCGGTCGTTGCCGAGGCGCAGCTTGTGCTTGTCGCCCGTGAGCATCAGCGCGATGTGCTTGGCGGTGTCGCCGTCGCCGTCACCGAACATGAGGGTGTGGCCGAGCCGGGAGGTGATGCCGCGCTCGTGGATGGCGCTCCCCTGGACGCGCACCGACGTATCGGGCTTGTCCTTGTCGTTCCAGAGGCTCCCGAGCACGACGGGCCGGCCGGGGTCGCCCGCCTCGAAGCCGACGAGCACCTCGTCGTTCACCTCGGGGAGGAAGCCGAACCCGCGCTTGGGGCCGGCGAACGGAGACGCGACCCGGGCCCAGTCGGTCTCGACCTCGTCGCCGAGCACCGGCAGCTTGAGCTTCACCCGACCGAGGTTCTTGGGGTCCTTGATGTTGGTGACGATGCCGATGGCCAGCTCGGGCCAGTGCGCCCCCTGGTGGGGCGCCGCGGGGACCGGCGCCACCCCGATGTCGACCGATGATGCGGGGCCGGCCGTCTCGAAGCGCGAGACGAACCCGTCGTCGCCGAACACGTGCTGGACCGAGCCCACGACGTAGGTGCCGTTGATCTTGTCGCCCACGCCCTCGATGGTGATCGTCCCGCCCGGGCGCAGGGTGGCCTCGGCCGCCACCAGCTCGCCCCGCAGCACCTTGGCGGTGCTCGCCATGCGGGCCGCGATGGCCTTGGCCGTGGCGTCGGCCTCGTTCTGGGAGCGCACCGGGTAGCGGTGCGTGACGAGCGGCGCCGAGGCGTGGCCGAGTCCGGAGACCAAGCGGGCGTCGAGCTGCACCTCGCTGAACCCGTCGGACGTGGTGGCGGTGCCCACCAGCGCGCGCTTCTGGGCCTGGTCCCAGCCCCGCACCTGGATCGAGCTGAACCGTCCGAGCGACGACTGGCGCATGGAGATGGACCGCAGCGTCCGGCGCCACGTGGCCGTCGGACCGGCGTTGGCCGCCGAGCGCTTGGCGACGTGCACCGTGGTGCCGTCGCACCACCACTCGCCCCCGGCCTCGGTGACGAGCCGGTCGATGACGTCGAAGGAGCTGCCGGTGGTGACGACGTGCTCGCGCTGGACCGAGAGCAGCGGGGGCAGCCCCGACCGGTCGAGCGAGAGACCGGCATCGCCCACGATGGCGGCGATGATGTCGGCACTGGTCTGGTTCAGGTGGGTGGCGGTCGAGCGCAGGTAGGTGAGGCGGTGGCGATGATCGACCGCCTCGACGACCAGCTCGGGGACACGGTCACCCGTGTCGTCGAGCGAGATGACGACGATCTCACCGGTGAAGACCAGCCCCGTGCCGATCGAGCGCTCCGAGTGCTCGGACACCTCCACCTTGATCTCGGCACCGAGGGCGAAGGTGGTCGACCCGATGTGCTCGAGCTCGTCGTCGAGGAACCGCAGCGTGGCCGCGGCCGGTTCGTGACCGGAGAGCTCGACCGACAGGTGCACCAGGTCGCGCCGCGCTGCGTTCGACAGGTCGGCACCGTTCACCTTGATGATCGGTGCCGGGATGCCCGCGTCGGGCAGGTAGCGGATGGTGTCGGTCACGGGTTCAGTCGCTCAGTCGGGGGATGGTGATGAGCGACCCGGGCCGCAGCTCGAGCGGGTCGTGGATGGTGTTGGCCGCGGCGATGCGCCGCCACTGGGTCGGGTCGCCGTAGTGCTGGGCGGCGATGCGGTCGAGCGTCTCGCCCTTGGTGACCCGATGGACGCGGTGGGGCTTCGGCGTGCCCGACGTGGGGTTCTGCGGCGGGAGGTCCTCGGGGTGCTCGTACTGGGTGAGCTGGAGCCCGGCGGTGGCGCGCAGCGGGACCCCGTCGCTCGAGAAGTAGGTGTAGTTCAACGTCACCGAGGTGATGACGGCCTTGAACGAGTGGAAGTCGCCCCAGTGGAACTCGACCCAGGGCGGCCGACCGTTCATCTTGGTCTCGTCGTAGCCCTCGATCGACGTGTCGATCTCCATGAGGTGCAGCAGCCGCTGGGTGTGGTCGGTGACCGGCCGGCCCGTGTCGGTGGTGTCGAGGAACAAGTCGAGCGACATGGTGCCCGAGCCGCCCCCGGTGAAGATCAGCCCAGGCGTGCGTCCGGGACCGCCGCGTGGCGCCCACGTGTTCGACGCCGACATCGAGAAGCTGGTGGGGTTGAAGCGACACGGGATGGCGTCGCCGACCTCGGGCTGGAGGAACGCCTTGGTGGGCATCTGCTCGGTCACTTAGAGGATCCTCCCGGTGTGTCCGCCCCGGCGCTCGAGTCGGGCGACGACGCGGTCTTCGATCTTGCGGATGAGCTCGTCGAGCTCGGCCAGCTCGGCCGCGCGCGATCGCGGCGCCGACTCCGACGGCGCCGACTCGGACGGCGACGACTCCGGCGGCGCCGGGGAGGTGACCGGCACCGGCGGGGCCGGCCGGGACGGCGGGGCCGACGAGCCGGAGCTGGTGGCGCCGCGATGGCCGCCGATGACCACGCCGCTCGGCGACCGCCGGATGGTCTGGCCGTCGCCCGGCAGCGCCGGTGGCGCGGCCGGGCGGGGCGTGGTGTCGACGAAGGGCCGGGCCCCGCCCACCGGCAACCCCGAGGTGCCGACCGCGCGACCACCGGGGCCGGACGTGGCCGCCTGGCGGCCGGTGGTGCGGGCCCGGCGCTCCTCGGTGTCGAGGTGCCCGTCGAAGAACCGCGGCACCGGCGACGGATGGGCCACGTGGGTGAGCTCGTGGGCGAGGATCTCGGTGCTGCGCCGGTCGGTGTCGGGGCGGCGGGCCAGGTGCACGACCGACCCGACCGTGGCGGCCACCTTGCCCACCGCGGCGAGCGCCCGGCGGGTGGCTGCCCCGGTGGCGATGGCGACGGGCCGCTCCCCCACGATGGCCCGCGCCAGCGGGGCGTGGGCCTCGGGGAGCGGGCGGGGCGCCTCGGCCGGCGCGCCGTTGAGCTCGGTGAGGAAGCGCTGGACCAGCGGGGCCGAGGCCGGCGGCGCCATCGCCGCCACCGAGGCGACCGACGCGGCCGTCGACGACGGTGCGGTGGGTCGGACGGCGCGGTCGCTTCCGGGCACCGCTGGACGGGCCCGCCCGGCGTCTCGCGCGGTGCCGCTCGCGGATGAACCGCCGAGCCGCTCGGCCGACAGCCCGCCCGCGGCGCTCGGGGCCCTGCCCGACGTGGATGCGGGGGCCGACCGGGCCGGCAGATCGCCGACGAGCGGCTCGGTGGCGCGGGCGAGGTGGCTCCGGCGGGCCACGCCGGGCTCACCGGCGAAGAACCGACCGGGACGGGCGGACACACCTGGCAGCGGCACGGCGGGATCGTGGACCACGACCGCCGCGGGGGCGACGGGGGCGCCGTCGGTGCCCGGACGCCAGCGGCCCACCGGAGCCGCGCCGCGTCGACCGACCGCGCTCGCGGCCGCGGGTGCGGACCCGCTGGGCACCGCGGCGAGGGGCCGGGCGACGGGACCGCCCCGACCGGCGGGAGCCGCGCCGGACCCGGAGACGGCGGGGGCGGACGCAGCGACCAGCTCGGCAGGTGCACCCGGGCGCCCGGGGCCGCTGGCTCGGGCCACCCGGGCCACGCCGGTGCCGTCGAACGAGCGACGCAGCTCGCCGTGGGCGGCGCGGTGACCGCCCAGGCCCGATGTGACGAGCGCGAGGGGGGCGACCTGGCTCGCGGCGCTCGTGCTCACCGCGTGGGCGACCGCGGGGGTCCAGGCCGCCGCCGGCCGGACCTCGGGCCGTCCGGCCGTCGATCCAGATCGGGTGGGCGCCCCGGCCCCGGCGGGCACGCCCGCCGACGACCACGGGCCCGATCCGACAGCCGGTGGCCCACCGTGGGCGAGGCGCCGACGACGAGCCGCGGCGGCGTGGTGGCGGTCGTGCGGACGGCCCCCGTGCGGTGACCGGGCGACCACGGCCGGGGTCAGCGATGCGAACGGCAGGGTGAGCGGCGCCGGCACGGACGCCTCGACAGCGATCGAGGAGGCACCCCGCCGGGTGGGATCAGTGGTGCGACCCGTGGTGGTCGACCGTGGACCCGAGCCGAGGGCCGGGTCCGCCGTCGCATCGCCCGCACCGGCGCGCCCTCGCGCGACGGGCGTGGTCGCGGCGGTGACG
>DATHSN010000329.1:0-4314 GCA_035464115.1 Acidimicrobiales bacterium | reverse complement strand
GAGGTTCCACTCGCTCTGCCCGTGACGGAGGAGGACCAGGGTCGCAGCCATGCCCAGACCGTAGCGATCCCGGGGCGGTGGCGCCCCGATGGGCAAGATTGTCAACACCACACTCAACCTTTATCATTGAAGGCACTCAAGCGAACGTGGATCCGGGTCACGGTCCCGCTAGCCTCGAACTTCGTCCCGTCCTCTCGACTCAGGAGCGCCCACCATGCCCAAGGCCGTCGGCATCGACCTCGGCACCACCAACTCGGTCGTCAGCGTCCTCGAGGCCGGCGATCCCGTCGTCATCCCCAACTCCGAGGGCTCGCGCACCACCCCGTCGGTGGTCGCCTTCTCCAAGGGTGGAGAGGTGCTGGTCGGCGAGGTCGCCAAGCGCCAGGCCATCACCAACCCCGAGCGCACCATCCGCTCGGTGAAGCGCCACATGGGCACCAGCTGGAACATCGAGATCGACGCCAAGAAGTACACCGCGCAGGAGATCTCGGCCCGCACGCTCATGAAGCTCAAGCGCGACGCCGAGGCCTACCTGGGCGACACCGTCACCCAGGCGGTCATCACCGTCCCCGCCTACTTCGACGACGCCCAGCGCACCGCCACCAAGGAGGCGGGCCAGATCGCGGGCCTCGAGGTGCTGCGCATCATCAACGAGCCCACCGCGGCGGCGCTCGCCTACGGCCTCGACAAGGAGGGGTCCGAGCAGACCATCCTCGTGTTCGACCTGGGCGGCGGCACGTTCGACGTGTCGATCCTCGAGATCGGCGACGGCGTGTTCGAGGTGAAGTCCACCCACGGCGACACCAACCTCGGTGGCGACGACTGGGACCAGCGGGTCATCGACTGGTTGGCGCAGTCGTTCAAGGGCGACCACGGGGTCGACCTCACCAAGGACGCCATGGCCCTGCAGCGCCTCAAGGAGGCCGCCGAGAAGGCCAAGATCGAGCTGTCGCAGGTCCAGCAGACCCAGATCAACCTGCCGTTCATCACCGCCACCGACGCCGGCCCGCTGCACCTCGACTACTCGCTCACCCGAGCCAAGTTCCAGGAGCTCACCGCCGACCTCCTCGAGCGCTGCCGGGTGCCGTTCGAGCAGGCCATCAAGGACGCCGGTCTCGATCGGGGCCAGCTCGACCACGTCATCCTCGTGGGCGGCTCCACCCGCATGCCCGCGGTGGCCGACCTCGTCGTGTCGATGACCGGCAAGGAGGCCAACAAGTCGGTCAACCCCGACGAGGTGGTCGCCATCGGCGCCGCCGTGCAGGCCGGCGTGCTCAAGGGCGACGTCAAGGACGTGCTCCTGCTCGACGTCACCCCGCTGTCGCTCGGCATCGAGACCAAGGGCGGCGTGATGACCAAGCTCATCGAGCGCAACACCACCATCCCCACCCGCCGCACCGAGGTCTTCACCACGGCCGAGGACATGCAGCCGTCGGTCGAGATCCACGTGCTGCAGGGCGAGCGCGAGATGGCCCAGTTCAACAAGACGCTCGGCAAGTTCCAGCTCGTCGACCTGCCGCCGGCGCCCCGCGGCGTGCCCCAGATCGAGGTCACGTTCGACATCGACGCCAACGGCATCGTGCACGTGTCGGCCAAGGACCGGGCCACCAACAAGGAGCAGTCGATGACCATCACCGGTCAGTCGTCGCTCGACCGCAACGTCATCGACCAGATGGTCCGCGACGCCGAGGCCCACGCCGAGGAGGACCGCCGCCGCCGCGAGGAGGCCGAGGTCCGCAACACCGCCGACACGCTCGTGTACCAGACCGAGAAGCTGCTGCGGGAGCAGGGCGAGAAGATCACCGGCGACGAGAAGTCGGCCGTCGAGACCGCCCTCGCCTCGCTGAAGGAGGCCCTCGGCGGCAGCGACATCGAGGCCATGCGCACCCACACCGAGGCGCTCATGAACGCCAGCCAGACGTTCACCCAGCGGCTCTACGAGCAGGCGGCCGCCGAGCAGACCGGCGCCGGGGCGCCCACCGATGGCGCCGCCGCCGGTGGGGCGCCGGGCGACGAGGGCGGGGCCGACGACGACGTCGTCGACGCCGAGATCGTCGACGAGGGCGAGGCGACGTGAGCTCACGACCCGACGACGACGCCCCGGTCCCCGAGGGCGGGCCCACCGAGGTGCCCGACGCGGTGGCGCAGGCGGCGTCGGCCGCCGGGGTGGGTGGCGACGACGCGCCGGCCGACCTCGAGGCGCTCGCCACCGAGACCCTCGACCGCCTCGAGGCGGTCACGGTCGAGCGCGACGACTACCTCGACCGGCTCCAGCGGCTCCACGCCGACTTCGACACCTACCGCAAGCGGGCGGCCAAGGAGGCCACCGCGGCCGGCGACCGGGCCAGCGCGGCGCTGGCCGAGAAGCTGCTCCCGGTCCTCGACTCGTGCGACGCGGCGCTGCGCCACGGCGCCGAGGGCGTCGAGCCGGTGTTCACCGCCTTGCTGGGCACCCTCGAGAAGGAGGGCCTCGAGCGGCTCGACCCGCTCGACGCCCCGTTCGACCCCAACGTGCACGAGGCCGTGCTCCACGAGCACGGCGACGGCGGCGAGTCCACCGTCGTCGAGGTGCTGCGCCCCGGCTACGCCTGGAAGGGTCAGGTCATCCGGGCCGCCATGGTGAAGGTGAAGGGCTGACCGTGCCGCCCGGGGCGGCGGGGCCCCGCGGGCACGGCGCCGCCAGCGCCGATCCGCATCGAGGCGATCCGACGAGAGGAGGTGACGGGTGACGGCGCAACGGGAGTGGTTCGAGAAGGACTACTACAAGGTGCTGGGCGTGTCCGACACGGCCACCCCCAAGGACATCACCCGCGCCTACCGCAAGCTCGCCCGCGAGCTGCACCCCGACGCCAACCCCGGCGACACCGCGGCCGAGGAGCGCTTCAAGGAGGTCTCGGCCGCCTACGACGTGGTCGGCGATCCCGAGAAGCGCAAGGAGTACGACGAGGTCCGCCGCCTCGGACCGGTGGGTGCCGGCTTCGGTGGCGGGGGCCCCGGGGGTGGTCCGGGCGGGTTCACGTTCACCACCGACAACCTGGGCGACCTGGGCGATCTGTTCGGCGGGCTGTTCAACCGGGGTCGATCCGGGGGCCGGGCCGGCACCACCACGCGCGGCGGGGGTCCGCAGCGGGGGGCCGACCTCGAGGCCAGCCTGTACCTGTCGTTCGTCGACGCGGTGGGCGGGGTCACCACCGACGTGCACCTCACCGCGCCCTCCGCCTGCCACACCTGCCACGGCACGGGCGCCAAGCCGGGCACCACCCCCCACGCCTGCTCGCGCTGTGGTGGGCGCGGCGTGCTCGACGACAACCAGGGCTTCTTCTCGTTCTCCCAGCCGTGCCCGAGCTGCGGCGGTCGGGGGCTGGTGGTCGACGACCCGTGCCCCACCTGCTCGGGTTCGGGGGTCGAGCACCGGCCCCGCACCGTGAAGGTGCGGGTGCCCGCCGGCGTCGACGACGGCCAGCGCATCCGGCTCAAGGGCCGGGGCGCGCCCGGGCGCAACAACGGCCCCGCCGGCGACCTCTACGTGGTCGTCACGGTCGCCTCGCACCCGTTGTTCGGCCGGTCGGGCAAGAACCTCACGATCACCGTCCCCATCACCTATCCCGAGGCGGTCCTCGGCGCCGACATCCGGGTGCCCACCCTCGACGGCGACCCGGTCACCTTGCGGGTGCCGCCCGGCACCCGGTCGGGGCGCACGTTCCGGGTCCGGGGCCGGGGCGTTCCCGTGCGCAGCGGCGCGGGCGACCTGCTCGTCACCGTCGAGGTCGCGGTGCCGGCCAACCCGAGCCCCGCCGAGCGCGCCGCCATCGAGGCCCTGGCCGAGGCCACCGGCGACGCGTCGCCCCGGTCCCACCTGGAGGTCTGAGGTGGCCCACCGCCGGTCGCACCGCCCGTCGCACCGTCACGTCCGTCCGCTCGAGCACCCGGGGGTCTGAACCGTGTCCACCGCCCGCCGCGACCGTGCCCTCTACGTGATCTCCGTCGCCGCCGAGCTGGCGGGCGTGCACCCCCAGACCTTGCGCATCTACGAGCGCAAGGGCCTGCTCGAGCCGGCCCGCACCGGTGGCGGGAGCCGGCGCTACTCCGACGCCGACATCGAGCTGCTCCAGCGCATCTCCGAGCTCACCGAGGCGGGGCTGAACCTGGCCGGCGTGAAGCGGGTCCTCGAGCTCGAGGACGAGGTGATGCGGCTCGAGGCCGAGCTGGCCGAGGCCCGGCGCCGCGCCGACGAGGCGGTCGAGGCCACCCACCGCAAGTACCGCCGCGACCTGGTCCCGGTGCGCCAGAGCGTGGTGCTGTTCGAGTCGGGTC
>DATHSN010000328.1:0-6860 GCA_035464115.1 Acidimicrobiales bacterium | reverse complement strand
CGATCCGTCGCTCGCGCCGCCTTCGGCGGGCAGCGCGGTCGTCGCCGAGTCGATCGGACCTGCGTCGTCGTCGCCGCACCCGACGAGCCCGAGCAGGGCCACCACGACCAGCACCGAGACGAGTGACCACCTCACGGTTCTCAACCTACGGACCAGCCCCCGTCACGCCAGTCCACTTCGACCCGGGCCGAGCGCGGACCGCCGATCGGGCTCGTATAGCCCGGCGCCCACCACCGAGTCAGGACCCGGTGATCGACACAACACCACACCACACCGGTGATGAACGAGCTCCTCATCGGCCTCGACGAGGCCCGCCGGCGCCGGGGTGTGACCCTCGGCATCTGCGAGATCGACTCGATCGCCACCCGCCTCGCGGGTCATGGCTCCGTGAGCTGCCGGTTGGCCGGTTCGTGCATCGGCACGTTCTTCGTGGTCGAGCCCAACGGCGACATCGACCACTGCTCGCGGTTCGGCACCGACGAGCGCTACACGTTCGGCAGCGTCGTCGAGCACGACTTCTCACGCCTGCGCCGATCGGTGCGCATGATCGAGCGACGCGCCGAGAGCGCAGCAGCCGTCGACCGGCGGCGGGGGTGTCCCGACGTCGACGTCTGCCAGGGCGGGTGCCCGCACGACCGTGTCGTCGAGGCGCGCCACGACCCCGACCACGACCCGGGCTGCTGTGGGCGTCGTCCGCTCATCGCCCACCTGCGGGCGGCCCGGTCGACCCCCGTGGCGGTGGGCGCGCCGCGGCGGTGAGGCCGCGGCCCGATCGCGGGCCACCGTCCGAGATGAGCGAGACTCCGGAGCGAGGACCGCGCACCCCGGGAGGGACCCACCGTGCTCGACGAGAAGCTCGATCCGATCTTCGACGAGGTCGTCCGGCGCAACCCGGGCGAGGAGGAGTTCCACCAAGCGGTGCGCGAGGTGCTCGGCTCGCTCGGCCCGGTGCTGGCCAAGCACCCCGAGCTGGGCGAGCGCAAGCTCATCCAGCGCATCTGCGAGCCCGAGCGCCAGATCATCTTCCGGGTCCCGTGGCAGGACGACCACGGCGAGATCCACATCAACCGGGCGTTCCGGGTCGAGTTCAACAGCGCGCTCGGCCCCTACAAGGGCGGCCTGCGGTTCCACCCGTCGGTGTACCTCGGCATCGTGAAGTTCCTCGGCTTCGAGCAGACGTTCAAGAACGCGCTCACCGCCATGCCCATCGGCGGCGGCAAGGGTGGGGCCGACTTCGACCCCCGGGGCCGCTCCGACGACGAGGTCATGCGGTTCTGCCAGAGCCTGATGACCGAGCTCCACCGCCACCTCGGAGAGCACACCGACGTGCCCGCGGGCGACATCGGCGTCGGCACGCGGGAGATCGGTTGGATGTTCGGCCAGTACAAGCGGATCACCAACCGCTACGAGTCCGGGGTGCTCACCGGCAAGGGCCTCGACTGGGGCGGTGCGCTGGTGCGCACCGAGGCCACCGGCTACGGGCTCGTCTTCTTCGTCGAGCAGATGCTCGCCGCCCTCGGCACCTCGATCGACAGGGCCACCGTGGCGGTGTCGGGCTCGGGCAACGTCGCCCTCCACGCCATCGAGAAGGCCCAACAGCTGGGCGCCACCGTGGTGACCTGCTCGGACTCCACCGGCAGCGTCCACGACCCCGACGGGATCGACCTCGACCTGCTCCGCGAGATCAAGCTGGTGCAACGGGGCCGGGTCAGCGACTACGCCGACGCCCGGCCCTCGGCCCGCTACGTCGACGGGGCTGGCGTGTGGTCGGTGCCGTGCGACGTGGCGCTGCCGTGCGCCACCCAGAACGAGCTGACCCGGCGCGACGCCAAGGAGCTGGCCGAGAACGGGTGCCGGGTCGTCGCCGAGGGCGCCAACATGCCCACCACCCCCGAGGCCATCGAGGTGCTGCGCGACGCCGGTGTGGCGTTCGGACCCGGCAAGGCCGCCAACGCCGGCGGCGTCGCCACGTCGGCGCTGGAGATGCAGCAGAACGCCAGCCGCGACTCGTGGACCTTCCACCACACCGAGGCCCGGCTGGCCGAGATCATGACGAGCATCCACCGCTGCTGCCACGAGACCGCCGACGAGTTCGGCGCGCCGGGCGACTACGTGCTCGGGGCCAACATCTCCGGCTTCCGCCGGGTGGCGGGCGCCATGGCCGCCCTCGGCCTGGTGTGAGCGACGTGGACGACCGGTTCCCCAGTCCCGGTCCGACGGCCGTCGGGCCGACCGCACCCCCGATCGCCTGGCTGGGCGAGATCGAGGGCGTCGGTGCCGACCTGCTCGTCGACGACCAGCGCCACCTCCGGGGGTCGCTCGCCGACCTCGGCGAGCTCGTCACCACGCTGGGCGGCGACCGGGTGCTCCTCGTGGCCGACCCCGTGGCGATCGCGGCCGCCGGGCTGGGCGACGAGCTCGCCGCCCAGCTCGCCGACCGCGCCGTGGCGACGTTCACCGCCTTCTCCCCGAACCCGAGCCACGACGAGGTCGTGGCCGCGGCTCGCGCCGGGGCGGCCCACCGCGCCACGGTGGTGGTCGCGGTGGGCGGTGGGTCGTGCCTCGACGTGGCCAAGGGCGCGGCCCTGGCGGTGGCCACCCCCGAGATCGCCGCGAGCCTCACGCGGGGTGAGGACCTCGGTCGGGCGCGGGCCCTGCCGATCGTGGCCGTGCCCACCACCTCGGGCACCGGCAGCGAGGCCACCCACTTCGCGGTCGTCTACGTCGAGGGCCGCAAGACCTCGCTCGCCCACCCCTCGCTCCGGCCGGCCGCCGTGGTCCTCGACCCTCGGTTCCACCTGGCGATGCCACCCCGCCTCGCGGCGGTCAGCGGGCTCGACGCGCTCGCCCAGGCCATGGAGTCGCGCTGGGCGGTGGGCGCCACCTCGACCTCGACGCGGTACGCCGCCGCCGCCGGACCCCTCGTCGCCCGCCACCTCGAGCGCAGCGTCGTGTCCGGCGACCGCGCCGCCCGCGTGGCGGTGATGGTCGGCGCCCACCTCGCCGGGCGGGCCATCGACATCTCGACGACCACCGCCGCCCACGCGCTCTCGTATCCGATCACGTCGCGCCACGGCGTCCCCCACGGTCACGCGGTGGCGCTCACCCTGGGCTGGGTGGCGCGCCACAACGCCACGGCCGATGCCGCGAGCTGCCTCGATCCACGGGGGCCGGCCCACGTGCGCGACGCGGTGCGCACGGCCACGTCGTGGTTGGGGGTGGAACCCGCCGACGCCCCCGAGGCCGTCGCCGCGCTGGTGCGCCGACTCGGTCTGGCCGCCACGACCGGGGAGGCGGGCATCACCGCCGAGTCGGCCGAGGCCATCGCCCGCTCCGTCGATCCGCGGCGGCTCGCCAACAACCCGGTGCGGCTCACCACCGAGGCGATCGTCGAGCTGCTCACCGCGACGCCATCGCCGCCGCCCCCGACCTCAGGCGCTCACGCCACTCGGTGACGGGCGACGTGCCGCTGCGGCGGCTGCGGCGGGTGACGAGCAGCCACGTCGGCCCGAGGTGGAGCCGTCGCAGGGCCTGCACCGCCGCGTCGACGTCGCGGAGCCGGGCGCCGCGGGGCACCACCAGCACCGTGTGCGAGCGGTCGGCGGCCACCCACTCCCCCGCCTCGGAGGTCCCCGGCGCGCCGCCCAGCCGCACGTCGAGGTCGGCGTCGCGGACCGGACCGGACCGCTCCGGGTCGTCGTCGTTCGCCACCACCCGGAGGTGGCGGGCGGACACGTCGACGAGGCGGTTGGCCGCCGCCGCCGTCGTGGCGTGCTGGGCCCGCTCGACGCCGAGCAGGGCGACGGTGCACGGCCGATCGTCGGACGACTCGACCCAGTGCCGCACGAGCACCACGAGCGAGGGGTCGGGGAGCTCATCGAGGTCGGACCCGGGCACCCCGCTGCGGCGCGCCGCGAGGTCCACCGCGTCGACGCGCACGTCGGCGCGCTCGAGGCCGATCGCGCCGAGCACGCCGAGGAGGAGCCCGACCACCACCGCGACGACGATCCCCGCCGAGGACCCACCTTGGCGCGCCTCGGCCTCCACGTCCTGGCTGACCGGGAGGAGGAACAGGCGCGGGATGGAGTCCTGGCCGCCGACACCGAAGCGCACGGCATCGAGGAGCGCGTCGATCGACGCCACCGCCACGTCGGGGTCGTCGGCGGTGATCGACACCCGCAGGAGCGACGACGTGTCGATCGTGAGCACATCGAGCCGGTCGCGCACGTCGTCGGGGTCGGTGCCGGTGACGTCGGCGACGTGGCCGACGATCCGGTCGCTCACCGAGATGAGATCGGCGTAGACCGCCGCGAGCCGTCCGGCCTGCGACGCCCCACCGGGCCCCTCCGTGCCGGCCCCGACGGGACCAGCACCACCGCCTCGGCCCGGTAGTCGGTGTCGGGCTCGCCGGTGAGCAGCAGCGCGAGGTTCGCGGCGATCACGGGCGCGAGCACGAGCACCCACCAGCGGCGGCGCACGACCTGCGAGATGTTGCGGATCACGTTCTCTCCCGGGGTGACGGCGTCGGTGACGAACGTTCCCCGCCGGGGCGCGGATGACACGCGCGCGCTCCGACGGTCACGACGACGCCGCGGCGGTGCCCCCGACGAGGGCGGTGACCGAGACCAGTGGGACCACCGGGAGCTCGTCGGCGACGGCGCGCCCGATCTCGTCGGCGAGGCGCGCCTCGACGTCGGCGGACACCGCGCCGTCGGTGACCTCGACGTGGACCACGGCGAGGACCCGGTCGGGTCCCGACGGCCCCCGACGGGCGAACCCGACGTCGCTGGCGACGAGCCACACACCGGGGGCCTCGTCGACGACGGCGGCGATGTGGTCGGCCACCTGACCCTCGACCGACGAGCGCTGCAGGGTGGGCGGATCGACGAGCTGGAAGGTCACGAGGGCGACCACCAGCGCGAGCGAGCCGACCATCGACCCCCACGACACCGCCCGTCGGCCCCGGCCGTAGCGAGCCTGGCGCGGGGCCAGGCCGAACAGCCGGAAGACCAGCGCGCCACCCAGGTTGATGCCGACGAGCTGGAGCGCCAGCTGGAACGCCGACGGGCCGACGAGCGCCCAGTCGCCGATGACCACGGCCATGGCGATCGTGCCGGCGGGCGGGGCCAGCGCCGCGGCGACCAGCACACCCGTGGCCGCACCCGGCACCAGGCTGGACCGCTCGGCCTGCATCAGGTTCAGCGCGCCGGCGGCCCCCGCTACCAGCGGCCGCACGACGGCGACCACCGACACCTGGGCGGTGTCGACCATGGCCGCGGTCGCCTGGTCTCCGCCGAGGGCCAGGTGCAGCGCGGCGGCGACCGCGACGGTGGTGGCGATGGCCGCCGCGTAGCGACCGACGGTGCGTCCCAGCAGCCGCACGTCGCCGGTGCTCGACGCCAGCGCAGCGTTCATGGCGGGGCCCGCGAACGGGGCGATGAGCATGGCGGCGATGAGCAGGATCACCGAGTCGAGGAGCAGCCCGATCCACACCACCGCACCGCCGGCGGCGGCGTAGCCGAGGAAACCGCGCCACGAGCCGACCGACTGCAGCCCGGCGAGGAACACCTCGTCGGGGCTCAGCACCTCGACGTCGACGAGGTCGTCGGGCGCGTCGGCGCGCCCGGGCGACAGGGTCAGCACCGACTGGGGTGCGAACGAGACGGTCAGGTCGGGGACCTCGTGGAGGTCGTCGAGGATGTCGCCGACCCGCCGGTTGGTGGCGCTGAGCTCGACCACGGTCAGGTCACGGTCGGCGCCGTCGGGAGCGGTGGCGGTCCACGCGCGCAGCGCCCGTGGGTCGTGACGGGCCACGGCGTCGACCACCGCCTGGCGGTGACGGGTCGGGACGGTGACGGTGAGCTGGCGCACCCTCGGGCCCTACCCCCGCCGCCACCTGGCGAACGGCGCGAGCTCAGGGGGCCAGGTCGTCGGCGCGGGCCGCGAACTCGGGCGCCATGACGAAGCGCAGGACGAGCGAGCCCCGCCCGAGGAGACCCGACGACAGCACCGCGGTCCAGTGCGCGGCGCCGCCGGGATCGGGCAGACGGTCGAGCACGTTGCGGTACACCGTGGCGACGAACGCGCCGTCGTCGAGCTCGCCGAAGCGGATCCGGAACTCGGGCGACCGCGCGAACCAGGCGGAGATCGACGCGAGGTCGGCCCGCCCGCTCGCGTGCAGCCCGCTCCAGTAGGCGAGGCCAGCGGGGTCGGGCGCCCGCCCGAGGTAGGCGAGGTAGAACCGGGCCACCGCGACGTGGGCGGGGTCGGCCGGGACGGGGCCCGACGGGGTCGGCGTCGCCCCGAAGAGCCGCAGGAACGCGGCCCGCGACGCGGGTACCGGGACCGGCCGCCCGGCGTCGGGGTCGGACACGCCGACGCCCGGATCCTCCCAGAAGGCGTGGTAGTCGACGTTCCACCGGGGATCGGAGATCAGCGCGTGCATGCGCTGCACGAAGACGGGGTGGTCGCCCCCGCCGTGCACCCGGCCGTCGGACTCCGCCCAGGTCCGCAGCCCCCACTCGGGAAAGCTCAGGGGCTTGCCGCGGGCGGCCGCGAAGTCGCGCCAGAACCGCAGGCCGCGGTCACCGTCGAGGATCTCGCGCCAGACGGCGTCGCGCTCCGCAGGGGTGGGGACGGGATCGATCCCGGGGCGCCAACCGCGGTGGTACCAGCCGTCGTAGACGTCGAGGGCGATGCGATCGACCCAGGGATCGCCCGGGTAGGCGCGCTCGGCGTCGCGCAGCGCGTGCTGGCCGCCCGCGGGGTTCCAGTCGACGGTGAAGCGGTTGCCGGGCACGGCGCGCATGATGTCCACCCAACGGCGCCACGCCGTGACGACGTCGGCGACCTCGTGCTCG
>DATHSN010000327.1:0-11035 GCA_035464115.1 Acidimicrobiales bacterium | reverse complement strand
GGTGGCCGAGGCCCTGGGTCGGGCGGCGGCGCACGCCGGCGCCGGGCGCCGGGTCGGGGTCCTCGCCCCGGGTGCCCTGCCCGAGCTCCCCGGTCCCGTCGTCGCCCTCGAGCCCCTCGGCGACGCCGAGACGGCCGCCCGGGTGCTCTACGCCCGCCTGCGGGAGGCCGACGCCCTCGGCCTCGACGTGCTCGTCGTCGTCCCGCCCGAGCCCGAAGGGATCGGCGAGGCCGTCCTCGACCGCCTGCGCCGCGCCGCCGCCGGCCGCTGACACCCCCACCGCCCCGGAGTCCGGGCGGGATCGGTCGTGGTGTCCGCGACAGGGTGCCCCGGGGTGGGGCCCGATCGCCTCTCCCGGGGGCGGCCGGCTCGACGATCGGGCAGGCTGGTGCCCATGAGCGAGCTCGAGCGGGTGGCGCCCGCCTTCGTCGAGATGGCCCACCGGATCGTGTGGGGGGTGACCGCCACCGTGGGGGCCGACGGCCGCCCCCGCACCCGGGTGCTGCACCCCATCTGGGAGTGGGACGGAGAGCGGCTCACCGGGTGGATCGCGACGTCGCCCCGTTCGCCCAAGGCCGGCGACCTGGCGCACCAGCCCGAGGTGTCGATCACCTACTGGGCCCCGGACCAGGACACCTGCACCGTCGACGCCCACGCGGTGTGGGAGCTCGAGCTCGAGCAGAAGCGGGCCGGGTGGGCCCGGTTCGCCGAGGGCCCGCCGCCGGTGGGCTACGACCCGTCGATCATCCCGGGCTGGGACGGGCCCGAGTCCGACGCCTTCGGCATCCTGCGGCTCGAGCCCCGCTGGCTGCGGGTCCTCCCGGGCACGCTCCTGATCCGTGGGGAGGGAGAGCTGCTCACCTGGCGGGCCGGTTGAGCACGCCCGCCGGGAGCAGGGCTACTCGGCGAGGGTGAGGACCTCGGCGCCGTCGTCGGTGACGAGGACGGTGTGCTCGAACTGGGCGGTGCGCAGGCCGTCCTGGGTGACCGCGGTCCAGCCGTCGGGCCACAGGTGGAACCGCCAGGTGCCCATGGTGATCATCGGCTCGATGGTGAACGTCATGCCCGGCTCCATGACCGTGGAGGCCCGGGGCGAGTAGTAGTGCAGGATCTGCAGGTCGGTGTGGAACTGCTCGCCGATGCCGTGGCCGATGAAGTCGCGCACCACGCCGTAGCCGTGGCCCTCGGCGTGATCCTGGATGGCCCGGCCGATGTCGGAGATGGGCCGACCCGGGCGCACCGCCTCGATGCCCTTCCACATCGACTCGCGGGTGACCCGCACGAGCCGCTGTGACTCGGGGTCGACGTCGCCGACGAGGAACGTGGCGTCGGTGTCGCCGTGGACGCCTTCGCGGAAGAGGGTGACGTCGAGGTTGACGATGTCGCCGTCGCGCAGGGTGCTCGAGTCGGGGATGCCGTGGCAGACGACCTCGTTGACCGACGTGCACAGCGACTTGGGGAAGCCGTTGTAGTTGAGCGGGCTCGGGTAGCCGCCGGCCTCGATGCACAGCTGGTGGCAGATGGCGTCGAGCTCGTCGGTGGTGATGCCGGGGCGGATGTGCTCGGCGGTGGCGGCGAGGATCTCGCCGGCGGCGCGGCCCGTGCGCCGCATGCGCTCGATGACGTCGGGCGACTTCACCTGCGGCTCGGGGCGGCGGGTGGCGCGACCCGACTCGGCGTAGGGCGGCCGCTCGATGTCGGCCGGCACGGGCCGCATCGGCGAGAGGGTGCCGGCCCGGACGCGGCGCGACGAGTCGCCGTGGCAGCGCTTGAACTTGGTGCCACTGCCGCACCAGCAGGGCTCGTTGGCCTTCGGCGCCCGCATGGGGGCTCGGGTCCCGGTCACCGACATGGCCCCTAGTGAACCAGACGCGACCGCCGGCTCCACCGGCGGGGGATCAGGTGACGGGCCCGGTGCCCGGCATGATCCGGCGGGGGCGGGGGGCGAGCACCGGCTCCTCGGTGGACCAGGGGAAGTTGATCCACTGGTCGGTGCGCTTCCAGACGTACTCGCACGACACGACCGACTGGGGCTTCTCGTAGAGCACCGCGCAGCGCACCTCGGCGACCTCGTCGGCGCAGAAGTCGCGCACGAGGGCGAGGGTGTGGCCGGTGTCGGCGACGTCGTCGGCCACCAGCACCTTGGCGTGCTCGAGGTCGACGAACTGCAGCGGCGGGGGCAGGATCACCGGGAAGTCGAGCCGCTCGTCGACGCCGGTGTAGTACTCGACGTTCATCACGTAGAGGTTCTTCGCCGACAGGGCGTAGGACAGCGAGCCGGCCACCAGCAGCCCGCCGCGAGCGATGGCGAGGATGATGTCGGGCCGGTAGCCGTCGTCGGCGACCATCTGGGCCAGCTCGCGCACCGCCGTCCCGTAGAGGGGCCAGGTGAGCTCTTCCCGTTCGGCTGCGTCGGTCGCCTCGGACACGTGCGCTTCCTCCGTCTCGTCGGTTCCGGCACCGTATCGCAGCCCCGGGCCCCGCCGGTCGGGGCCGGGCGGGGCGTCGGTCACGCCAGGGCGATGTCCTGGGGGCGGACCGGCACGCGGGGCAGGTCGAGCCCGGTGGCCGCCCGGATGGCCGACACCACGGCGGGCGTCGACGAGATGGTGGGCGGTTCGCCCACCCCCTTGGCGCCGAACGGCGCGCCCGGCTCGGGCTGCTCGATGAGCTCGGCGGCCACCACCGGCATGTCGAGGATGGTGGGGATGAGGTAGTCGGTGAACGACGGGTTCTTCACCAGCCCGTCGACGAGGACGATCTCCTCCATCACCGCCAGCCCGACGCCCTGGGCGATGCCGCCCTCGAGCTGGCCGATGACCGACCGGGGGTTGAGGGCCCGTCCGACGTCCTGGCCGGTGGCCACCTGCACCACCCGGACCAGACCGAGGTCGGCGTCGACGTCGACCACGGCGCGGTGGGCGGCGAAGGCGTAGGACACGTCGCAGTCGCCCTGGCCCTGGTCGTCGAGGGGGAACGTCGGCTCGTGGGCGTAGCGGGTGGTGACCTCGAACCGCTCGTCGGGGACGGCCGAGCCGGGCGCGGTGTCGATGGCCCCGTCGTCGGACCACATCCGGCCGTCTTCCACGTGGATGGACTCGACCGGCACGCCCGCCGTGGTGGCCACCCGCTGGCGGACCTGCTCGACGACCCGGCGGCAGGCCAGCTCGATGGCCCCGCCCGACATCCACGTCTGGCGCGACGCCGAGGTGGAGCCCGCGGTGCCGATGGTGGCGGTCTCGGCCCGCTCGAGCACCACGTCGTCGATGCCGAGCACGGTGCGGGCGATCTGCTGGGCGATGGTGACGAAGCCCTGACCCACCTCGGCCGCCGCGCAGGTGATGGTGGCGACCCCGCCCTCGAGCACGCAGCGGGCGTGGGAGTCGTCGTCGTGGCCCTCGGAGAACATGAGGTTCTTGAACCCGACGGCGAAGCCGACGCCGCGGCGCACGTCGGTGCGGTCGGCGGTGCGGCCGGCGCCGCCGGGGCGGGCGAGCATGTCGTCGCCGAGCGGCGGGGGGAGGGGCTGGGCCGCGGCGGCGCGGATGCACTCCTCGACCGGTGCGGTGCCGGTGATGCGCTGGCCGGTGACGAGCACGTCGCCGGTGCGCAGGGCGTTGCGCAGCCGCAGCTCGACGGGGTCGATGCCGAGCTCGTCGGCCAGCTTGTCCATCTGGCTCTCGTGGGCGAAGCAGGCCTGCACCGCGCCGAAGCCGCGCATGGCGCCGCACGGCGGGTTGTTGGTGCGCGCCACGGTGGCGTCGATGACGGCGTTGGGCACCCGGTAGGGGCCGGGGGCGAAGCGGGCGGCGTTGGCGAGCACGGCCCACGACGAGCTGGCGTAGGCGCCGCCGTCGAGGGTGATGCGGGCCTCGACCTTCACGAGCGTGCCGTCGCTGCGGGCGTGGTGTCGGAACCACATCTTCGCCGGGTGGCGGTGCACGTGGCCGAGGAACGACTCGTCGCGCAGGTACGAGAACTTCACCGGGCGGCCGGTGCGCAGGGCGAGGAGGGTGGCGTGGACGTGGACGCTGACGTCCTCGCGGGCGCCGAACGCGCCGCCGACGCCCGACAGCACCAGGCGCACCCGCTCGGGCGGCAGGCCCAGGCAGGCGGCCACCTGGTCGCGGTCGACGTGGAGGAACTGGGTGGAGACGTGCAGCTCGACCCCGGCGCCGTCGTGGTCGGGGATGGCCATGCCCGACTCGGGGCCCATGAACGCCTGGTCCTGCATGCCGACCTCGTAGGTGCCCTCGACGACGACGTCGCCGCTGACGTCGGGGTCGCCGTGGCGGATCTCGAGGTGGCGGACCACGTTGCCGTCGGGGTGGATGGGCTCGTGGTCGCCGGCGGTCTCGGCGTCGACCAGCGGCGGGAGGACCTCGTAGTCGACGACGATGGCCTCGCACGCCCGGCGGGCGGTGTCGGGGTGGTCGGCGGCGACGGCGGCGACGGCCTCGCCCTGGTAGCGCACGACGTCGGACGCGAAGACCGGCTGGTCGGCCGAGATCAGCCCGTAGTTCATCGAGCCGGGGACGTCGTCGGCGGTGAGCACCGCCGACACGCCGGGGATGGCGAGCGCGGGGCCGACGTCGATCGCTCGGATCCGGGCGTGGGGGTGCGGCGAGCGCAGGGTGCGGCCCCACAACATGTCGTCGCGACGCAGGTCGGAGGAGAACTCGAACTCGCCGCGCACCTTGGGGATGCCGTCGGGACGGTCGGCGTCGGAGCCGACGCCCGCGCCGGGCCCGGCCGTGGTCCTGGTGGTGGTCGTCGTCTCAGCCACGGATGCGGACCTCGGTCACCGACTGGACGGCGGCCAGGATGCGGCCGTAGCCGGTGCAGCGGCACAGGTTGCCGGCCAGCGCCTCACGGATCTCGAGCTCGGTGGGCAGGGGGTTGCGGTCGAGCAGGTCGTGCACGGCGACGACGAGCCCGGGCGTGCAGAAGCCGCACTGCACCGCGCCCTCGGTGAGGAACGCCTGCTGGACGTCGGTGAGGGCGCCGTCGGGCTCGAGGCCCTCGACCGTGGTGATCTCGGTGCCGACGCACGCGGCGGCGAGCTCGAGGCACGAGCACACGAGCGCGCCGTCGACGAGCACCGAGCACGATCCGCACTCGCCCTGCTCGCACGCGTTCTTGGCGCCGGGCAGCCCGAGGCGCTCGCGCAGCACGTAGAGCAGCGATTCGCCGAGCCAGGCGGCGTCGACCGGGCGGTCCTCGCCGTTGACCCGCAGGGCATAGGTCTCGCTCATGGTGTGGTCTCCAGCGGGGCGGCGGTCACAGGCACCGCATGAGGGCTCGGCGCGCCATCACGCCGCAGGCGTGGCGACGGTAGGCGGCGGTGGACCGGTGGTCGTCGATGGGGCGGGCGGCCTCGGCGGCGAGCGACCCGAAGGTCTCGTAGGTGCGGGGGTCGCTGACCCGGGCGGGCTCGGCGTCCCAGTCGATCTTGCCGACCACGAACGCCTCGGCGTCGCGACAGCGGATGGGGACCGGCCCGACCGACCCGAGCGCGCAGCGCACGGTGCGACCGTCGAGGTCGACGACCACTGCGCAGCCCGCCACCGAGATGACCATGGCGTTGCGGGTGCCGACCTTGAGGTACTCCTGCGGGCCCCGCACGCGGGGGACCCGCGCCGCCACGATGAGCTCGTCGGGCTCGCGGGCCGTGCGCTTGGGACCGGTGACGAAGTCGTGGATCGACAGGGTGCGCTCGCCGCGCACGGAGGCCAGCACCACGGTGGCGTCGAGGGCCGACAGCACCGGCAGGGTGTCGCCCGCCGGTGAGGCGGTGCCGAGGTTGCCGCCGACGGTGCCGGTGTTGCGGATCTGGGGCGACCCCACGGTGCGGGCGGCCTGGGCCAGCGCGGGGAGCAGCTCGGCGAGCTCGCCGGTCTCCATCTCGGCGTAGGTGAGCCCGGCGCCGAGCACGATCTCGTCGCCGTCGATGCGCCAGCCCCGCAGCTCGTCGACCCGGCGCAGGCTGAGCACCGCCGAGGGGCGGCGATGGCCGTAGTTCACCTCGACCATGAGGTCGGTGCCGCCGGCGAGGACGTGGGCGTCGGGGTGGTCGGCGAGGACGTGCAGCGCCCCATCGAGCGTGGTGGGCATCGAGACGGCCGAGGTCACGGGGAGAGTCTGCCGCGGTTCAACAACATGTTGAAACGACCGGTGTGACGGCTTCGTGAACTCGGGCCGGGTAGAAGGGGGAGATGGCCACCGACATCCAGATCACGTTCGACGCGGCGAGCCCCCGGACGCTCGGGGCGTTCTGGTGCGAGGTGCTCGGCTACGTCGAGCAGCCGCCACCACCCGGCTTCGCCACCTGGGAGGACGCGCTCGACGCGTTCGGCATCGACCGCTCCGACCCCGACCGGGCGTTCGCCATCGTCGATCCCGACGGGGCGGGTCCCCGGGTGTTCTTCCTGAAGGTCCCCGAGGGCAAGACGGCCAAGAACCGGGTGCACCTCGACGTCCACGTCGATCCCGACCGGCTCCGTGAGCGGGCCGGCGAGCTGGCGGCGCTCGGCGCCGTCGTCGTCGGCGAGTTCGACGAGCCCGAGGGCCGGTGGATCACCCTGCTCGACCCCGAGGGCAACGAGTTCTGCCTGCACTGAGCTCGACGCGGTCAGCTGGCGCTCACCTGGACGGTGATGCGGGTGGCGCCGTGGGCGAGGGCGGCGTCGACCACGGCGGGGATGCCGGCGACGACGTCGGCGGCGGGACCGGTGAGGGTGGTGCCGAAGGGGCCGACGTCGACCACGCCGCCCGTGGCCGATGCGGCGTCGACGGCGGCCTGCACGTGGGGGCCCGGCGCGCCGTCGGTGAACGGCTCGACGGTGAACTCGACGGTGACGGTCACGCGCGGTCCTCGGGCCGGTCGGAGGCGTTCAGGTAGTTGTAGATCGTGAAGCGGCTGACGCCGAGCACGTCGGCCACCTCCTCGACCGCCCGGCGGATGGTGAACGCGCCCTGCTCGTCGAGGCGGCGCACGACCTCCTGCTTGTCCTCGCGGTCGAGCTCGGCGAGGGGCGCGCCCATCTCGCGCTCGGCCTGGTCGAGCAGGCGTCCGAGCGCCCCGTGCAGCCCGGCGACCCGCAGCCCGCCCACCACCTGGCCGTCCCACTCGAGGGGGACGTCGCCCGGCTCGAGATCGCCCGCCTCGACCAGCGTGGCGCCCAGGGCGGTGGCGACGGGGGCGAGGGCGGCGAGCAGCGGGTGGGCCACGGCGACGGTCATGCCACGGCGATGGCGCCCAGGGCGGCGGCGGCCAGGCCGAGGCCCCGGTCGTCGCCGACCAGGCCGTCGGCCATCTTGTTCATCACGTAGGCGAACACGGCGCGCGACTCGAGGTCGACGATGACGAGCGAGCCGCCCCACCCGGCCCAGAAGCAGGTGCGCTCGTTGGGGAACGGGATGTCCTGGGAGGGCAGCCCGTAGCCCATGCCGAACCGCAGGGGGAGCCCGAGCACCAGGTCGACGCCGTAGGACTGCTCCTCGAACACCGCCTCGCACCCCTCGGCCGACAAGAAGCGCCGGCCGTCGAGCTCGCCGCCGCACGCCAGCACGCTCTGGATGCGGGCGACCGACCGGGCGTTGCCGTGCCCGCCGGCGGCGGGGATCTCGGCGCGACGCCACGCGTCGCTCGCGGTCATCTCGGCGCTCATCACCGGGTTGGTGAGGGTCTTGATCGTGAGCTCGGACGCTGTCGCGGCCAGCTGCTCGGACATGTCCGGTGGGGGGACCAGCTCGGCGACCCGGTGGTCGTCAGCCGTCGGCAGCCCGATGTGGAAGTCGGCGCCCAGCGGGCCGGCCAGCTCCTCGGCGAGGAACTGGCCGACGGTGCGACCGTCGACGCGTCGGATGACCTCGCCGACCAGGTAGCCCTGGGTGACGGCGTGGTAGCCCGACGCGGTGCCGGGCTCCCACCACGGGGCCTGCGCGGCGAGCAGCGACGTGGCCCGGTCCCAGTCGTAGAGGACCGACTCGTCGACCGGCTCCTCCCAGCCCGACAGACCAGCGGTGTGGCCGAGGAGGTGGCGGACCTCGACGCCCTCCTTGCCGTTGGCGGCGAACTCGGGCCAGTACTCGGCGACCGGCGCGTGGAGGTCGAGCGTGCCGCGGTCGGCCAGCATCAGCGCGCAGAGCGCCGTCATGGTCTTGGTGGTCGACCACACGTTGGCGATCGTGTCGCTCTCCCACGACCGGGTGCGGCCCGCGTCGGCGTGCCCACCCCACACGTCGACCAGCATCTCGCCGTCGACGCTCACCGCGACCGACGCGCCGAGGTCGGCGCCGGAGTCGAGGTTGGCGGCCAAGGTGTCGGCCACCGCCCGGAAGCGGTCGTCGCAGGTCCCGTGCAGGTCGGCCATGGTGTCCCCCGTGTGGTGTGCGCTGGTTCGTCACGGACGCTACCCCGTGACCTCCCGGAGCCGTCCTACCGTGTCGGCGTGCCCGACGCTCCCCGATCGCTGCGCCACCACTTCGACGTCCCCGCCGACGTGGCCTACCTGAACACGGCCTACATGGGCCCGCTGCCCCGGGCGTCGGCCGAGGCGGGCCGGGCCGCGCTCGACCGCAAGCTGCAGCCCTGGACGATCAGCGGTGACGACTTCTTCGGCCCGATCGCCGAGCTCCGAGCGGCGTTGGCGACCCTCCTCGGCGGCGATGCCGACGGCGTGGCGCTCACCCCTGCGGTGAGCCACGGCGTGGCCACCGCTGCCGCCAACGTGGCGTTCGAGCGGGGCCAGCGGGTGGTGGTGCTGGCGGAGCAGTTCCCGTCCAACGTCTACGCGTGGCGCGAGCTGGCCGAGCGACGAGGTGGCGACGTCGTGGCGGCGCCGCGACCCGCCGACGGCGACTGGACGGCCTCGGTGCTGGCCACCATCGACGACCGCACGGCGGTGGTGGCCGTCCCCCCGTGCCACTGGACCGACGGCGGCCGGGTCGACCTCGAGGCGGTGGGCGCCGCGGCCCGCGCCGTGGGCGCCGCCCTGGTGGTCGACGCCACCCAGTGGGTGGGTGCGGCTCCGTTCGACGTGGCCCGCATCCGACCCGACTTCGTCGCCGGGGCCACCTACAAGTGGCTCCTCGGGCCGTACAGCGTCGGCTACCTGTGGGCGGCGCCGCACCGGCGCGACGGGCAGCCGATCGAGCACAACTGGATCGTCCGGGCCGGGAGCGAGGACTTCGCCGGGCTCGTCGACTACCGCGACGACTACCAGCCGGGTGCCCGGCGCTACGACACCGGTGAGGTGTCGAACTTCGCGCTCGTGCCGGTGGCGCTCACCTCGGCCCGGCTGATCGCCGCGTGGGGGGTCGGCGACCTCGCAGCCGCGGCGCGGGTCCACACCGACCGCATCGCCGAGGCGGCCGTCGAGCTCGGGCTCGGGGTGGCGGCGCCGGCTCACCGGTCGCCCCACCTCATCGGCCTCCGGTTGCCCGCCGGGGTCGCGCCCGCCGAGGTGGCGGCCGCCCTGCGCGACCGCCAGGTCCACGTGTCGGTGCGCGGCGCCGCGGTGCGGGTGTCGGTGGGGGCGCACGTCGACACCCACGACGTCGACCGGTTCGTGGCCGCCCTCGCCGACGCGGTGCGGGGGACGACGTGACCGCGCTCGACCGGTCGGTCGCCGAGGCGCTCGACGCCGACGATCCGCTCGCCTCGCTGCGCGACCGCTTCGTCGCCACCGACCCCGAGGTGATCTACCTCGACGGGAACTCGCTCGGGCGCCCGACCCGGGCCGCGCTCGACCGGCTCCGTCACGTCGCCGAGGAGGAGTGGGCGGTGGGTCTGGTCCGGTCGTGGGAGCGCTGGATCGAGTGGCCGACCCGCATCGGCGACCGGATCGGCGCCGCGGTCCTCGGCGCCGGTCCCGGCCAGGTCGTCGTGTCGGACTCGACCTCGGTCAACCTCTACAAGCTGGCCTCCGTCGCGCTCGACCAGCGCCCCGACCGGCGGGTGCTGGTGTGCCTCGACGACGAGTTCCCGACCGATCGCTACGTGCTCGAGGGGCTGGCGGCGGCACGGGGTGGAGCGGTGCGCACGGTGCCGGCCGATCCGGTGACCGGGCTCGACCTCGCCCGGCTGGTCGAGGCGCTCGACGAGCAGGTGGCGGTGGTGGTGCTGTCGCTCGTGTCGTACCGGTCGGGGGCGCTGCTCGACCTGCGGGCCGTCACCGAGGCGGTCCACGCGGTCGGCGCGCTCGTGCTGTGGGACCTGAGCCACGCGGTCGGCTCGGTCCCCGTCGAGCTCGATGCGGCCGGGGTCGACCTGGCGGTGGGGTGCACCTACAAGCACCTCAACGGCGGACCGGGCTCGCCCGCGTTCCTCTACGTGCGCCACGAGCTGCAGGGCGCCACCCAGCCGATCTGGGGCTGGTGGGGCCAGCGCGACCTGTTCGCCATGGGTCCGGCCTACGACCCCGAGCCCGGCATCACCCGCTTCCTCGTGGGCACCACGCCGGTGCCGTCGCTGGCGCTCGTCGACGAAGGGGTCGCGCTGGTGGCCGAGGCCGGCATCGACGCCATCCGGGCCAAGAGCCGGGCGCTCACGTCGCTGTTCGTCGAGCTGGCCGACGCGCGGTTGTCACCCCTCGGCTTCGAGCTGGCGTCGCCCCGCGACCCCGACCGGCGGGGCGCCCACGTGGCGCTGCGCCACGACGAGGCCTGGGCGATCACCCGAGCGCTGGTCGACCGGGCCGCGGTGATCCCCGACTTCCGCGCCCCCGATCGCATCCGGTTCGGGTTCTCGGCGCTCACCAACGCCCACGTCGAGGTGTGGGACGCCGTCGACCGGCTGGTCGGGGTGGTGGCGCGTGGCGAGCACCGCCAGGTCGACGCCGCGGCGCGCAAGGTGACCTGACCGCGCCCCCCCCAGGCCGGCCGGCCGGGCGAACTGGCGAATCGTGGGTGCGCGTGGCGCACCGTGGGTTCGCCGGTTCGGTGGGGCCGGGGACGGGAGCGGCCGACCCAGATGAACGGGCGAATCGTGGGTGCGCGTGGCGCACCGTGGGTTCGCCGGTTCGGTGGGGGA
>DATHSN010000326.1:0-4377 GCA_035464115.1 Acidimicrobiales bacterium | reverse complement strand
CCCAGACCCCTTTCGGGGTCCTCGTCAGCACCCCGGGCTGGGGACCGGTCCGCGTCGCCAACTACGGCGCCGCAGTCGGCGATCCCGAGCGTTGGCCCGGCCACCGCCAGCTCTACCGCGCCGCCGGTCTGACCCCGAGGCTCTACGACTCAGCCGGTCACCGCGCCGACGGTCACATCACCCGAGAAGGCTCGGTCCTACTCCGCGTCGCGCTCGTCGACCTCGGCACCGGTCTCTGGCACAGCGAACCGATCAGCCGCACCTACGGCGCCGAGCTCCGAGCCCGAGGCAAGCCCGGCGGGATCATCATCACCGCCATGGCCCACCGGGCCAACAAGATCGCCTTCGCCATGGTCCGCGACCAAAAGCCCTGGGAGCCCAGCCGCTGGGCCGCATGACCATCGACTTCGCCGGGGCTCCCCGCCGCCGGTGACCGCTCAGGGAGGCCGGCCGACACCGTTGTGACGGTGACGCGCCACCAGGCGACGTCGGGCTGAGTTTGGTGCCCGGCCTCCCGCTCTCGCCCCGAGCTCGAACCAGGCCAACTGACCGCGCCACGCGCAGGTCGCATGATCAGCCTGAGCCAGCAGAGCACGACCGACACCGCACGACGCCAGCACCCGACCGCCCACAGGGCACCTCAGACCGACGCGCCCTCACACAACCCTTGACGAACCCACGGCCAACTCAGACCAGGCTGACCGAGCCCGCCCCGGCCACGACCTCGCCGATCTCGACGGCCCGGTGGCCCGCCCCGGCGAGCACGCCGAGCGCCCGGTCGACATCGGCCGCCGGCACCACCACCACCATGCCGATGCCGAGGTTGAACACCCGGGCCATCTCGTCGTCGGCGATCGCGCCCAACCGCTGGATCTCGCCGAAGATCCGGGGGACCTCCCACGCCGACCGTTCGACCACCGCGTGGCAGCCCGCGGGCAGCACCCGCACCACGTTGCCGGGCAGCCCCCCGCCGGTGACGTGGACGACGGCGCGCACGTCGACCGCGTCGATCAGGGCCAACACCGCCGGCGCGTAGATGACCGACGGGTCGAGCAGCTCGTCGGCGAGCGAGCGCGTCGCGCCGGCCCACGCCGGGTCGTCGAGCCCCATCCCGGCCACGTCGAACAGGACCCGCCGGGCCAGCGTGAACCCGTTCGACCGCAGGTTCGGCGACGCCAGGCCGATCAGCCGATCGCCCACCGCGACGTGCTCGCCGGTGATCACCCGGTCGCGCTCGACGACACCCACCGCGAAGCCCACCAGGTCGAACGCGTCGGGCTCCATGACCCCACCGTGCTCGGCCATCTCGCCACCGATCAGTGCGCACCCGGCGAGCCGGCACCCCTCGGCCACGCCGCCCACGATGGTGGCCACCCGCTCGGGGTCGAGGTGGCCGACCGACACGTAGTCGAGGAAGAAGAGCGGCTCGGCACCCTGGCAGACGATGTCGTCGACGCACATGGCCACCAGGTCGATGCCGATGGTGTCGAGCCGGCCGGTCGCCCGGGCGACCTCGGCCTTGGTGCCGACGCCATCGGTGGACGACACCAGCAGCGGGTCGCGCCGCCCGGTGGCGCCCAGCGCGAAGAGGCCGCCGAACGAGCCGATGTCGCCCACCACCCCGGGGCGACGGGTCGACGCCACCGCGGCACCGATGCGCCGCACCGCCTCGTCGCCGGCGGCGATGCTCACCCCCGCCGACTCGTAGGTCTCGCCCATGTCAGACCTGTCGGGTCTCGAGGACGGCCTTGCCCAGATCGACCGGCACCTCGACGGGGTAGTCGCCGGTGAGGCAGGCGTCGCAGAACCCGGCACCGGCGGCGCCGACCGACTCGCGCAGCGCGTCGAGCGGCAGGTAGGTGAGGGTGTCGACCTCGAGGTAGGCCCGGATCTCCTCGACGGTGAGGTTGGCGGCGAGCAGCTCGCCCCGGGTGCCGGTGTCCATGCCGTAGAAGCACGGCCAGCGGTACGGCGGCGACGACACCCGCAGGTGCACCTCGGCGGCCCCCGACTCGCGGAGCATCTGCACCATCGCCCGGGTGGTGGTGCCCCGCACGATGGAGTCGTCGACCACCACGAGGCGCTTGCCGGCGATGTTGTCGCGCAGCGGGTTGAGCTTCATGCGCACGCCGAGCGCCCGGGTCTCGGGGTTCGGGGCGATGAACGTGCGCCCGATGTAGCGGTTCTTCACCAGGCCCTGGCCGTAGGGGATGCCGGATCGCCGGGCGTAGCCCTCGGCCGCCGGGATGCCCGACTCGGGCACGCCCATCACCAGGTCGGCCTCGACCGGGGCCTCGTCGGCCAGGCGCTCGCCCATGTGGATGCGGGCCTGGTGCACCGAGCGGCCATAGAGGCGCCCGTCGGGTCGCGAGAAGTAGACGAACTCGAACAGGCAGAGCTTCGGGTCGATCCGCTCGGCGGGGAACGGCCGGAACGACTGCGGCCCGCCGGCGTCGATCACCACCATCTCGCCCGGCTCGATCTCGCGGATGAACACCGCGCCGACGATGTCGAGCGCCGGGCTCTCCGAGGCGAGGATCCATCCGCCGTCGAGCCGGCCGAGCACCAGCGGCCGGAACCCGTTGGGGTCGCGCACCCCGATGATCCGCTCGGAGTCCATGAGGGTGAGCGAGAACGCCCCCTTCAGGTGGGGCAGCACCTCACCGAGCGCCGCGGGCAGGTCGACCCCGGTGCCGGCCATGGTGTGGGCGAGCAGCTCGGCGATGACGTCGGTGTCGCTCGCCACCGTGCCCGGCAGCATCCCGGCCTCGTCGGCCAGCTCCTCGGTGTTGACCAGGTTGCCGTTGTGGCCGAGGGCGAAGCCGGTGCCGGCGACGTCGCGGTACACCGGCTGGGAGTTCCGCCACACGCTCGACCCGGTGGTCGAGTAGCGGACGTGGCCGATGGCGAGGTCGCCCGTGAGGGCGGCGAGGGTGCGCTCGTCGAACGCGTTGGACACCAGGCCCATGTCCTTGACGACGGTGACCGACCCGCCATCGCTCACCGCCATCCCCGCCGACTCCTGGCCCCGGTGCTGCAGGGCGTAGAGGCCGAGGTAGGTGAGGTGGGCCACCGCGTGCCCCGGCGCGTAGACCCCGAAGACGCCGCACGCCTCCTTCGGGGAGTCGTCGTCGATGGGGGTCACGTCGATCATCGTACGGGCGGCGTCAGCCCTGCGTGGTGCCGCTCCCGAGCGCGGCCGGGAGACGGTCGCGCCAGGCCGCCGTGGCCGCGTCGAGCGCGACGTCGACGAGCCCCTTCACCGCGATGCGGTCGCCCATCGCCACCCCGATGCGAGCGGCGGGCACCCCGGCCGCCTCGGCCACCCGCTCGACCGCGGTGACCATGTCGGCCGGGACGCACAGCACGACCCGCGACGGCGACTCGGAGAACAGCTCGCCGTGGTCGCCCACCCGGGCGACCGACACCCCGATGCCCGACCGCACCGCCATCTCGGCGAGGGCCACACCGAGGCCGCCCTCGGCCACGTCGTGGGCGCCGGTGACCATGCCCGCGGCGACGAGCTGGCGGGTGGCGCGGGCCACCCGCTCGTGCACCTCGAGGTCGAGCACCGGGAGGATCCCACCGCGGTGGCCCTGTTCCCAGGCCCAGCGCGACCCGGCGAGGCCACCCGCGGGCGGCCCGAGGACGATCAGGCGGCCGCCCTCGGTCAAGGTGACGCCGGGGGGTCGACGCTCGAGCCGGTCGATCATGCCGAGCAGGCCGACGATGGGGGTGGGGTCGATGTCGACGCCGAGCGACTCGTTGTAGAGGCTGACGTTGCCGCCCACCACCGGGATGCCGAGCGCCCGGCAGGCGTCGCCCATGCCGTCGATGGCCTCGACGAGCTGCCACATCACCTCGGGGTGCTCGGGGTTGCCGAAGTTCAGGCAGTTCACCAACGCCAGCGGGTGGGCGCCGACCACCGCCAGGTTCAACACGGCCTCGGCGACGGTGAGCGCGGCGCCGGCCCGGGGGTCGACGGCGCACCAGCGGTGGTTGCCGTCGGTGGTGAGGGCCAGGGCCCGGCCGGTGTCGACCCCGGTGCGGGGGTCCTTCAGCCGCAGGACCGCGGCGTCGCCGCCGGGGGGCACCACCGTGTTGAGGAACAGTTGGTGGTCGTACTGCGACGACACCCACGTGGTGTCGCAGAGCATCGCCACCAGGTCGGCGCCGGGATCGGCCGGGGCCGCCAGGCGCGCCGGGTCGTCGGAGCGACGGGCGCCGAGGTCGGCGGGCGGCGTGCGCGGCCGGTCGTAGTTGGGGCACTCGTCGTGCAGCGACGACGCCCGCACGCGACCCAGCTCGGGTCCGTCGAACCCGTCGAGGATCCGCAGCCAGCCCACGCCGTCGGCGTCGGGCGCGGTGACCCGACCC
>DATHSN010000325.1:0-4618 GCA_035464115.1 Acidimicrobiales bacterium | reverse complement strand
GGTCGCGTGGCGAGGTCACCGGCAGCGGGTGCGGGCCACCGCCGACGGCGGGGTCGCCCTCGAGGCCGACGCCGCCAACCCCGAGCCGGTGGAGGTGCTGGTGCGCGGCGACGTCGTCGCCGTGGCACCGGGCGAGCGCGTCGGTCGCTGAGGCCCGGCGCGCCGCCGACGCACGACCCCACCGTGCCCGGGTCGTCCCGGACGGGCTGGGATCAGGACCCTTCGATCCAGCCCGAGATCCCCAGCGCCGAGTTCGTTCCGGCGACGTAGTAGTGGAACGTGAGCCCCTCGAAGGCGTCGTCACCCTCGTAGTGCATCTCGCCGAAGTTGACCGGGGACTGCTGGGGCGAGAACGGCAGGTTGCCCACCGTGCTGACCACGCCGTGCCCCGCACCCCGCCAGGTGCCGTCCTCGGACGTGATCACGCCGTCGGCCGTCCAGGTGCCCCCTCGCGCCCAGTCGTCGATCCGCGTGGTCACGTCGACCACCTCGGTGCCGCTCACCCTGGTGTCGGAGACATCGAGCTGGCACTCGAAGCGCTCCTCGATGATCGTCACCCCCTCGACGACGTCCTCGCCGACCATCGACCACGAGCACGCGGCATCGCCCACCACGGTCAGTGCGTCGTCCGAGGGAGCCGCACCGGCTGCTGTGGTCGACCCACCGTCATCGGCGGCGATCGCCCAGAGACCGATGGCCACGAGGGCGGCCGCCGCGAGGAGCGTCACGGCCACCCACACGAACCTGCGCCGCCGGGGCCCCTCGTGAGCATGGTCCGACGTCCGGTCGCCGGTGCTGGAGAGCTCGACGTCTGTCATCTCGTCCACCTCCTCGGGGGACGAGCTGGCCACGAGGGCCGCCCGGCCCGTCGGCCGAGACCCTCGTCCCCATCCAGCGTGCGACCGCGACCCGCCCGGGGCACAGTCCCCTGCGGCCCGGTCCGACGGACGATCCGACGACATCCTCCGCGCCGGTGCCGCGAGCCGCCCGAGCGGCCGAGCACGACTCGAGCGACGGCGCCTGGTGGGCCCGGCGCGCCGGTGGGCCCACCCTCGCGGGCGGGCCCGACCAGCGGAGCGGGTCGATCAGGCGGCGAACACGGTCTCCACGTCGGCGGGAGCCCCGCCGCCGAACGGCCCGGCACCGCTGGTCCGGCCACCGGGGCCACCGGGGCCGCGGCGGCCACCGTCGCCGCGGGGGCCGCGGGGCTCGGCGTCGCCGTTGACGACGTCGGTCACGTGGTCCTCGATCTCGGCGAGGCGCTCGGCGGCCTCGTCAGCGGTGAGCCGACCGTTCTCGACGGCGCGGTCGAGGCGCTCGGCGTGGTTGGCGAGCAGCGCGTCGACGAGGTCCTCGACCGACACGCCCGCGTCGCCCGCCAGGTCGGCGAGGGTCTGGCCGCCGCGCAGCGCCTCGACCACCTCGCTCGGCTCCAGGCCGAGCAGCTCGGCGACGCCGGCCATCGAGTCTCGGGGGCCGCCGATCGGCTCGATCTCGCCGTTGACGATCGCGGTGACCTGCTCGGTGATCCGGGCCAGGTGCGCGTCGGCCTCCTCCTGGGTGAGCACACCGTCCTCCACGGCCTCGGCGAGCCGCTCCTGGGGACGGGTGAGCATGGCGGCGATCAGGTCGTCGACGCTCACCCCCTCCGCCTCGGCCAGCTCGGCGAGGGTGGCGCCGTCGCGCAGCGCCGCCAGGAGATCCCGGGGCTCCATGTCGAGCAGGGCGGCGGCCTCCTGGATGCCGGCACCCCGGTGAGCGTGGCGGCCGTCGCGGAACCCGGGGGCCCTGTCCGAGGGGCCGGTGTCGGACGGGGTCGTGTCGGACGGGGTCGGGTCGGACGGGGCGGTGTCGTCGGTCTGGGCGCCGGCGATGCCGATCCCCAGGATGCTCGTCCCGGCGAGTGCCGTGGCGAGCCCGACGGTGGCGAGCTGCTTGTTCATGGGTCGACCTCCTGGGTCCGGCCCCGCCGCTCGGGGCCTCGACCACCACGATCGGGGTCGCCGGTAAGGAGTGTGGAAGGCCAACTCAAGAACTGATCAAGAACGCGGCCCGTCGCTCTTACCCGTTCCTCACCGAGCAGGCCTACGTTGGCGCCGTGCGGCACGACGACCAGGGCCGGAGCGACGAGCGATGAGCCTCCGGCTCCGCCTCGCCCTGCTGGTCGGCGCCAGTGTGGCGGTCACCGTCGCCCTCGCCGCCCTCGTCGCCCACGTCGCGGTGTCGACGTCGCTGCGGGGCGAGATCGACGACTTCCTCGCCGAGCGGGCCCGCACGTCGATCCTCCAGGTGGTGCGGCCCGAGCAGCTCGGGCGGCGACCGCGGGCCAACGAGCTGTTCCAGAGCCCCGACGCGGTGGTGCAGGTCCTCGACCGGCGGGGCGCGGTGGCCGCCTCGCTCGAGGGTGCGCCGGACCTCCCGGTCGACGAGATCGACCGCGCCGCCCTCGGCGTCGGCGGCAGCGCGGTGGTGCGCACCGTGGAGATCGACGGCACCGAGTACCGGATGCGCACCGAGCCGCTCCCGCTCGGCGCCGTCCAGATCGCCCGCGACCTCACCGAGACCAACGCCGCCATCCGGCGCGTCGACCGCCGTCTGATCGGCGTCGGGGTGGTGGGCACGGCGGTCGCCGCCCTCATCGGTTGGGCGGTCGCCACCCGCATCGTCGGCCCCATCCGGCGTCTCGCCGACGGCGCCGAGCACGTGGCGTCCACCCACGACCTGCGCACCCCCGTCCCCGTCGAGCGCGACGACGAGGTCGGCACCCTCGCGTCCAGCTTCAACGCGATGCTGTCGGCGCTGGCTCTCTCCGAGGACCAGCAGCGGCGGCTCGTGCAGGACGCCAGCCACGAGCTGCGCACCCCGCTCACCAGCGTGCGGACCAACGTCGAGGTGCTGCGGCGCAGCTGGGACCGCCTCGACGACGCCCAGCGTGAGCAGGTGCTCGCCGACGTCGAGGCCGAGGTCGGCGAGCTCAGCCAGCTCGTGGCCGAGGTCGTCGACCTGGCGGCGGGCACGGGACAGCGCGACGTCCCCGCCGACGACGTCGACCTGGCGGCCGTGGCCGAGCGGGTCGCCGACCGTCAGCGCCGACGGGGGGCCACCGTCGAGGTGACCGCCCGGGGCGACACCGCCGTGCGTGGCCGCGAGGTCGACCTCGAGCGGGCGATCGCCAACATCGTCGGCAACGCCCTGAAGTTCGGACCGACCGACGGACCGGTGGAGATCGTGGTCGACGGGCCCAGCGTGGTCGTGCACGACCGTGGCCCCGGCATCCCCGCCGACGAGCGCGAGCAGGTGTTCGACCGGTTCCACCGCGCCGCCGGCGCCCGGGGCACGCCCGGCTCCGGCCTCGGGCTGGCCATCGTCGCCCAGGTGGCGGCCGACCACGGGGGCCGGGCGTGGGCCGCCGGGGCCAGCGGCGGGGGCGCCGCCGTGGGGTTCCGGGTCGATCCCGTCGGCCCCCGCGCGGTGCCCTCGCCCGACGAGGCGGCCGCGCCGTGACCGAGCCCTCCCACGTGCTGATCGCCGAGGACGACCGGGCCGTGCGGGAGTCGGTGGCGCGCGCCCTCGAGCTCGAGGGCTACCGGGTCACCACCGTCGGCAACGGCGCCGCCGCGCTCGCCACCCTGGCCGACGGCGGGATCGACGTGGCCGTCGTCGACATCGGCATGCCCGACGTCGACGGGCTGTCGGTGTGCCGGTCGCTGCGGGCGCGGGGCGACCGCACCCCCGTGCTGGTGCTCACCGCCCGCCACGAGGTGTCCGACCGGGTGGCCGGTCTCGACGCCGGCGCCGACGACTACCTCGTCAAGCCGTTCGCGCTCGACGAGCTGCTGGCCCGCCTGCGGGCCCTGCTGCGCCGCTCGGCGCCCGACGACGACGGCGGCCCGCTCCGCCTCGGCGACCTCGAGCTCGACCCCGCCAGCCGTCAGGTGCGACGTGGCGGCGTCGACATCGAGCTGACCAAGACCGAGTTCGACCTGCTCGAGCTGCTCGTGCGCAACGCGGGGATCGTGCTGTCGCGCGAGGTCCTCTACGAGCGGATCTGGGGCTACGACTTCGAGACCACCTCCAAGACGCTCGACGTCTACGTCGGCTACGTGCGACGCAAGACCGAGGACGGCGACCGGCCCCGTCTCGTGCACACGGTGCGGGGCGTCGGCTACGTGGCCCGCGACGAGTGACCGGTGCTCAGCGGTCGTCGGCGGTGAGGGTGAACCACACGTAGTTGGTGGGCGCGTCGCCCGGTGGGAGCAGCGCCCAGGTGCCCCGGGCCCGGTCGCCCGGCTCGAGGTCGACCGGACCGACCAGCGCCAGGGCGGCGCACAGCTCGCGGTAGCCCACCGCGTCGGGGTCGTCGGGCCGCAGGCAGAGCCCACCCCGGGGCCCGTCGGGATCGAGGGCGGTGACCGTGCCGGCCACCGCGCCCTCGTCGAACGCGGCGGCATCGCGGAGCACGACCGTGGCCGCGACGGCGCCCGCCACCGCGCCGCCGAACACGGCGGCGGCGACCACCCCGACGAGCGCGGGCCCGCCCACCCCCAGCGGCTCGCGGCCGGTCCGCAGCTGCACGAGGGCGACGGTGAGGAGCGCGGCCACGAACCCGAGCGCCGCG
>DATHSN010000324.1:0-12350 GCA_035464115.1 Acidimicrobiales bacterium | reverse complement strand
CCCCCCGTGCCACGCCGCCACTCTCGCACACACGTAGAACACGTTGCACCTGCGCCGACCTGGTGCGCTGCGCGCGCCGGGGAGCGCGGGCTACTCCAAGGTGGCGTAGTTGGTGGAGCGGTCGTCGGCGCGCTCGCCGCGCACCTCGGCCACGCACTCGGCCAGGTCGGCCAGGTAGTGGTCGATGACCCCGGTGTTCGAGTTGCTCACCGTGGAGTGCAGCGAGTCGGGCGGCCCCTGGCGGTCGTGGAACCAGCCCCGACGCAACAACGCGTCGCCGAGGGCGAACACGTCGACCGGCTCGCCGGCCGCCTCGGGGTCGTGGCTCAGCGCCACCAGGTGGTACTGGCCGTCGCCCAGCACCCGCACACCGTCGATGGCGGCGATCCCGGCGCGCATGGCATCGGCGTTGGCGAGCGTGGTGCGGGTGAGCTCGACGTAGCCGTCGATGCCCAGGTGCTGCATGACCGCCCACGCCGTGGCCATCGGCAGTCCCGAGCGGGTGCCCTGCAGGTTGGGCGAGGCGTAGAAGCCGCCGAGCCACCCGTCGAACACGAAGGTCTGGTAGCGCCGCAGCTCCTTGGTGCGGTGCAGGATGACCGACACACCCTTCGGCGCGTAGCCCAGCTTGTGGATGTCGGCCGAGATCGACGTGACGCCCTCGACGCGGAAGTCCCACGGCGGCACGTGACGCCCGAGCATCTCGACGAAGGGCAGCACGAACCCACCCATGCAGGCGTCGACGTGGCAGTTCGCGCCGACCGACGCCGCCAGCGCGGCGATCTCGGGGATCGGGTCGACGACGCCCTGCGGGTACTGCGGCGCCGAGCCCACCACGAGCACCGTGTCGTCGCTCACGAGCTCGGCCATGGCGTCGACGTCGGCGGTCCAGTCGTCGCGCACCGGCGCCTTGCGCACGGTGAGCCCGAACAGGTGGGCGCCCTTGTGGAACGCCGCGTGGGCGCTCTCGGCCAGCACGATCTCGGGCTGGGTGATCCCCCGCTCGGCGTGCCCCCGCTCGCGGGCGGCGAGCACCGCGCACAGGATCGACTCGGTGCCACCGCTGGTGAGGAACCCGGCGGCGGTGGGGCCGTGCAGCAGCGACGCCGTCCATCCCACCGCCTCGGATTGGATCTGGCCGAGCGAGGGGAACGCCTTGGTGTTCAGCGCGTTCTCGTGCAGGTACAGACGGGCGGCCCGTTCGGCGACCTCGTGGACCGACGGGCCGCCGTCGTAGATCATCCCGAAGGCCTTGCCCTCGGTCCACTTCACGTCGTCGACGCGCTTGGCCTCGAGGTCGGCGATGACGTCGTCGACCGGGCGGCCGTGCTGGGAGAGCTCCATGCCCACAGCATGGCATCGCCCGCCCGGCGCGACCGGCTCAGCGCACCCGGGTGGTCGGCGAGGTGAGGTAGCGCTGCTTCTCCTCGGCGCTGTGGGACCAGAGCGCGGCGCCGAGCAGGATCATCCCGGCACCGAGGCCGAGGTGCAACCAGTCGTCGGCCTCGTTCACCGGCACGAAGTTCGCGTCGCTCTCCTTGTCGATGACGATCCCGTAGACGAACAGGGCCAGGTACACGAGCCCGCCCCCGAGGAGGAACAGCCGCGACGCGTTCAGGGCCTTGGCCGCGGCCAGGCCGAGCACGCCGAACGCGAGGTGCACGATGTTGTGCAGGATCGAGACCTGGAAGATGTCGAACAGCTGGGCCTCGGACTCGTGGCCCGCCCACTGGATCTCGTCGACGTTGGTCGTGATCCCGGGGATGAAGCCGGCGATGCCGATCAGCAGGAAGACGGCGCCGACGACGGCTGCGGCCTTCTGGATCGAGGTCAGCCCGTAGGGCTCGGTCGCGTCGCGCCCGCTCGCAGCCGCACCGCGGCGGGTGTCGGCGGTCGGGGTGCCGGTGTCGTGGCGTTCCATGGTGGTCCTCCGGTCGGGGTGTCGGGTCTCCTCTCGTTACCCACCGCCCCCTCGAGCCAAGCCGTCCGGGCGCGCGCCCCGTCTCGGCCCGGTCTCCGTGACATCCGTCACGGCGCAGGTCGACCCGGGTCGAAATGTCGCTACGGTGTCGGTTCGTAACGGAACCGCAATGTTCGACGCATCCGGTCGGGATCGACGGGATGAACGTCTGTCGAGCACCCGACCGGAGGTGCACCCCCCGTGACCACCCCCCACTCCTCGTCGCGCGCCTCGCGCCGACTCCTCGCCTCGCTCCTCGTCGTCGCCGGCCTCGCGCTCGGACTCGGCGGGGTCGACGCCCGTCCTGCCGCAGCCGCCTCCGGCACGTCCGAGGACGCGGTCATCCGCCTCTACTCGGCGGTGTTCGACCGCGAGCCCGACGCGGCCGGCCTCGCCTACTGGAGCGACCAGCTGGCGTCGTGCCAGCCCTACGGCGCCATCGCCAGCGCCTTCATGGGGTCGGGCGAGTGGATCACGACCTACGGGCGCATCGACGACCAGCAGTTCGTCACCACGCTCTACCGCAACGTCCTCGACCGCGAGCCCGACGCCGGCGGCGCCGCCTACTGGGTGGCCCGGGCCCGCGACGGGATGAGCCGCACCAAGCTGCTCGCCCACTTCGCCGAGAGCCCCGAGCACGTCGCCGCGACCGGCACCCGACCCGGTGGCATCCCCGAGTGCCGGCCCACCGCACCGGCCGACATCATCCGCGACGTGTGGAACGAGAACGGCGCCGGGTGGGCCGCGGAGTCGGCCGTCCGGGTCGCGTGGTGCGAGTCGACGCACCGGCCGTGGGTCGCGAGCCCGGGCGGGGGCAACTGGGGCCTGTTCCAGATCAACACCGTCCACCGTGGGATGGTCGCGGCCATGGGCTACTCGTGGTCGCAGATCACCGATCCGTGGGTGAACAGTCGGGTCGCGTTCGCGCTGTGGGCGGAGCAGGGGTGGGGCCCCTGGTCCTGCCGCTGGGCGGCCTGAACACGACCCGGGTCAGTCCCGTGCCCGGCGGTAGGTTGCCCGGCGACGCAGCGTCGGACGCCAACGCCGCACGGGCAGGTCGGGCAGCATCCGCACCAGGCGGGTGACCAGCTCGGCGTAGCGGTCGGCGTCGAGGAACGGCGGCGCCATCAGCGGGGCGAGGCGTTGGACGGCGACGGTCTGGGTCTCGGTGTACTTGAGGATCCCCGCCGCGCCGTGGCGACGCCCGACACCCGAGTCCTTCATCCCGCCCATCGGCGCGTCCATCGACGCCCAGCCGGCCGCGTACGGATCGTTCACGTTCACGGTGCCGGCCTGCAGGCGGGTCGCCAGCCGTCGGGCTCGGCCGGTGTCGCGCGACCACACGCTGAAGCTCAGCCCGTAGCGGCTGTCGTTGGCGAGCTCGACCGCCTCGTCGGCGTCGCGGACCCGCGTGACCGCCACCACCGGGCCGAACGTCTCCTCGCGGAAGAGCTCCATCTCGGGGGTGACGTCGGTGAGCACCGTGGGCTCGAGCACGTAGGGACCGATGTCGGGACGCAGCGACCCGCCGGCGAGCACGGTGGCGCCCTTGGCCCGCGCGTCGTCGAGGTGGCGGCGCACCGTCGCGAGCTGGTCGGCCGACGCCAACGAGCCCATCTCCCCCACCCAGTCGAGCACCACCGAGAGGCGCAGGTCGCGGGCGGCGGCGGCGAACCGCGGGACGAAGTCGTCCCAGATGGCCTCCTCCACGAAGAGGCGCTCGGCCGAGATGCACAGCTGGCCGGCGTTGGCGAAGCAGGCCCGCAACGCGCCAGCCACGGCCCGCTCGAGGTCGGCGTCGGCCAGCACGATGAGCGCGTTCTTCCCGCCGAGCTCGAGCGACGAGCCGATGAGCCGCGCCGCTGCCTGTCGGGCCACGATGCGGCCGGTGGCGGTGCTCCCGGTGAACATGAGGAAGTCGACGTGGTCGATGAGTGGCTCCCCGAGCTCGGCGCCGGGACCGGTGACCACCTGCACGACCCCCGGTGGCACGCCGGCGTGGGCCAGCTGCTCGGCCACCCACAGACCCGTGAACGGGGTGGCGACGTCGGGCTTGAGCACCACCGCGTTGCCGGCCATCAGCGCCGGGACCGCGTCGCCCGCGGACAACGACAACGGGTAGTTCCACGGGGCGATGATCCCGACGACCCCGAGTGGGTGGTGGTGCTCGACGGCCCGGGTGAGCAGCGGCACCGCGCCCCGGCGGCGTCGGGGCGCCAGGTGGTGGCGGGCGCTGCGGGCGTAGTAGCTCGACACCAACGCGACGTCGAGCACCTCCTCGAACGCGTCGGTGCGGGTCTTGCCACCCTCCAGCTGGATCAGGTCGAGCACCTCGTGCTGGTGGTCGAGCACCCGACGGCCGAACCGCTCGATCACCTCGGCGCGCTCGCCGAGCGGTCGCCGAGCCCAGTCGCGCTGCGCCTCTCGGGCCCGCGCCACCGCTGCGACGACGTCGTCGGCGGTCCCGTGGGGGATCTCACCGAGGGGGCGGCCGTTGCCCGGCGCCTCCACCTCGAGGGTCGGCCGGAGATCGACGGTGACCGCCAGCTCGGCCAGCTCGGTCAGTCGGGCCCGTCGGATCGAACCGCCGAGCGGCGGCCCCTCCCGGGGCACGACCTCCTCGGCGCGTGCTCGCGTCATCGTGGTGTCGACCATGAGGTGCTCCTGGGGTGGAGGGTCCGTCCACCCCTGTCGTACCCGCCTCCCCCGCCGGTCACCCCCGGCCGCTCACCTCCCGCCGCGCACCTCAGGCGGGACCGGTGCCCCAGCGCGGTGGTCGGCGCCCGCTCCACGGCAGGGCCGCCTCGAGCTGGGCGGCGACGCCGAGCAGGACGTCCTCACGCCCCGCGGCGGCGACGACCTGGACCCCGAACGGGAGCCCCGTGGCGGTCCGGTGCAGCGGCAGCGAGATGGCGGGTTGGCCGGTCACGTCGAACGGCACGGTGAACGCCACCGTCCCCACGTCGTCGACCTCGCCGAGCCGGGGCGGTCCCACCGGCACGGTGGGGGTCACGAGCAGGTCGAAGCCCTCGTCGTCGCCGCCGACCCGCTCACCGGCGCGGCCCCCGCGCCACCACGACGCGCACCGCCGGGCCCAGCGGTGCAGCTCGGCGGTGGCGGCGACGAGGTGGGTCGCCGACAGCGACCGCCCCATCTCGGCGAGGGCCCACGTGCCCCGCTCGACGTCGGCGGCGGTGACGGCGTGGCCCACCAGCCGGCCGACGCGGTCGAGCTCGCTGGCGACGTGCACCGCGAGCACGGTGAGGTAGGAGCCCGAGATGGTGTCGTCGTCGAGGGCGGCGGGCGCAGCGTGCTCGACGTGGTGGCCAGCGGCCGCCAACGCGGCCCGGGTGCGCTCCAACGCCTCGACCGCGTCGTCGCCCAAGGCCGCGCCGCCGGGCAGGTGGCCGACCACGCCGATGCGGAGCGCCCCGGGATCGGCCCCCACGGCGTCGGCCCACGACCCCGCCGGGGTGTTCACCAGGTACGGGTCGCCCGGGGCCGGTCCGGCGATGGCGTCGAGCACCGCAGCGGTGTCGCGCACCGATCGGCACAGCACGTGCTCGTGGGTCATCTGCCCCCAGTACTCGCCGAAGGCCGGGCCGACGCTGGTGCGGCCCCGGGTGGGCTTGAGCCCGACCAGCCCGCACCACGCGGCCGGGATGCGGATCGACCCGCCCATGTCGTTGCCGTGGGCGACCGGCACCATCCCGCTGGCCACCGCGGCGGCCGAGCCCCCGCTCGACCCGCCGGTGCTGCGCTCGGGGTCCCAGGGGTTCCGGGTGGGCCCGAAGGCGGCGGGCTCGGTGGTGGCCCGCAGCGCCAGCTCGGGAAGGGCGGTGCGGCCGAGGATCACGAACCCGGCGGCGCGGAACCGGGTGGCCAGGAACGAGTCGGTGGTGGCGGTGTGGCGGTGACGGGCGAGCAACCCCATCCCGGCCCACGACGGCTCGCCGGCCTGCTCGCACAGGGCGTCCTTCACCAGCATGGGCACGCCGGCGAAGGGCCCCGCTCCCACGGGGGCGGCGGCCTCGGCCCGCGCCGCGGCGAACCGAGGGTGCATCACCGCGTGCAGGTGCGGGTCGAGCGCGTCGATGCGGGCGATGGCCCCGTCGACCAGCTCGACCGGTGACACCTCACCCGTGCGCACGAGAGCGGCCTGGCCGACGGCATCGAGATCGAGCGGGTTCATCGCCGCACCCTATGACCACCCGGGCGGCCACCGTGCCGGAGCCGGGGCGTCGGCTACGACACCACGAAGCCCTCGTAGCCGTGGGCGGCGACCGCCGCGCAGCGCTCGGCGTAGGTGGGGAAGCCCAGCAGCGGCATGAACACCCGGGGCTTGCCCGGCACGTTGGCCCCCAGGTACCAGGAGTTGCAGGTGGGCAACAGGGTCATCCCGGCGATGCCGTTGACGTGGTCGACCCACGCGTCGACCGCCGCCGGGTCGGCCTCGATGTGGCGGTGGCCGTGGGCGTCGAGCCAGGCGATGCAGTCGGTGATCCACTCCACGTGCTGCTCGATGGAGGTGATCATGTTGGTGAGCACCGACGGGCTGCCCGGGCCGGTGATGGTGAACAGGTTCGGGAACCCGGCCACGCCGAGGCCGAGGTAGGTGCGGGGGCCGTCGGCCCAGGCGTCTCGCAAGGTGAGCCCGCCGACGCCCCGCAGGTCGATGCGCAGCAGGGTGCCGGTCATGGCGTCGAAGCCGGTGGCCAGCACCAGCACGTCGACCTCGTGCTCCACCCCGTCGACGCGCACACCACGGGGGGTGATGGCCTCGATCGGCGTCGAGCCGACGTCGACGAGCCGCACGTGGTCGCGGTTGAAGGTCTCGTAGTAGCCGGTGTCGACGCACAGCCGCTTGCAGCCGATGACGTTGGTGGGCGACAGCAGGTCGGCGACGGCGGGGTCGTGGACGATCTCGTGGATCTTCTCGCGCACGAAGTCGGCGGCGATCTCGTTGGCGTCGGTGCGCAGGAGCAGGTCGTTGAACCCGCCCAGGAACCCGAGCCCGCCCCGGGCCCACCGCGCCTCGAGCTCGCGGCGGACCTCGTCGGCCTCGACGTCGAACACCGAGCGGTCGTGGCGCGGCGATCGGGCACCGAAGCCTGCGGGCATCGAGCGGTTCTGGGCGCGCAGGTCGGCGTAGCCCGCCTTGATCTCGGCCTCGACCTGCGGATCGAGCGGGGCGTTGTGGGCGGGCACCGAGTAGTTGGCGGTGCGCTGGAACACCACCAGCTCGGCGGCCTGCTCGGCGATGATCGGGATCGACTGGATCGCCGACGAGCCGGTGCCGATGACGCCGACGCGCCGCCCGGCGAGGTCGACGCCCTCGTGGGGCCACCGGCCGGTGTGCAGCACCGGGCCGGCGAAGGAGTCGAGTCCGGGGAACTCGGGGGTGTTGGTCGACGACAGGCAGCCGGTGGCCATCACGACGAACCGCGCCGACAGCTCGTCGCCCCGGTCGGTGCGCACCGTCCACCGCCCCGAGCTCTCGTCGAGGTGGGCGGCTTCGACCCGGGTGTCGAACGTGATGTCACGGCGCAGGTCGAAGCGGTCGGCGACGTGCTCGGCATAGCGGAGGATCTCGGGTTGCGAGGCGTAGCGCTCGCTCCAGCGCCACTCCTGCTGGAGGTCGTCGTCGAAGCCGAACGAGTACTCCATGCTCTCGACGTCGCAGCGGGCCCCCGGGTAGCGGTTCCAGTACCAGGTGCCGCCCACCCCGCTGCCGGCCTCGATCACCCGGCTGCGCAGCCCCAGGCCGCGGAGTCGGTGGAGCATGTACATGCCGGCGAACCCGGCCCCGACGACGACCGCGTCGAGCTCCTCGCGTGCGTCCACGTGCCCCCCTGTCAGCGTGGCGGCCGGACCCCGCCGGCGCGCCCGCCGATGCTACCCGGGCCTCATGGAGCGCCGACCGTGAAGGTCCGGGCGTCCGACGCAGTGCCGACCTCGAGCGACACCGCGTCGGTGAGCACGACGACGCCGTTCACCCGCACCTGGTACTGGGCGGTCTGCGGCGCGTCGTCGCAGCCCCGGTAGTTGCGGATGTACACCTCGTAGGTGCCGGGCGGGGCGCTTCCGGTGGGCCAGAAGATGTTCTCCACGTGCGCGCCCACGTTCGAGCCGCACCCGGCCCGGTCGTCGTGGTCGAGCTGGCCGCCGCTCGCCGAGGTCTTGTTCGAGTAGTAGATGTGCTCGCCCGACGGGTCGATCACGTGCAGGTCCATGTCGGCCCCACCGGTCCACTGCAGCGTCACCTGGACGTCGCCGGTGCCGACCTCGACCCCGGGCGGCAGGGTCATCTCGGTCATCGGCGGATCGGCCGTCTCCTGCCCGTCCTCGGTGGTCGTGGTGGTGGTGCACACGTCGTCGTGCTCGGCGCTGGCCCCGACCCCGCCCGGGCCGACCAGCTGGTCGTAGAGGGTGCGGCCCAGGCGCACGCCCATGACGTCGACCGCGTACTCGACGGTGTCGGTGGTGATGTCGCCCGACACCCACCCCTCCTCCAGGCGGACGGCGACTCCCGGCTCGGGCGGCCAGAACGCGTTGGTCTGCCCGGTCGCCCGCAGGTGCTCGTAGACGAACGAGTAGATCGCCGATCCGAGCAGGTGGTAGCGGGCGCCCCGCTCGTCGCCGCCGTCGCCGCGCACCAGCTCCATCGAGCGCTGCACCCCCGCGCTCTCCCGGTTGACCGCCAGCACCTCGTAGACCAGCACGAGGGCCTGGAACGGGTCGTTGCCGGTCTCGGCCATGGCCATGGTGAGCACCTGGTCGAAGGTGACGTCGTGCGGCGCGAAGTTCGCGTTCAGCTCACGCCGCCCGGCCGCGTCGAGGTTCAGCCGGGCGGCTTCGGCGTCGAGCGCGGCGGCGTAGTGGTCGCGCAGGTGGTCGCGGACGCGGTTGGTGGCTGCGCTGTCGTAGGTGCCGATCCGGCCGCCGCCGGCGAACAGGTTGCCGAGCAGCTCCGACGCCGAGGTCGGCAACGCCGAGAGGTCGACCGTCCGACCCTCCACGCACTCGGTGGCCCGACGGACCGAGTCGAACACGTCGGGCGCGGGCCCGCTGTGCAACGTGCGGACTGCGTCGCTGAACTGCTCCGCGGGCAACGAGATGAACGGGTTGGACGCGATGTTGCCGAGGATCCGCCAGATCCGCCCGGTGGAGAAGTGCGGCACCGAGAAGCTGAGCGTGCCCGCCGCTCGATCGATCACGGTGTCGTCGAGCACTTCCCATCGGCCACCGCTCTCGAGCAGCACCACCGGGATCGCGCCCTCGGGGAGATCGAGGCGCGACAGCGGGACGGTCATCCGGCCGGGCTCGGCGAGCAGCAGCCCGTCGGGACCGAGCTCGACCGCCACCCCAGTCGGTTCGGCGTGCTCCATGACCGCCACCGGCCCGACGATCGGGTGCAGCACCGGTGCCTCGGACTCGAGTGCCCACCGGGCCAGCGCGTCCCAGACACGGTCGTCGTCACGGCGTCCGCCGGGGCCGGTGCCGGCATCGTCGGCCAGCGCCACGGTGACCTCGTAGGGACGGGTCAGGGCGCCGGGTGGCACCGCGAGCGAGACCGGGCCGAGGCCGTCACCGGGATCGGTCACCACGGTCCCACCGCTGGTGTCGACCACGGCCGCGCCGGCGGCGGCGACCGTCGTGGACGGCTCGTCGTCTGGCGACAGCACCAGCACGGCGGCCACGAGGGCCACCACGCCGAGGACGCCGACGGCGATCCACCCGATCGGCGCACGCCGCGGCGACTCACGCGCAGGGACGGGCGCGGGTGCCGGGACCGGCGCCGGTGCGTCGTCGTGGAACGTCGTGGTCCACCGCTCGCCGTCCCACCAGCGCCACCGGTGCTGACCCTCCGGGTCGTCGTACCAACCGGCCGGGGTCCCGGACGCTGCCATGACCGCCTCCCTCTGGACCGACCGTAGGCCCGCCCGACCCGCGGGTGGGAGTGCCCAACGACCCGGGTCGCGCGACCAGGGTTCGTGCACCGTTCACCGGGCGGACACCGGTGGTCGTGCGACCATGGGCCGATGACGGCCGAGGGGTCCCTCCAGCGTCGGCTGGGCGTCGGCGACGCCGTGGTCGTCGGGGCCGGGTCGATGGTGGGCGCCGGCGTCTTCGCGGCCTGGGCCCCGGCCGCCGAGGCTGCCGGCACCGGGCTGCTCATCGGTCTGGCCATCGCCGGCGTGGTGGCGTTCTGCAACGCGTCGTCGTCGGCGCAGCTCGCTGCCGTGCACCCCGAGTCCGGTGGCACCTACGTCTACGGACGGCATCAGCTCGGGCCGGCGTGGGGACACCTGGCCGGCTGGGGGTTCGTCGTGGGCAAGACGGCGTCGTGCGTCGCCATGGCCCTCACCGTCGGGGCCTACCTGTGGCCCGAGCAGGACCGCTGGGTGGCGGTCGGCGCGGTGCTCACCATCGTGGCCGTCAACCTCGGCGGGCTCAGCCGCACCGTCGCCGTCACCCGCGTGCTGCTGGCGGTGTCGCTCGCCGCGCTCACCGCCGTCGTGGTCGCCGGGTGGTCGAGCGACGCCGCGTCGCTCGACCGGCTCACCCCGATCGACGGCGACCCGTTCGAGATCCTGCGCGCCGCTGGCTTCCTCTTCTTCGCGTTCGCCGGGTACGCCCGCATCGCCACGCTCGGCGAGGAGGTTCGCGACCCCGAGACCACGATCCCCAAGGCGATCCCGCGGGCGCTGGGCGCGGTGTTGGTGCTCTACGCCGTCGTCGGGGTGACCGCGCTGGCGGTGGTCCCGGTGGCGACCCTCGCCGGGAGCGATGCTCCCCTGCGCGCCGTCGTCGAGGCGGGCGACCTCGACGCCCTGGGACCCGTCGTCCGCATCGGCGCCGGGATCGCGGCGCTCGGGGTGCTCCTCAACCTCATCCCCGGCGTGTCGCGCACCACGCTCGCCATGGCGCGCCGCCGAGAGCTCCCCCACTGGTTCGCCCACATCGACACGGGGCGGTCGCTCCCGCTGCGCGCCGAGCTCACGGTGGCCGCGGTGGTCGTCGCTCTCGTCCTGGTGACCGATCTGCGCAGCTCGATCGCGCTGTCGGGCGTGGCCGTGCTCACCTACTACGCCATCACCAACGCCTCGGCGCTGAGGCTGCCCGCCCACCAGCGTCGCTGGCCCCGCGGCATCGCGGTGGTGGGCCTGGTCGGGTGCGTGGTGCTCGCGGTGTCGTTGCCGCCCGTGGCGGTCGCCGTGGGCGGCGGGGTGCTCGCGGTGGGGATCGTGGTGCGGCTGGTCTCGGTGCGTGTGACGTCGCTCTCCGAGTGAGCCACTGGTCACCTGGCCCGCTTCTGAACGAGACCTCACCGGGGTCCGTGGGACGCCGACCTCACGCGTGCGACGGCCTGCGGGCCGAGCCGAACCCACCACCGGAGAGCGCCATGTCCCGCACGACACAACGCCCGTTGAAGACCCGCATGATGCTGGGCTTCGCCACCGTCATCGCCCTCATGGTGGGGCTGGCGGCCTACCTCATCATCCAGATGACGAGCATCGCCGCGCTCACCCAGGAGATCAACGAGCACGAGACGGCACTGGTCGACGACGCCGACGGCATGCAGTTCGCCATCGTGACCGCGTCGCGCAACCTCTACGCCCACATCGTGTCCGACGAGCCGGCCGAGAAGGCCCGGCTCGAGACCGAGATCCGAGCCGCCACCGCCGCCATCGAGGAGCTGCGCGGCACCACCGCGAGCGAGTGGACCGACGACGCCGAGGTCTCGGGGTTGGTCGACCAGTTCGGGACGAGCTTCGCCGCCATGAGCGAGGTGTGGGACAGCATCATCGAGCGCTCCGACGCCGGTGATGCCGCGGGGGCCATCGAGCTGATGGGCGGCCAGGCGTTCCTCACCACGGTCGATCTGGCCGAGCAGATCGTCGGTGCCGCCTCGGAGCGGCGGACCAGCGCGATCGACGGCGCAGAGGCCACCGCCGGCTCGACGCGGACCCTGTCGATCGTGTTGCTCCTCGCGATCGCCGCCGCCGGCATGGCCATCGCGTTCTTCCTGGCCAAGAAGGTCTCGGGCCAGGTCGGTGAGTCCGCGGAGACCCTGCGCGCCTCGAGCGACGAGCTCTCCGCCGCCTCGGTCCAGGTCTCGGCCGCCGCCGCCGAAGCCGCCGCCCAAGCCAACGCCGTGTCCGCCGCCACCGAACAGGTCTCCGCCAACGTGTCCACGGTCGCCACCGCCATGGAAGAGATGAACTCCTCGGTCCGCGAGATCGCCTCGTCGGCCCAGGAGGCGTCGACGGTCACCGACGCCGCCGTCGGCACCGCGCAGGACGCCTCGGGCACCGTCGGAGCGTTGGGCGACGCCTCGGCGCGCATCGGCACCATCATCGAGGTCATCACCTCGATCGCCGAGCAG
>DATHSN010000323.1:0-6598 GCA_035464115.1 Acidimicrobiales bacterium | reverse complement strand
ACCGGTGACGGGGTTGAGCACCTCGCCCATGATCCCGAGGAAGGCGACGAGCCCGCCCAGGGTGAAGCGACCCTCGAAGATGAGCCAGGTGCCGAGCCCGAGCACGCCGAGGCGCAACAGGGTGACGATCGACTCGACCGACAGACCGAACAGCCCGCCGAACAGGCTGAGGCGCTGCTGGGCCCGGAACAACCGGTCCGACGCCCGGTCGAAGCGCTGCTGCTCGTGGCGGCCGAGGCGGAACAGCTTCACCACCTGGTTGGCCGAGTACGACTCCGACGCCACCCGCAGCACCGCGCTGCTCTCCTCTTGCACGGCGAGGCTGCGCTCGCGGGCGCCGCCGGCCATGCGGCGGTAGACGAGGGCGACCACCGGGGCGCCGACCAGCACGATCACGCCCAACAGAAGGTTGACCCGCAGCATGATCACGGTCGACACGACGAGCGCGATCACCTGGAAGATGCCGTCGTTGATGGCCATCGACAGGCCGGCCTGCACCCGGCCGACGTCGTTCATCATCCGCGACAGCACGTCGCCCTGGGGGTGGCGGCCCACCCACGCGTCGGGCACCTGCTGGAGCTTGGCGAACATCTCGGCGCGCAGGTCGCGCACCACCGAGCCGCTGATCCACGCGCTCTGGTACGCCTGGCGCAGGCCCGCCACCAGCGAGATGGCGAACGCCCCACCGAGGAGGGCGAGCAGCGAGAGGACCTCGGACATCTCGCCGCTCGGGATGGCGGTGTCGAACAGCGAGCGGGTGACGAACGGGTAGGCGGCGGTGAACGCCAGGCTGAGCAGCATCAGCACGAAGATCTCGGCCTGGCGGGCCCGGTAGGGGCGCAGGTAGCGCCACGAGAGCCGGAGGAACTCGAAGGTGCCGACGTCGGAGGGCTGCTCGCTGCGCTCCTGCCACCAGGCCTGCTCGAGTGCGGCCTCGGACCGCCCGTAGATCTGCGACCAGGCGGCCACCAGGCCGGCGGCGGGCGTGGCGACCAACCGGCGGAAGGCGTCGTCGCCCTCACGGGCGATGAGGTGGGCGACGAACGACGCTGCCATCGGGCCCCGCACGTCGGGGGGCAGGTCGGCGAGGGTGCCACCGATGGCGGCGACCGCCTCGGGGTCGGGCTGCGGGGTGCCCGCCAGGTGGAGGCCGTAGCCCTCGACGAGGTGCTCGACGCGGTCGGCGGCGGGGAGGGCGGCGCCGAACAGCAGGGCCAGCACCCGGTGGGGCGGTTCGGGGGGTGACTCGGGGGTGACCACCATCCACACCGTGCTCGTGGCGTCGTCGACGACCGAGCCCGCGGTGACCACCCGGTTCGGGTCGTCGGCCGACGGGAACGGGTCGACCAGGTTGATCGACACGGTCGTCCCCCACGGCTCGGAGCCGAAGCCGGCGAGGGCCCGCCGGGCGCGACGGGCGGTGTCGAGCACCGACGGGGCGACGTCGGCGCCGGCCGACTCGGGGACGAAGCCCACCACGATGCCGTCGCGCTCGATGTGCTCGAGGTCGGCCACGACCGGGCCGGGGGCGAGCGGCCGCACCGGCTCGACGGGCACGGCCGGAGCCGTCGGGGCCATGGTGGCGGTCGGCGCCGTGGTGGCTCGCTCGTCGGGGGCGGGCGGCGGCTGCACGGCGACGAGCCGCAGCGAGCTGTCGCCGAAGGTGACGACCTGGGCGGCGTCGATCACGGTCGGAGCATCGACCCGGGCGCCGTCGACGAACGTGCCGTAGCTGCTGCCGAGGTCCTCGACCCGCAGCCCGTCGCCGATCGGCTCGACGGCCAGGTGGCGCCGGCTCACCGACGGGTCGTCGATCACCAGGTCGGTGCCCTCCCGTCCGATCTCGGTGCGATCGGTCACCTCGTGGGTGACCGTCTCACCTCCCGGCAGCCTCAGCTCGATGCGCGCGCTCACTCGACCTCCCTCGTCGCAGGGGCGGACGACAACGAGGCGCTGCGGTTACAGGGAACGTCGCGCGTAACCGACGGCGCTGGGGAGCGTCACCCCTCTGTCCCAGAACGGGTGACGGTCACCCGGGAGACGGAGCACGACGATGGACGACGAGCGCACCACCCGAGATGTCGCCGCCCGCACGCTGATCGACAAGGTCAAGGCGTTCGCGGCGTCGCTCGACGACCACGAGCGCAGCCTGTTCGCGGCGCTGCTCGCCCCCGGGATCGACGCGGCCTGGACCGCCGACCTCGAGGAGGCCGAGGTGGCCGGCTTCGAGCTGGAGTGGTCGCCCGAGCGCCTGCCCGGTCACCTCACCGAGGCGATCCGCACCGCCCACCTGCGCATCTCCACCACCGACGAGGGCTGATGAGCGCCGGCGGGTCGCCACCGAGATCCACACCACCACACCAACACCAACCAGCGCCCACCCCACCACGGAGGACCCACCCATGAGCGACACCATCAGCGCCAAGCTGGCCGTCGAGAAGATCCTGAGCGAGCGGATCAGCCAGGACCCCGGCTTCATCACCGAGCTCACGCTCGACCCCGACGGGGCGGTCAAGCCCCTCATCGCCCAGGTGCTCAGCGACGACGGCGACGTCGACCTGAGCGGTGTCTCGATCACCGTGCACGTCGAGACCGACGACCGCATCCACCTGGTGGTGCCGGCCACCGTCGCCGCCGACGTCGAGGGCTTCTCCCTCAAGAGCAGCCCCGGATCGATGCTGCGCGGGACCTCGGTGAGCTTCAACCCGCTCGGCGGGATGACCCGGTCGAGCCTCGCGACGCACAGCGGGGTGTGCGTGTGCGACTCCATGGACTGCGAGACCCAGGTCTACTGCGACCTCACCAACACCTGTAAGTAGCGACCACGGCCCCGGTGGGTCGGCGCCCCTCCCCCGGCGTCGGCCCACCCGCCGCGTCCGGCACCCGGAGGACCATGGACACCACCTGGGACGACGACCTCGACCGCGAGGTGGCGTTCGCGTCGCTGTTCCGGCCCTGGGTCGACGAGGCGGCTCGACAGCTGCGGGTGCCGGAGGTGATCGGGCCGGCGGCTCGCCGCTCGCTGGTGCGCTCCCTGCTCGAGCGGTTGTCGTTCAACGGGTCGCTGGCGGCGCTGGAGCGGTTCCGTTCGACCGAGGTCGACTACCAGTCGTTCACCCGCACCGGGCTGGCTCCCCTGGGCGACGCCTACCCCGGCCTCGTCGCCCTCGCCGACCGGCTGCGCGACCAGTGGGTGGTCGCCACCCAGGTGCTCGTCGACCGCATCGCCGCCGATCTCGGGCACGTGGCGCCGGGCACCACCGAGGCGGTCGACGTCCACCCCCGGCTCGGCGACCCCCACCGCGGCGCGCACCACGTCGCTGCGGTGCTGACCGACCGGGGCGACCGGCTCTACCTCAAGCCCCGGTCGATCGCCCCCGAGTCCACCTTCTTCGAGATCGTGGCGGGGTCGCCGGGCCTGGTGCCCCAGGAGGACGTGCCCCGGCTGTGGGTGGCCGACGGCTACGGCTGGATGAGCGAGGTGACCACCGGGCCGGTCACCGACCGCGCCACCTACTGGTTCGACGTGGGGCGGATGTTGCGGATGCTGCAGGTCTGCGGCGCCACCGACCTGCACCAGTCCAACGTGATCTGCACCGGCTCGCAGATCGTCCCGGTCGACCTCGAGTGCCTGGCCGCCCCCGAGCTGATCGCCCACTCGGACCTCACCGACGACGTCACCGGTTGGTTCCTGCGCGACTCGGTGACGCCCACCGGTCTCCTGCCGCGCACGGCGGCCTCCGACGGGCCGGTGGCCGTCGACTGGTCGGGCCTGGTCGGTCGGGCCGGCCAGCTCAACGGCCGGTGGCGACCCCGCTGGGTCGGACTCGGCACCGACGCCATCCGGCGCGAGAAGGCGCCCATGCGCACCCCCCGGGGCGCCAACCTCGCGCTCGACCCCGACGGCGACCCGGTCGCGCTCGACCTCGGTGCCCTGCTGCGGGGCTACGACGAGGAGTACGGCCGCTGGACCACCGACACCCTCCCCGTCGATGCCCTCGCGGGGGTGCCGGCCCGCGTGCTGTTCCGGCCGACCGCCGTCTACGCCAACGTGCTGGCCGATCTGATGGACCCCACCGTGCTCGCCGACCCCCGGGCGCTCGAGGTGGTCGCCGATCGGCTCGGCCCGCTCCCCGAGGGCCTCGCCGCTGCGCTCGGGCCTGACGGCACGGCCGCGGTCGAGGCCAGCGAGCGGGCTGCGCTGCGCCGGCTCGACATCCCGATCTTCCACGTCGACGCCGACACCCTCGTCCTCGACGACGGCACCCGACGACCGATGGCGCAGGGCCGCACCGGCCGGGAGCGCATCGTCGCCCGACTCGAGCGGGTCGACGACGCGGCCTGGCGGCGCGCCGACCGGGCGCTGGTCCAGGTGGCGCTCGAGCCGGCCGCGCCGGCGGCGAGCAGGGCCGAGGCGGCGCCGGCCCACGCCCCGGCGTCGCCCGAGCCGGTGTTGCCCGACCCGGCCGCGGTGCTCCACGTGGTGCGAGCCATCGCGGCCGACCTCGCCGACGAGGCGGTCGACCTCGGGGGCGGTCGGGTGGGCTGGGCCGAGGCCGTGCCCGAGGGTGCCGCCGGTCGGCTCCGCGTGGCGCTCGCGCCCCGCGGGATCTACCACGGCGCGCCCGGCATCGCGCTGTTCCTCGCCGCGGTGGCGGCGGCCACCGGCGACGACGGCGCGGCCGACCTGGCCCGCCGGGCTCTCCTCGACCGGCCGGGCGACGACGACGGGCCCTGGTACCAGACGGGGTGGTCGGGCTGGGCCTGGGCCGCGGCCCACGCCGGCGCGCTCCTCGGCGACGACGAGCTGACGGCCAACGCCGTCGACGTGGTCGTCGGGCGCCTCCCCGACGAGATCCCCGACGGCGAGCCCCTCGACCTCGTCGGCGGCTGGGCCGGTCCGGTCGCCGCCGCGGCCGGCGTGGCCCGCTGCACCGGCGACGGTGCCGCCACCGAGCGCGCCGTCGCCGCCGGCACGGCGTTGGGCCACGCCGTGCGGGTCCGCCTGGCCGACGAGATCGCAGCGCGCGACGTCCTGCGGCTGGGCATGGCCCACGGCTCGACGGGCATCCTCCACGCCCTGGGCTCCGCCGTCGCCCTCGGCTCGACGGGCACCGACGACACCGCCGAGGTGATCGCCCGGTTGCGCGACCTCGAGGACGAGCGGGTGGCCCGCCGCGGTGGCATCGGCGGCCGCATCGATCAGCCCCGAGGTCAGCGGGTGCCGTCCCGCACCTGGTGCTGGGGTGTCTCGGGCTACCTGGTGGCGCGGGCGGCGGCCCACGTCGGCGACCCCGGCCCCACCGACGCGCTCACCGCGTCGTTCGCAGCGTTGGCCACCGGGCCATCACCTCACGGGCACCTGTGCTGCGGTCTGGCCGGGCACCTCGACGCCGCGCTCGCCGCCCGCGACCTGGGCCTGACGGGCGCCGACGCCGTCATCGCCGATCGGGTCGAGCGCCTCGCCACCACCGCCCACGGCGCTCCGTTCCACGACGCCACCACGTTCTCGTCGCCCAGCGTGTTCCGCGGCCGGGCCGGCGTCGGCCTGGCCCTGCTCCGAGCGACGGTCGACCCCGCTCTGCCGACCCCGTTGGCGCCCTGATCCGGCTCGGCCGGCAGGGTCACTCCACCATCGAGCGGAGGCGTCGCCGGGCCCGGTGCAGGACGACCTTGGCGTTGTTGGGGGTGATGTGCAGCGCCTCGCCGATCTCGGCGGGCCCGAACCCGAACTGGGCGGCCAGGGTGACCGCGACCACGTCGCGCCGGGAGAGCCCGTCGAGGGCGCCCTGCACCCGCGACGCCAGCTCGGCGAGCTCCACGAGGTCGTCGGGACCGGGGTCGTCGGAGACGGTGAGGTCGAGGGTGAGGTCGTCGTCGGAGTCGAGGGCCGGCCGACGGCGGACAGTGCGGGAGTGGTCGATCACCGCGTGGCGGGTGATCTGCAGCAGCCAGGCCCGGAACCGCTCGGGGTCGCGCAGCGACCCGAGTCGGGTCCACGCCAGGACGAACGTGTCCTGCACGATGTCGGCCACGTCGGCACCGTTGCGGGTCTCGGAGCGGACCACGCTGGCGACGACGCGGCGGTAGCGCTCGTGGAGGGCGGCGAACGCCGCCTCGTCACCCGCCTGGGCCCGGCGGACCAGCTCCGCGTCGTCGAGCGCGGCTCGCAGCGGCGGAGCGTCGGCGCGGAGTGTCTCGGCGCGAACCGCCTCGGGGCTCACGCGTCGCCTCCTCGCCGGGCGCCGGCGGTCGCGGCGCCGGGGGCCACGACGGTGACCACCGCCGTGGCGCAGAGGAAGAGCAGCACCGCCGTGGCGACGCCCGGGAATCCGGCCCGGTCGGCCACCGGCTCGACGACCGTCACGGCGACCTCGGTGATCAGCGCCTCGTCGCAGTAGACCCCGACCCGGTGGTCGCCGACCTCGAGCAGCGTGGTGTCGAGCTGCTCGGCCGGTTGCTGGTCACCGTCGTCGACCCGGACCAGCACCGTGCCGTCGCACTCGATGTCGACGGGCACGGCCCCACCCCGGATCAAGGTGATCTCGGTGGTCGACTCGTCGATCGGCTCGGGCTCGACCGGCGGCGGGGCGGCCTG
>DATHSN010000322.1:0-3671 GCA_035464115.1 Acidimicrobiales bacterium | reverse complement strand
TCGGGTGCGATACGTCGTCGTGTGGGGCGTGCACGGTGCACGTCGATGGTGAGGCGGTGAAGAGCTGCACGATGTTGGCGGTGCAGGCCGATGGTCGGGGGGTGACGACCATCGAGGGGTTGGCGGCGGCGGATGGGACGTTGCACCCGATGCAGGAGGCGTTTCGTCAGCACCACGGGTTGCAGTGCGGGTACTGCACGCCGGGGATGGTGATGGCGGCGGTGTCGTTGCTCGACGAGGTGCCCGATCCGACCGAGCGGCAGGTGCGTGAGGGCTTGGAGGGGAACCTGTGTCGTTGCACGGGGTATCACAACATCGTCAAGGCGGTGTTGGCGGCGGCGTCGGGTGATCCGACGAGCCAGCCGGCGATGACCCCCGTCTCGATCATGGGGGGTGGGGCATGACCACCGTCGAGGAACCCGTCACCCACACCCCGGTCCTCGGCACCCGGCGGGTGCGCAAGGAGGACCCCGAGCTGCTCACCGGCGAGGCCCGCTACACCGACGACCTGGTGATCCCGGGCGCGCTCTGGATGGTCGCGGTCCGCAGCCCGCAGGCCCACGCCCGCATCACCTCGATCGACCTGTCGGTCGCTCGCGAGCAGCCGGGCGTCGTCGCCGCCTACACGGGCGCCGACCTGGCCGACACCTGGGCCGGGCCGCTGCCGTGCGCCTGGCCGGTCACCGACGACATGAAGAACCCCGCCCACCTGCCGGTGGCGGTCGACAAGGTGAACCACGTCGGCGACATCGTCGCCCTCCTGCTCACCGACGACCGCGCCGCCGGCATCGACGCCGCCGAGACCGTGGTCGTCGAGTACGAGCCGCTCGAGGCGGTGGTCGACCTCGACGACGCCCGCTCCGACCGGGTCGTCATCCACGACGAGCTCGGCACCAACGTGTCCTACACCTGGGAGCTCAAGCCCGACGAGGCCGCGGTCGACGCCGCCTTCGCCGACGCCGCGGTCGTGGTGCACGAGCGCTACGTCCAGCAGCGGCTCATCCCGGCGGCGATGGAACCCCGGGGCGTGGTCGCCGTCCCCGCCCCCCACGGCGGCGAGATGACCCTCTACTCGTCGACCCAGATCCCCCACATCCTCAAGGTGATGACGGCGATCACGGCCGGCATCCCCGAGCACAAGATGCGGGTGATCGCCCCATCGGTCGGCGGTGGCTTCGGCTCGAAGCTCAACGTCTACGCCGAGGAGATCGCCTGCGTGGCGCTCGCCCGCAAGCTCGGCAAGCCGGTCCGCTGGACCGAGACCCGCTCCGAGGCCGGTCAGGCCACGATCCACGGACGGGGTCAGATCCAGGACATCGAGCTCGCCGCCGACGCCGACGGGCGCATCTCGGCGGTGCGGGTGAACCTGCTCGCCGACATGGGGGCCTACCTCCAGCTGGTCACCCCCGGCATCCCGCTGCTCGGCGCGTTCCTCTACCACGGCGTCTACGACATCCCGGCCTACTCGTTCACGTGCACCGGCGTGTTCACCAACAAGACGCCCACCGACGCCTACCGCGGCGCCGGTCGCCCCGAGGCCAGCTACGCCATCGAACGGGCCATCGACGCGCTGGCCCGCGAGGTCGGGGTCACGCCCGAGGAGATCCGGCGGCGCAACTACATCGCCAACGAGCAGTTCCCCTACGACTCGGCGGCCGGCCTCCAGTTCGACTCCGGCGACTACGACACCAACCTCACCGCGGCCTTGGAGATGGCCGACATCGAGGGGCTGCGCGCCGAGCAGGCTCGTCGCCGCGAGGCCGGCTCCACCAAGGAGCTCGGCATCGGCATGTGCACCTACGTCGAGATGTGCGGACTGGCGCCGAGCCGCACGCTCGCCGCCCTCAACTACGGCGCCGGTGGCTGGGAGTCGGCCACGGTGCGGATCCTGCCCACGGGCGTGGTGCAGGTGGTCACCGGCACCGCCCCGCACGGCCAGGGCCACGAGACCAGCTGGTCGATGATCGTCGCCGACCGCCTCGGCATCGACCCCGACCAGGTCGAGGTGATGCACTCCGACACCGCGGTCTCGCCGCTCGGGCTCGACACCTACGGCTCGCGCTCGCTGGTCGTCGGCGGGGCGGCCATCTGGGCCGCCACCGACAAGGTCATCGAGAAGGCCACCCGCATCGCCGCCCACCAGATGGAGGCCAACGAGGACGACCTCGAGCTGGTCGGCGGCAGCTTCCGGGTGAAGGGCACGCCCAGCAAGGAGATGGCCCTCGCCGCGGTGGCGTTCCAGGCCTTCACCGCCCACGACCTGCCCGACGGCCTCGAACCCAACCTCGAGGCCCAGGTCACCTGGGACCCGCCCAACTTCACGTTCCCGTTCGGCACCCACGTCGCCGTGGTCGAGATCGACACCGAGACGGGCGACGTGGCGCTGGTCGACTACGTCGCCGTCGACGACTGCGGCAACCAGGTCAACCCGCTCATCGTCGAGGGCCAGCTCCACGGCGGCATCCTCCAGGGCGTCGCCCAGGCGCTGTGGGAGGAGGCCGTCTACGACGACGACGGCCAGCTGCGCACCACCAACCTCGGCGACTACCTCGTGCCGTCGGCCGTCGAGGCCCCGGCCTACCGGCTCGGGTTCACCACCACACCGAGCCCGGTCAACCCGATGGGCGCCAAGGGGGTGGGCGAGGCCGGCACCATCGGCTCGGCCGCCGCCGTCATCAACGCCGTGGTCGACGCCCTGTCGCCGTACGGCATCACCGAGATGGAGATGCCCGCCTCGCCCCAGCGGGTGTGGCGATCCATCCAGGCTGCGAAGGGGGACGCATGATCCCGGCCGCGTTCGACTACGTCCGGGCCGACACGGCCGACCACGCCATCGCCCTGCTCACCGAGCACGGCGACGACGCCAAGCTCCTCGCCGGCGGCCACTCGCTCCTGCCGATGATGAAGCTGCGCCTGGCGATCCCCGGCGTCATCGTCGACGTCGGTCGGCTCTCGGAGCTGTCCTACGTCCGCGACGCCGGCGACCACGTCGCCATCGGCGCCCTCACCCGCCACCGCGACCTCGAGACCAGCGAGCTGCTCGCCGAGCAGTGCCCCATCGTCAAGGGCGTGGCCGCCGTGGTCGGTGACCCCCAGGTGCGCCACCGGGGCACCATCGGCGGGTCGCTCGCCCACTCCGACCCGGCGTCGGACCTCCCGGCCGCCATCCTCGCGGTGGGCGCCACGCTCGTGGCCCGAGGGCCGAACGGCGAGCGCGAGATCGCGGCCGACGCGTTCTTCACCAGCTTCTTCGAGTCGGCCCTCGAGCCCGACGAGCTGCTCACCGAGATCCGGGTGCCGAAGATGCCCGGCTCGGGGTGGAGCTACCAGAAGTTCAACCGGCGGGCCCAGGACTGGGCCATCGTCGGCGTCGCCGCGGTGCGCAACGGGCACACCGGGGTGGCGCTGGTGAACATGGGCTCGACCCCGCTGCGGGCCGCCGCGGTGGAAGAGGCGTTGGCGTCGGGGGCGTCGATCGCCGACGCCGCCGCGGTCGCCGACCAGGGCACCGAGCCCATGTCCGACCTCAACGCCGACGTCGACTACCGCCGCCACCTCGCCCGGGTGCTCACCCGCCGGGCCCTCGAGGAGGCCGCCTCGGCCTGACCGGGACGGGCCCGCGGGGCCGTCGCCGGGTTCTTCCGGCAGAAGTGGTCGCTCAGCGACCACTT
>DATHSN010000321.1:0-13407 GCA_035464115.1 Acidimicrobiales bacterium | reverse complement strand
CCGGAGGGCTCGCCGTCGCCCGGCCGGTCGTAGACGCCCTTCACGAAGCCGACGTCGGCCCGGGTCAGCAGCGGTCCGAGGACGCCGACCACGAACCGGGCGTCGAAGCCCCGGATGTCGGCGTCGCACCAGGCGACGAGGTCGCCCTCGGCGGCCCACAGCGACTTCCACAGCGCCTCGCCCTTGCCGGGCCCGTCGGCCACGCCGGGCAGCACCTCGGCGGCCGACACCACCCGGGCGCCCGCCGCCGCGGCCACCTCGGCGGTGCGGTCGCGGGAGTGGTCGTCGATGACCAGCACCTCGTCGACGAGCGGCACCGAGTCGACCAGGTCCTTGCGGATCCGGGCCACGATCAACCCGACCGTGGCCTCCTCGTCGCGAGCGGGGATGCACACCGACACCCGCTGGTCGCCCTTGGCCGCAGCCAGGTCCTCGGGAGCGAACTCGTCGTGGTGGAAGGTCCGGATGACCGGTGTCGGCACCCGGACATGGTCATCGACCCGCGATGGCGGAGGCAAGGCGGAGCGAGGGCCGCCCGTACGATGTCGCCGTGACCGACGTCGGGGGACCCGCGCTGCGGTGTCGGGCGTGCGGGCGGTCGGCGCCGGTCGACGGGCCGCAGTGGTGCGAGTGGTGCTTCGCCGGGGTCGAGGTCGTCCTCGATCCCGCCACCTGGCCGGCCGCGCCGCCGCCCCCGACCCACCCGGCCACGATCCGGCGGTGGGCGCCACTGCTGCCCGGCGTCGACCTCGACGCCGCCACGTCGGGCGGGGTGCCGATCCGCCCGGCGCCCGCGCTCGGTGCCGCCCTCGGCCTCGACGACCTGTGGCTCCACGACGAGACCGCCTCGCCCACCGGGTCGTTCAAGGACCGCGTCGTCGACACCGCCCTCGGGCGGGCCACCCGGGTCGGTCGCCGGGTGGCGGCGGCGACGTCGACGGGGACCCTGGCCCGGGCGCTCGCCGTCGGCGCGGCCCGGCGCGACCTCGCCGCGGTGGTGCTCGTCCCCGACCACATCGACCCGGGGGTCGCCGCCCACCTGGCCGGGCTCGGCGCGGTGGTGGTGCCGGTCCGCGGCGGCTACGACGGCGCCAACCGCCTCGGCGCCGAGGCGGCGATGGAGCTCATCGACTGGGGTTGGGTCAACGTCGGCCTCCGGCCCTGGTACGAGCTCGGCGCCGTCACCGCCGGGCTCGACCTGGTGGCCGCGCTGGGGTGGCGGTGGCCCGACCGGGTCGTCGTCCCCGTCGCGTCGGGCGCCCTCGCGCTCGCGGTGCACCGCGCCGCGTCGGCGACGGTCGACGCGGGGTGGGCACCCGGTCCGCGCCCGCGCCTGACGCCGGCGCAGCCCGCCGGGTGCGCCCCGCTCGCCGCGGCGTGGGCCGCCGGGTCGCTCGACGTGGCGCCGGTGCGCCCCGCCACCGTCGCCGCCTCGCTCGCGATGGGCGATCCGCCCGACGGACCCGACGTGCTCGTCGCCGTGCGGGCCACCGGAGGCGCCGTCGGTGTGGCCGACGAGGACCAGATCGCGGGCGCGGCGGCGCTCGTCGCCGAGCACGAGGGCATCGCCGTCGAGCCCGCGGGTGGGGTGGCGGTGGCGGCGCTGGCCTCGCTGCGCGCCAGCGGTGCCGTCGACCCCGGCGAGCGCGTCGTGGTGGTGCTCACCGGGGGCGCCGCCGGACCGGCCGCCGCGGTCCCGTCCGTCGAGGTGGCGCCCGGCAGGGTCCTCGGTACGATCACGCCGTCCGTCGACGACCTCCGCGCCGCTGTGGCCGGGTGCGTCGACGGGGTCTGACCGCCGGCCGCCGCCCCACCCAGAGGTCTCCCCATGAGCGTCACCGTCCGCGTTCCCACCACGCTGCGCACCCTCACCGCCGGCGCGTCGGAGGTCGCCGTCGAGGCCGGCACCGTGCGCGAGGTGGTCGCCGCGCTCGAGTCGACCCACCCCGGCTTCGCCGAGCGCCTCCTCGACGACGAGGGCAAGCTGCGCCGCTTCGTCAACGTGTTCGTGGCCGACGACGACGTGCGGTTCATGGAGGGGCTCGACACCCCCGTGCCCGACGGCGAGACCGTGTCGATCATCCCGGCGGTCGCCGGGGGCTGACCCTCGACCCCCGCTCGTCGTCGCCCTCGTCGGCGGCCGCGTGTTGCAGCCGGGGCCCGACCGTGGTTGGATTAGCAGTCGCAAGCGGAGAGTGCTAATCCGCCCCCTGCCGTCCACAAGACGGCGTCGTGCAACGGAGGACGACACGTGGCGAAGATGATCGCCTTCGACGAGGAAGCTCGTCGCAAGCTCGAGAGTGGGATGAACCAGCTGGCCGACGCCGTGCGGGTGACGCTCGGCCCCAAGGGCCGCAACGTCGTGCTCGACAAGAAGTGGGGCGCCCCGACGATCACCAACGATGGCGTGTCCATCGCCAAGGAGATCGACCTCGAGGACCCCTACGAGGCCATCGGCGCCAACCTCGTGAAGGAGGTGGCGAAGAAGACCGACGACGTGGCCGGTGACGGCACCACCACCGCCACGGTGCTGGCGTGGTCGATGGTGCGCGAAGGCCTGCGCAACGTGGCCGCCGGCGCCAACCCGATGTCGCTCAAGCGGGGCATCGAGGCCGCGGTCGAGGCCGCGGTGGCGTCGATCCGCGACCTCGCGGTCGAGGTCGACGACAAGGGCCAGGTCGCCCAGGTGGCGGCCATCTCGGCCGCCGACCCCGAGATCGGCGAGATGATCTCCGAGGCCATCGACAAGGTGGGCAAGGACGGCGTCATCACGGTCGAGGAGAGCCAGACCTTCGGCATGGAGATCGACTTCGTCGAGGGCATGCGCTTCGACAAGGGCTACATCTCGCCGTACTTCGTCACCGACACCGACCGGATGGAGGCCGTCCTCGACGACCCCTACATCCTGCTCGTGTCGGGCAAGATCACCGCGGTCCGCGACCTCGTGCCGGTGCTCGAGAAGGTGATGCAGTCGGGCAAGCCGCTGCTCATCATCGCCGAGGACATCGAGGGCGAGGCGCTCGCCACGCTGGTGGTCAACAAGATCCGGGGCACCTTCGCCTCGGTGTCGGTGAAGGCCCCCGGCTTCGGCGACCGCCGCAAGGCGATGCTGCAGGACATGGCCATCCTCACCGGCGGCCAGGTCATCTCCGAAGAGGTCGGCCTCAAGCTCGACTCCACCACGCTCGACCTGCTCGGTCGGGCCCGCAAGGTCATCGTCACCAAGGACGAGACCACCATCGTCGAGGGTGGCGGCTCCGAGGACGACGTGAAGGGCCGGGTCGCCCAGATCAAGGCCGAGATCGACAAGACCGACTCCGACTACGACCGCGAGAAGCTCCAGGAGCGCCTCGCCAAGCTGTCGGGTGGCGTGGCCGTGCTGAAGGTCGGCGCCGCCACCGAGGTCGAGCTCAAGGAGAAGAAGCACCGCATCGAGGACGCGGTGAGCACCACCAAGGCCGCCATCGAGGAGGGTGTGGTCGCCGGTGGTGGCGTCACCCTGCTGCGCTCGCAGGCCGCCGTGCTGAAGGCCGCCGAGTCGCTGTCGGCCGACGAGGCCACCGGCGCCCGCATCGTGGCCCGGTCGCTCGAGGAGCCGCTCAAGCAGATCGCGGTGAACGCCGGCATGGAGGGTGGCGTGGTCGTCGCCCGGGTGCGCGAGCTGTCGGGCCACGAGGGCCTCAACGCCGCCACCGGCGAGTACGAGGACCTGCAGAAGGCCGGCATCATCGACGCCGCCAAGGTCACCCGATCGGCGCTGCAGAACGCGGCGTCGATCGCGGCGCTGTTCCTCACCACCGAGGCCGTGGTCACCGACGCCCCCGAGAAGTCGGGTGGCGCCGGCGGCATGGGCGGCATGGGCGGTATGGAGGACTTCTAGTCCGACCCGAGGAGTCAGAGGACGTCTCGTCCGACCCGGAGTTCCCGAGGGGGCGCCCACTGGGCGCCCCCTCGGCGCGTCTCAGCGAGGGGGCAACGGCACCCGGAACGTGTCGAGGCGGAGCCAGCTCTCGCTGTGCGCCACCGGCCGACCGTCGTCGGCGCGCACGAGGGTGCCGCGCAGCCACCACGCCGGCGGGCGTCCCGTGAGGCCGAGGGCCCGGCCCACGGCCACCGGGGGGATCTCGAGGTCGACCTCGGTGGCGGCGTGCACGACGGTGATGCCGTAGCGCTCGGCGAGGGTGCGGTGCAGCGACCCGCACCCGGTCGCGTCGGCGAGGCCGGGCACGTCGTCGGCGGGGAGCGAGACCCGGCCCCAGGCCACCGGCCGCTCGTCGATCGAGGTGCGGCGGGTGAGGGTGACGACGCGGTCGGCGTGGAGGGCCTCGGCCAGGTCGTCGGAGGCGTCGGCGACCGAGGCCGCGAGCAGCTCGTGGTGGATCGTGCGCCGCCGACCGGTGCGCCCCGAGCAGCGCAGCGACTCGGTGAGGCTCGCCGGGCGGCCCGGGTCGACGCGGTGGACGACCCGGGCGGCGACCAGGTGGCTCGCGCCGGGGAGCCACTCGACGGCGCGGCGGGCCGCGAGGCGCTCGAGCCCCTCGAGGACCTCGGCCCGACGGGCCCCGAGCCGGTGGGTGAGCTCGTCGAGGTCGGGGACCGGCTCGCCCGGCGCGAGGAACCCCACGAGCACGGCGAGCGCGTCGTCGATGCCGACGGCGTTGGCGGTGACGGTCATGGGGGTCCCTCCTCCCGGGCGGTGCTTGTCATGACAAGGAGGTGTGAGTTTACCCTGCGTTCACCTCTCCGACACCTCACATTTGCCCTGCGGGTGGCCGTACCATGCCCCGCATGGCCGAGGTGACCCTGCTCCACAACCCCCGGTGCTCGAAGTCGCGCGCCGCGCTCGCGCTGTTGCGTGAGCACGGCGTCGAGCCCGAGATCCGGCGCTACCTCGACGAGCCCCTCACCCGCGAGGAGCTCGTCGAGCTCATCACGTCGCTCGACGTCGAGCCGGCGGCGCTGGTGCGCCACGACGACCTGTTCCGCGAGCTCGGGCTCGACCGGGCCGCCACCACCACCCTGAACGAGGTGGCCGACCTGTTGGCCGCTCAGCCCCGCCTGATGGAGCGCCCGGTGGCGATCAGCGGCGGCCGCGCCGTGCTCGGGCGCCCACCCGAGAAGGTCGTCACCCTGATCGAGCCCGGCTGACCGCGGCGGGCGGGCCCACCGGGGCCACCCGCTCGGCGACCACGACCAGCACCGCGACGAGGATCGCCGCCGCGGCCAACCCGGGGGCCAGCCGGGTGACGTCGGGTCCGGCGATCACGCCGATGGCGGCCGACACCGTGGCCCCGCCGAGGGCGGCGACGGCGATCTGCCACCCCATCACCGCCTCGATGCGGTCGGCGCCGAGCCGGCGGGGGGTGAGCAGGACCATGGCGGGGAACAGCCCGGCGATGGACAGCCCGGCGACGGGGAGGCCGAGCACGCCGAGCCCGGCCGGGTCGAGCCACAGCACGACGGTGCCGGCCACCACGCCGACGACGCTGCCCCCGAGCGTGCGCCGCGGGTCGATCCGCCCACCGGCGATGCCGAGCAGCACCCGCCCCACGGTCATGCCCGCCCAGTAGGTGGTCACGAACAACCCGGCGGTGCCCGGTGACACGCCCCGCCCGTCGACGAGGAGCGTGGCCGACCACGCCCCGATGGCGGCCTCGACCCCGGTGCTGGCGAAGAAGAGCGAGAGCGACATCACCAGCGCCACGCGACGGCGGATCGGCGGCGCGTCGGCACCGCCGTGGTCGATGGGTGTGCCCGACCACGAGCGGCGGGTGCGCCAGAAGGCGGCGAGCAACCCGGCCTGCAGCACCGCGTAGGCGAGGTAGGGCCAGCGCCAGCTGACACCTGCGCCGAGCGCCCCGGCGGCGGCCAGCGGGCCGAGGGTGGTGCCGATGCTGAAGCTGGCGTGGAGCAGGTTCATGGCCCGGGGGCCGTGGTGCAGCGCCAGGTGGGCGTTGAGGCCGGTGTCGATCAGCCCCGCGCCGAAGCCGTTGGCGGCCACCGCCGGGAGCAGCAGCGCCACCGACGGGGCCCCCACGTAGCCGAACATGGCGAGCGTGGAGGACGCCGCCGCGACCCACAGCACGGTGCCGACCCCGCCGCGGCGGCCGATCCGACCGGCGGTGGCCCCCGCCACGAGGTAGCCCCCCGTGTAGGCCCACAGCAACAGGCCCAGCGCCTCGACGGGGAGGTCGAGGTCGGCGCGCATGGCCGGCCAGGCCACGCCGAGGGTGGCCTCGGGCAGGCCGAGCCCGATGAACGACACGAACGCCAGCGTCAGCAGGCCGGTGGCGCCCGCGGGGCGGCGCGCCAGCACCCGTCCGATCCGCCTCGGGCCCGACGAGGCGGCGGGGTCGATGGTCACCCGCCGCCCCCGGCGAGCAGCTGGGCCATGACGATCTTGGCGATCATGGCCGCGGGGAAGACCATGGCGTAGCCGACGTTGACGCGGTCGTCGCCGTCGCTGCGCTCGGCGGCGAACGCCAGCACCGCGGGCTGGGTCTGCAACCCGGCGAGCAGGCCGCCGACGGCCGGGCCGACCTTCACGGTGAGCCGGCCGAGCGCCAGCCCGAGCGCGGCGGCCACCGCGGTGATCACCGCGCCGGTGGCGACGAGGCGGGCGCCGCCGAGCGAGGCCACCTCGTCGGCGAACGCCGACCCCGAGCGGGTGCCGACCGCGGCGAAGAACAGCAGCGCCCCGAACTGGCGCAGCGTGGCGTTGACCCCGTAGGGCAGGTCCCAGGTGAGCGGGCCGGTGCGGCCGATCATCCCCAGGACGAGGCCGGCCATGAGCGGGCCGCCGGCGTTGCCCAGCTCGAACGACCCGCCGGGCAGCGGGATCGGGACGAGGCCGATGAGCACGCCGGCAGCGAGGCCGAGCCCGAGCGCGGCGCCGTCGAGCTCGCTGACGCGGCGCTCGCTGTCGCCGAGCAGGGCGGCCACCTCGTCGAGTCGCTCGCGGGGGGCGACGATGCGCACCCGGTCGCCGGCGCGCAGGACGAGATCACCGGTGGCGACCAGGTCGGCGTCGCCCCGCCGCACCCGGGTGGCGACCGCCCCGAAGCGGCGCCGCAGATCGAGCTCGCCCAGGGGCACCCCGACCACCGAGCGGTCCGAGACCACCATGCGCCGGAAGTCGAGCGACCGCCGATCGAGGGGGAGGTGCTGCTCGGAGCGCTCCCCGACGGCGCGAGCGATGGTGCCGACGTCGGCCTCGGCGCCCACGACCACGACGAGGTCGTCGCGGTGGAGCGGCAGGTCGTCGTCGGCGAGGCGCACCCGGCCATCGACCCGGGCCCGGCTGAACGACACCGGTCCGTCGGCGATGGCGCGCATCTCGCCGACGAGCACCTCGTCGCGCTTCACCCGCAGCGTCCAGCTGGCGAGCGGGCCGTGGTGCGCCGAGTCGGAGCCGGCGCGGCGCATGGCCACCGCGGCGGCGATCAGCATGACGACGATGCCGAGGGGATAGGCGATCGAGTAGCCGACCGTGGCCGACGCATCGCCCGGTTCGAGCTGCTCGACCGCGGCGGCGAGCGCCGGGGTGTTGGTCATCGCCCCGGCGAAGAGGCCGGCCCGGGCGCCCTCGGACAGGTCGATGACCTCGCCCGCCAGGAACGCCATCGCGCCGCCCACCACGATGATGCCGACGACGCCGGCGCTGGCCGCCGCGCCCCGCCGGTCGAGGCTCACGAGCAGCGACGGTCCGGCGTCGAGCCCGACGAGGTAGGCGAACAGGCCGAGCCCGACCACGAGGACGATGTCGGGCAGCGCCAGGCGCTCGTCCCAGGCCGACGCCGCCAGCCCGAGGAAGAGCGCGGCGGCCGGACCGAGGGCGACGCCCTTCACCCGGACCGCGCCGACGAGACCGCCGAGGCCGACGACGAGCGCCAACGTCAGCAGTGGGTTCTCGACCAGCAGGTCCGCCATCGTGCCTCCGTTCGGCTCGTCGCGACCCTACGCGCGCCGCCATCGGCGCGGGCCGGGTCGGCCGTGGCATCGGGCACCCGTGAGCGACCCGCCGTGGCTACCGTGCTCGGCGTGGACACCCCCGACCTGCACCCCGACTGCGCCATCCTCGCCGGCCTCCTCGGCACCTGGCGGGGTGAGGGCGCCGGCGAGTACCCCACCATCGACCCGTTCAGCTACCGCGAAGAGGTCACCTTCACCCACGTGGGCACCCCGGTCCTCTGGTACACCCAGCGCACCCGCAACCCCGCGAGCGGGCTGCCGATGCACGCCGAGACCGGGTTCTGGCGCCCGCTGCCGCCCGACCGGGTCGAGGTCGTGATCGCCCACCCCACCGGGGTCGCCGAGATCCAGGAGGGCACGGTCGACCGGGGTCGCATCGAGCTGAAGAGCGCGTCGATCACCCACACCGCCACCGCCAAGGAGGTCACCGTGGTCGAGCGCTCGTTCCGCCTCGACGGCGACGTGCTCTCCTACACGCTGCGCATGGCCGCGGTCGGCGAGCCGGTCACCCACCACCTCGCCGCCGAGCTCCGGCGGGTCCACGGCTGATCCCCACCGCCGAGGGGTCGGCTGGTGACGACCGTGCGACCCGGGTCATGACCAGTACCCGCGCATCAGCTCGGCGGCCCACACCGGTTCGCGGACCTCGCCCCGCGGGGCGAACCCGGTGAGGTAGGGCTTGACGTCGAGCACCGGGGTGCCGTCCACCGCGTCGAGCCCCTGCACCAGCAGCGCGCCGGCCGACACCTCCACCAGCTGGCACACGGTGATGCCGATCCGGTTCGGCCGGTCCTTGGCTCGCTGGGCGAGGATCCCCACCCGCGGCCAGTCCTCACGACCCCGTGGGTGGCGGGCCCCGGTGCAGACCTGAGACGGGTCGACCCGGTCGAACACGTACACGATCTCGACGTGGGAGAACCCGTCGAGCCCCAGGGTCGCGTCCGGTTCGAGCTGGGCGGGGTCGAGCTCGATGCGACAGCTCACCGCGCCCCACCTGTCGTCCTCGACGACCGAGCGGCCGCCCCGCACGTGCCCGATGGGGATCATCTCCACCACGTCCATTCCGTCCTCGCTGTCGTCGCTCGCTCGGACGAGCATCTTCGCACCCCGCCCACGATCCGCGGTCCCCGGGCCCGAGTCCGGCTCGGGCCCCGGCCGATAGCGTGGACGGGTGCCCCGCGGCCGGACCGTCACCGTGCTCACCCGTCGCTTCGACGGCGAGCTCGGGGGCCGCGCCCCCGACGAGCTGGTGGTCGAGGAGCCCCTCGAGATCCACCTCGACGACGTCCTGGTGGCCACCACCATGCGCACGCCCGGTCACGACTTCGAGCTGGCCGCCGGCTTCCTCCACGGCGACGGCCTCCTCGGCGACGCGCCCATCGAGACCATCCGCTACTGCGGCACCGGCTCGGCGGTCGACACCGGGTTCAACGTGGTGAGCGTGTCGACGGGCGGTCGGGCCCCCGTGCCCGAGCCCCGCCTGGGCGCCACCTCGTCGTCGTGCGGGCTGTGCGGGTCGGCCACGCTGCTCGGCGATCTCACCGAGCGGCTGGCGCCGCTCCCGGGGGCCCACCCGTTCGCCCTCGACGTGCTCGCCGCGGTGCCCGACCGGGTGCGCGAGCACCAGGAGCTGTTCGCCCTCACCGGCGCGGTGCACGCCGCGGCGGCGTTCACCGCCGACGGCACCCCGGTGGTGGCCCGCGAGGACATCGGTCGCCACAACGCGGTCGACAAGGTGGTGGGCCGGCTGCTGCTCGACGGGGCGCTGCCCGCCCGACCGCTCGGGCTGTTCGTCTCCGGGCGGGCCTCGTTCGAGATGGTGCAGAAGGCGTGGGCCGCCGGGTTCTCGGCGGTGGTGGCGGTGAGCGCCCCGTCGGCGCTGGCGGTGCAGGCCGCCCGCACCGCGGGCATCACCCTCACCGGCTTCGCCCGCGACGGCGAGCTCAACGTCTACGCCCCCGAGGACCGTCCCCCCGAGGACGGGCCGTGACCGACCGCACGGGTCGGCGGCGCCTCGGGCTCGACGTGCGGCCCGAGCTGTGGGCCGGGTGGGCCCCCAACGGCATCGGCCAGCAGAAGCCCCACCACTACCGCGAGATGGCCGAGGTCGTCCTCGACAACCTGGCCCACCCGAAGTACGCGCTCGACGTGCTCCGCAAGGGGGTGTGCGACGGCTGCGCCCTCGGCGTCGCCGGCTTCCACGACTGGACCATCGACGGGGTGCACCTGTGCACCACCCGGCTGCGCCTGCTCGAGCTCAACACCGCCGATCCGCTCGACCCCGTGGTGCTGTCCGAGGTCGCCCCGCTGCGCGAGCGCACGGGGGCCGACCTGCGTCGGCTCGGACGTCTCGGCCACCCCATGCGCCGCCGCCGGGGCGAGCCCGGCTTCACCCGCATCTCGTGGGACGAGGCCCTCGGCGCGCTCGCCGGCGCCATCGGCGCGGCGGGCGGCGACCGCACCGCGCTCTACCTCACCAGCCGGGGCCTCACCAACGAGACCTACTACGTGGCCGGCAAGGCGGCGCGGGCCATGGGCATCGCCTCGGTCGACTCCGCGGCCCGTGTCTGTCACGCCCCGTCGACGCTCGGGCTCAAGGCCACCGTCGGCGTGGCCGCCAGCACCTGCTCGCTCACCGACGTCATCGAGAGCGACCTGGTGGTGATCTGGGGCGCGAACCCGGCCAACAACCAGCCGGTGTTCATGAAGTACCTCTACCTCGCCCGCAAGCGCGGCTGTCGGGTCGTGGTGGTCAACCCCCACCTCGAGCCCGGGCTCGACCGCTACTGGGTGCCGTCCAACGTCGAGTCGGCCGTGTTCGGCACCAAGATGTGCGACCTGCACGTGCCGGTGCGCCCCGGTGGCGACGTCGCCCTCGCCAACGCGGTGCTGAAGCGGCTCGTCGAGCGGGGCGACGTCGACGAGGCGTTCGTGGCCGACCACACCGAGGGCTGGGACGAGGTCGTCGCCGCGCTCGACGCCCAGCCGCTCGACCACCTGCTCGCCCAGGCCGGGGTCGACGCCGCCACCCTCGAGGCGTTCGTCGACGAGTACGCCCGCGCCGACGCGGCCATCCTCTTGTGGTCGATGGGCATCACCCAGCGGGTCGACTCGGTCGACGGGGTGCGGGCCATCGTCAACCTGGCGCTGGCGCGGGGCAACGTCGGGCGCGACGGCGCCGGGCTCATGCCGCTGCGGGGCCACTCCGGGGTGCAGGGCGGCGCCGAGATGGGGGCCTACGCCACGGCGTTCCCCGGTGGGGTCGACGTCACCCCCGAGTCCGCCGCCGCGCTGGCCGAGCGGTGGGGCTTCGACGTGCCCGGCGCACCGGGGCTCACCGCGCCCGAGATGATCGAGGCCGCCGAGCGCGGCGAGCTCGACGTGCTGTGGAGCTCGGGGGGCAACTTCCTCGACGTGCTCCCCGACCCCGACCGGGTGGCCGCCGCCCTCGAGCGGGTGCCGCTGCGGGTCCACCAGGACATCGTGGTGAGCTCGCAGATGCTGGTGCCGGGCGACGACGTGCTGCTGTTGCCGGTCACCACCCGCTACGAGCAGGAGGGCGGGGGCACGTCCACCACCACCGAGCGGCGCATCGCCTTCTCGCCCGAGATCCCACGGCAGGTGGGCGAGGCCCGTTCGGAGTGGCGGCTCTTCGCCGACGTGGCCAACCGGGTCCGCCCCGAGCTGCGCCCCCGGTTCTCGTGGCCCACCAACCAGGCGCTGCGGGCCGAGATCGCCGCGGTGGTGCCCGCCTACGCCGGCATCGAGCACCTGGCCGACACCGGCGACGCCGTGCAGTGGGGCGGTCGGCACCTGTGCGCCGGCGGCGCGTTCCCCACCCCGTCGGGCCGGGGCCGGTTCACCCCGCTCACCCCCGACGAGCCCGACCTGCCCGACGGCGCGTTCCTCCTCGGCACCCGCCGGGGCAAGCAGTTCAACTCGATGGTGCTCAAGGCGGTCGACCCGCTCACCGGCGCCGCTCGCGACGACGTGCTCATCGACCCCGCCGACGCCGCCGGGCTCGGGCTCGGCGAAGGAGCGGCCGTGGTCGTGCGCTCCGAGGTGGGCGAGATGGCCGGCCGGCTCCGGTTCACCCGCCTGCCCCGGCGCAGCGTGCAGGTGCACTGGCCCGAGGGCAACGTCCTCATCGCCCACGAGCCCCACCGCCGCGAGGCGGGCTCGCAGGTGCCCCACTACCGCGCCGTGGTCACCATCGAGCCGGCCTGATCGGCCTGATCGGTCTGATCGGCCTGATCGGTCTGATCGGTCTGATCGGCGTGATCGAGTCGTGATCGAGTTGTGATCGGCGGTTCGTACGTTCCGGCGCGTGACGATGACGCGACGAGGGTGCGGGGTCCTGGCGGTGCTGGTGGTGCTGGCGGCGGCGTGCTCCGGCGACAGCGGTGGTGGTGACCCGGCGGGCGCGGCGGCGCCGACGACCACCGCGGAGTCGGCGACCGACACCGAGGCCGACGTCGAGGTCACCACGACCACCGAGCCCGAGCCCGAGCTGCTGCCGGTCGGCGCGGTGTGGGAGCTGCTCGCCGCCTTCGACCTGCCCGCCGACTTCGGTCTCGAGGTGGTCCCGGCCGGCGACGTCGTGTGGGTCGTCGGTCACCGCGACAACGGACCGCTGGCGTGGCGATCGGTGGCCGGTGGGCCGCTCGAGCCGGTCGACCTGGGCCCGCCGCCGTCGAGCGGCGCGGTGGAGCTGATGGGGGCGGTCGACGCCGGCGACGGCCGGGTGGTCCTGTGGGGTGAGCGCGGCACCGAGTGCTCCCGGTTCGTCGCCGTGGAGGGTGGGTACCTCCGGGGGATGCTCTGTCGTGCCGGTCAGGGGATCACCTACGTGTCCACCGACGGTGGGGCGACGTTCACCTACCACGAGCCGGTCGAACTCGACCGGGCCGGGTTCGACACCGTCGACCTGCGCGACGTGATCCACGACGGGCAGCAGTTCGTGGCCGTGGGGACGGTGCGCTCGTCCGACTGGCACGCTCGGCTGTGGACCTCGACCGACGCGGTGACGTGGACCACCGCCGCCGAGCTGCGCGACCCCGACGGGTCCACCACCGGGGTCGAGCTCGTCCACGACGGCGCGACCTACGTGGTGCGCTACGCCGCCAACCCCTGCGCCCGGCAGGTCTTCGACTCACCGAGCGGCTGGGTGCTCGGGGCGTCGTGGCCCAACCACGTGCGCCTCGCGGCCGGGGCCGACCTGGCGGCGCTGGCGCCGGTGACGTCCGCCGAGCTGGCCCTCGCGCCGGACCCCCGGCCGGTTGACTGCGCCGTCGACGACGTGTTCGACCTCGGCCAGGAGCCGTACCCGTCGCTGCGCCTGGGGCTCGTCGGGGGCACGGCGACCGTGCTCGACGTGTCGACCGAGGAGGCCGGGAGGGCGCCCGGCGAGTACCCGTCCGCCCAGCTCGTCGACGG
>DATHSN010000320.1:0-4524 GCA_035464115.1 Acidimicrobiales bacterium | reverse complement strand
CCCCACCGACCAGGCGAGCAGCGCCCGCAGCGGGTCCACGGCCGCGGCGACGACCTGCTCGGCCTCCACCCGACGGCGGTCGAGGGCGGTGGCCACTGCAGCGTCGAGCAGGGAGCGACGGTCGGGCGTGTAGTGGGTGATGGTCGCCGTCGACCGCCCCAGCTCGGCCGCCACACGACGGATCGTCACACCGGCCACGCCGTGCCGAGCGACGACGGCGAGGGTGGCGTCGCTCAGCTCGATCCGGCGCTGCTGCTCGTCGACGACGCGGGGCACGTGGACAACATACAACAATTGTTGTACAACATGCGTCATGCGAACCGAGGTGGTCATCGTGGGCGCCGGCTACGCCGGCCTGCGCACCGCGACGAGGCTCCGGGAGCGGGGCCACGACGTGGTGGTGCTCGAGGCGCGCGACCGTGTCGGCGGGCGGGTGCGGACCGACCGGTCCACCGGCACGGCGCTCGACCTCGGCGGGATGTGGGTGGGGGCCGAGCACGACCGGTTCCGGACCTTGCTCGGCGACACCGGCACCGCCACCTACCCGACGCCCGAGCACGGCCGGTCCGGCTGGTGGGACGGCGACCGGGGCGAGCTGCGGCGGGCGCGGCTCGTGCCGGGGCCGTGGTCGGCGCTGCCCGGCGCGGCCCTCGCCCTGGCCCGACTCGACCGGGCGGCACGACGGGTGCCGGTCGGTGCGCCCTGGGACGCGCCCGCCGCCGAGCGCCTCGACGCCGTCACCGCCGAGGCCTGGCTGCGATGGATCCCCGGCCGCGCAGCCCGCGACCTGGTGCGCGCCTCGCTCGTGACGTCGCTGTCGGTCGAGCTGAGCGAGGTGTCGATGCTCACGCTCCTGGCGTCGATCGCCGACGCCGGCGGCACCCTGAAGCTGCTCGGCACCGAGGGCGCGGCCCAGCAGGACCTGGTCGTCGGCGGCGCCGACGGTCCGGCCCGGCACCTCGCCGAGCAGCTCGGCGAGCGCCTGCGCCTCGACGCTCCGGTCGCCCGGATCTCCTGGCACGACGGGTCCCCGGCAACCGTGTCGATCGACGGTGGCGGGGAGGTGGTCGCCGATGCGGTCGTGGTCGCCGTCCCGCCGCCCAACGTGCTCGGCATCCGCTTCGACCCGGCCCTGCCCGGCCGCCGCCAGCAGCTCCTCCAGCGCATGCCCATGGGCTCGGTGGTGAAGCTCCTCGCCGTGTACGACCGGCCGTTCTGGCGCGACGCCGGGTGGTCGGGCGACGTGGTCGACGCCCGCGGGCCGGTGCCGCTGGCGTTCGACGCCACCCCGCCCGGCGGACCAGCGGTCCTCGCCACCCTCGTGTGCGGCCGCCGGGGCCGCGAGCTCGGCCGGCTCGACCCCGACGCGCGCCGCGAGGTGATCCTCGACGCCTTCGCGCGGTGGTTCGGCCCGGCCGCCGCCTCACCGCGGGACGTCGCGCAGGTGTGCTGGGACGACGAGGCGTGGAGCGGCGGCGCCTACTCGGCGATCCCCACCCCGGGCACCACCTCGACGCTGCTCGCCGGGGTCGCCGACCCCGTGGGCCCGATCCACTGGGCCGGCACGGAGACCGCCGACCGGTGGGGCGGGTTCATCGAGGGCGCCATCCGCTCGGGCGACCGAGCGGCCGACGAGGTGGCGGCCCGGTTGCGGTCGGCCGGCTGACTGCGCTCAGGCCCGAGCGCTCGCCCGCAGCCCATCGATGCGTCGGGGCCTACCGGTCGACGGGTGCCGAGGTCCGCACCAGGATCTCACGGCGGCGCTGCTCGTCACCGTCCACCCCCCGGTGGGCGACCAGGACAACTCGGTCACCCGACCAGACCGCTCCACCGATGAGCGGAGAGTCGCGGAGCACGGGGCTCGCCGACTCGCGGGCGCTCCACCCGTCGTCACCGCTGACGGTGACCAGCAGCCGCTTGAGACCGCCACTCGTCTCCCGTTCGAGCAGTGCCGGCCGCCCGTCGATGTCGACGACGTCGATCAACGCGTGGGCGTCGCCGGTCGCCACCATCTCGAGCTCCCACGACCTGTCGACCCGCTGTGCCACACCGGTCTCTCCGGCCACGCGGCCGGCCTCGTCGTTCGAGTCGTCGACCACCACGAGCGCGTCGCCCGCGCTCGCGATCCGCAACGCCGGATACGGCTCCCGGGCGAGGAGGAACGGGTCGTCGACCGCGCAGTCGACCGGTCGGGGGGCCGGCACCAGCTCGAGGTCGGCGGAGGTCACCGGCGCGAGCGACGCCGGGCCGGGGCCCGCGGCCAGGCGCGCGTGCTCGGGCCAATCGGAGCCGAGGACGTAGCCCGGGGTGTTGAAGTTGGCGTCGCGAGCACAGGGGTGCGCCTCGTAGTGCACCAGGAGGGTGTCGCCGGCGTGGCGCACGTCGATCGCCGACGTGGAGCCGTCGGGGTCACGCAGCTCACCGGCGGCCGCCCACGTCACGCCGTCGGGCGAGGTCCACATCCGTGCGTGCCAGTCGGGGCCGCGCACCGTGCCGACCGCCACGAACTGCTCGCCGTCGTGGACCGCGGCGCGCAGGTCGACGCTCTGGCGACCGCCGAGCACCATCTCGGGAGGCTCGACGTAGGTGAACGTGGCGCCGCCGTCGCTCGAGGCGAACACCGCACCCCGGTTCACCCGGCACAGCGCACCGCGAGTGAACCCGCCCTCCACCGCGAGCCCGCCGAAGCAGTCACTGCCCCGCAGGCCGAACAAGATCAGCGCGCCGTCAACGCCACCCGCCGCACCGAGGAGCACGATGTCACCGGAGCCGGGCGGCGGGCCGAGGTCGACGACCTCGAACGGCCCGCCGCCGACCGAGCGCAGCGCCAACGGCGCGTTGTCCCGCCGGCCCACGGCCCACACCGTGTCGCCCGCTGCGGCGACATCCCGGATCCACGTGTCGGCGCCGAGGTCGATGTCGGCGGACTCCCACGCGGCGCCGACCGGGAACGGCTCGGGCTCGGGCTCGGGCTCGGTGGTCGTGGTGGTGGTCGGCACCGCCGTCGTCGCGACGGCCGGAGCCGTCGTCGTCGTCGGCGCAGCCGCGCCCGCTGCATCACCGCCACCACCACCGCTGTCGCCGGAGCACGCCGCCGCCAGCACCACCAGCACCGCCAGGACCCCGCACCCTCGTCGCATGCTCGTCACGCGCCGGAACCTACGAACCGCCGATCACAGCTCGATCACACCCCGATCACGGCGGGCGCCGGGACCAACCGGGGCAGGTCCGCTCACCCGCAACGCAGCTCCCAGCTCCGCTCTCCGGTCGGCGCCGAGCCGTCGGGGCAGATCGACTCCTCGCCCAGGGTCACCAGCGACAGGTCGATCCCCTCGAGGTTCGCCTGGCGCAGGTCCACCCGATCGAGATCGAGCCCCTCGACGATGGCGCCGCGCAGGTCGCCGATGACGAGCAGGTCGTCGCCGAAGGTGGCGCCGACGTTGGCGTCGGTGAGGTCGAGCCCCGACAGGTCGAGCGGGCCCAGCGCCGGATCGAACCGCAGGGACGCCCGCGAGAGGGCCACGTCGGCGAGCGACGCCGGCAACCCGACGAGGTCGAGGAACGCGAACTCGAGGGCCGCCCCCGTCAGCACCACGCCGTCGAGCCCCGACAGGCTCGCGCCGCGAAGACCGGCGCCGGTGAAGTCGGTCCCCACGAAGCTGGCCCCGCGGCTCGCGCGAGCGTCGCCGAGGAGGGTGCCCCGGAACGACGCCCCGTCGAAGTTGCCGTCGCCGAGGACCGCCGCGCGCAGATCGGCGCCCGACAGGTCGGCCCCCGCGAAGTCGGGGTAGCCGTCGACGAGCGTGAGATCCACGCCCGGGCACAGCGCCCCCGGCGCGAGGTCGCAGGTGGGCACCTGATCCTCGGCGACCGACGTCGAGCGCCAGACCCCGACGCGAAATCCGCTCTCGCGACCCGAATCCCGGGTGACGATCCACGCCGTCTGGTCGGCCCACGCCGCGCTCTGCACCGCGGCCCCGACGACGGGTCGGCGCGGGTCGACGATCTCGGTCGCCGCGCCGTCGAGCACGGCGACGCGCAGCGTCTCGGGGCCCTGCTCGACCACCGCCGGCCGGCCGTCGGCGTCGACGAAGGCGAGGTACTCGCCCTCGGCGTCGGTGGCGGCCGTGTCGGTCGTCCAGGCCCCGTCGACGAGCTGGGCGGACGGGTACTCGCCGGGCGCCCTCCCGGCCTCCTCGGTCGACACGTCGAGCACGGTCGCCGTGCCCCCGACGAGCCCCAGGCGAAGCGACGGGTACGGCTCCTGGCCGAGGTCGAACACGTCGTCGACGGCGCAGTCCACCGGCCGGGGGTCCGGCGCGAGGGCCAGCTCGGCGGACGTCACCGGCGCGAGCGCCGCCAGGTCGGCGCCGGCTGCGAGGCGCACGTGGTCGGCCCACGACGAACCGAACACCCAGCCCGTCGGTGAGTCGAAGACCTGCCGGGCACAGGGGTTGGCGGCGTAGCGCACCACGTAGGTCGCGCCGTCGTGGACGAGCTCGACCCCGGTGGTGGACCCGTCGG
>DATHSN010000319.1:0-9326 GCA_035464115.1 Acidimicrobiales bacterium | reverse complement strand
CGACGGGAGCGACCGGCGCTCGGCGCCACGCCCCTCATGGCAGCCAGGTGCCGGGCGGCCACGTCGGGATCGACCTCGTGGCGGCCCATCTCGGCGAGGCGGCGGGTCAGGTCATCGTGCTCGTTCACATCTTGGTGAGCGCAGCCGAACCGGGAAAGGACACGGGCGGCCCGATCGCGAAACCCGCTCCCCCGCCCCCGGGCACGTCCCTAGCGTGCCCGCCATGGCCGTCGACTCGCTCGCCTCGCAGATCCTCGAGCGATCGCGCCGCACCCTCGCCGCGGCCCGCGCCTCGGGCGACGGGGTGGCGGCGGCCGCGGCACGGTCGTTGATCACCGCCCTCCAGCACGCCGAGGCCGCCGGCATCGCCGCCACCACCGCGCCCACCACCGGACCGATCGCCGGAGCAGCGAACGGCCTCGGCGCCAGCGACGTTCCCCGGCGGGTGCTCGACGACGCCGCAGGGCGCGCCGTCGTCGACCACGAGCTCGCCGAGCGGCGTGACGTCGCGGCGCAGCTCGAGGACCTCGGACGCCACGACGCCGCGCACCGACTCCGGGCCGAGGCGGCGGTGATCCTCACCCTCACCGGCCCGGCGGGCAGCGCCCCTCAGCCGCCCTTGCCGGGGCGGATCCGATAGGCGTCGTAGACGCTGTCGATGCCCTTCACCGTGGACACCAGCGACTGGAGGTGCGACGGGTCGCCCAGCTCGAAGTCGAAGCGCATCTTGGAGATGCGGTCGGAGCCGGTGGTGGTGGTGCACGAGATGATGTTGACGTGGTGGTCGGCGAACACCGAGCTCACGTCGCGCAGCAGCCGCGAGCGGTCGAGCGCCTTGACCTCCATGGAGGCCACGAACACCCCCGACGGGGCCGAGTCCCACTCGACGTCGATGAGGCGGTCGCCCTGCCCCGCCGACAGCGACATGGCGTTGGCGCAGTCGGCGCGGTGCACCGACACGCCCCGGCCCCGGGTGACGAACCCCATGATCTCGTCGCCGGGCACCGGCGTGCAGCACCGCGAGAGGCGCACCATGACGTCGTCGAGGCCTTCGACGTGGATGCCGGTCGAGCCCCGGTCGCTGCGGGGGCGTTGCGTGCGCGCGGTGCGGGGCAGCTGCTCCTCGACGTCGGGCTCGCCGCCGCGCAGCGCCTTGGCGACCCGCCCGGCCACCGACTTGGCCGACACGTGGTTCTCGCCCACCGCGGCGTGGAGGGCGTCGAGGTCGGCGTAGTTGAGCGACTCGGCCACCTCGACCAGCAGCGGTGAGTTGGTGATCTTCTGGACCGGGAGCCCCTCGCGCCGCAGCGCCCGCTCGAGCTCGTCGCGCCCGGTCTCGGTGGCCTCCTCGCGCCGCTCGCGCGAGAACCACTGGCGGATCTTGTTGGTGGCCCGGGGCGTGACCGCGATGTTGAGCCAGTCGCGCGACGGTCCGGCCCCTTCGACCTTGGAGGTGAAGATCTCGACGGTGTCGCCGGACGCGAGCTTGGTGTCGAGCGGCACCAGGCGCCCGTTGACCCGCGCGCCGATGCAGGCGTGACCGACCTCGGTGTGGATCGTGTAGGCGAAGTCGATGGGAGTGGCCCCGAGCGGCAGGGTGACCACCTTGCCCTTGGGCGTGAAGACGAAGACCTCGTCCTGCTCGAGGTCGATCTTCAGGTTGGCCATGAACGCCGTGGGGTCCGACGTCTCCTGTTGCCACTCGATGATGCGGTTGAGCCAGGCGATGTCCTCGGCCGCCGAGCCGTCCTTGTAGCTCCAGTGCGCGGCCACGCCGAACTCGGCGCGGGTGTGCATCTCGCGGGTGCGGATCTGGACCTCGACCGGCTTGCCCTGGGGTCCCACCACCGTGGTGTGCAGCGACTGGTAGAGGTTGAACTTGGGCATGGCGATGTAGTCCTTGAACCGCCCCTGCACCGGCTTCCACGTGGCGTGGATGGAGCCGAGCGCGGCGTAGCAGTCCTTCACCGACTCGACCGTGACCCGGATGCCCACCAGGTCGAAGATGTCGTCGAACTCGCGGCCCTTGACGACCATCTTCTCGTAGATGCTCCACAGGTGCTTGGGGCGGCCGGTGACCTCGGCCTCGATGCGCAGCTCGGCGAGACGGGCCCGCACCTGCTCGAGCACCTGGGTGAGGTACAGCTCGCGCTCGGGCGCCCGGGTGGACACCATGTGGTCGATCTCGGCGTAGCGCTTCGGGTGCATGGAGGCGAACCCGAGGTCTTCGAGCTGGGTCTTCATCTCCTGCATCCCGAGGCGGTGCGCCAGCGGGGCGTAGATGTCGATGGTCTCCTGCGCGGTGCGGGCCTGCTTCCAGGCCGGCATGGCGGCGATGGTGCGCATGTTGTGGAGCCGGTCGGACAGCTTGATGATGAGGATCCGGATGTCCTTGGCCATCGCCACCAGCATCTTGCGCATGGTGGCGGCCTGCTGGGCCTCCTTGGAGTCGAAGTTCAGCCGGTCGAGCTTGGTGACGCCGTCGACGATGCGGGCCACCTCGGCGTTGAGCTCGGCCTCGACGTCGGCGAGCTCGAGACCGGTGTCCTCGACCGCGTCGTGCAACAGCGCGGCGGCGATGGTGACCTCGTCGAGGCCCAGATCGGCGACGATGCGCGCCACCGCCAGCGGGTGGGTGATGTAGGCCTCGCCCGACGCCCGGGTCTGGCCCTCGTGGGCGTCGCGGGCCATCTCGTAGGCCCGGGTGACCACGGCGACCTGGCTGCGGGCCGCCCGCCCGGTGAACCCCGCCACCAACGGCGCGACCTCGACCGCGGTGGGCGCCGCCTCACGGCGCCACGGCAGCACGCGGTTCACGGTGGCCACGGGGCCTCCTCCTCGCTCGACCGCCGACCGGTGCCCGGCGGTTCCCACTGCCGAGACTACCGGCTAGCGCCGTTTCCCCTTCTTGCGGGGCCGGGGTGGGACGGCACCGCTCGGCCGGGGCGGCACCGGCGTGGGCGCCACCTTCGACGGCACGCCCGGGACCCGCGGTGCCGCCGGCGCGGTGACGTAGGACGACGCGGCCACCTCGGCCGACTCGGCGGGGGTGGGCGTGCCGATCCCGCGCTCGGCGAGCCGATGCCGGATCTCGACGTTGGCCGGCTCGCGCTCCTTGAGCCACACGACCACGGGGGTGGCCACGAAGATCGACGAGTAGGCACCCACGAGCAGTCCCACGGTGAGCGCCACCGCGAACTCCTGGAGGGGAGCGGCGCCGAGGAGCCACGACCCGACGACGAGCATCGACACCACCGGGAGCAGCGACGTGATGCTGGTGTTCACCGACCGCATGAACACCTCGTTGGTGGCGTGGTTCGCCATGTCGGTGTAGGTGTGCCGGGTGGCGACGCCGACCAGCCGTGACGTCTCGCGCAGCTTGTCGAACACCACGACCGTGTCGTAGAGCGAGTAGCCGAGGATGGTGAGGAAGGCGATGATCGTCGCCGGCGTCACCGTGAACTGGAACAGCGAGTAGATGCCGACGCTGATGATGATGTCGTGGACCACGGCCACGAGCGCGCCCACCGACATCCGCCACTCGAGGCGGATGGCGATGTAGGCCGCGATGGCGATGAAGAAGAACACCAGCGCCCGCTGGGCCGCGCTGGTGATCTCGTCGCCCCACGACGGCCCGACGGTGTTGATGGCGACCTCGCCGACCGGCACCCCGGCCGCCTCGGCCAGCGCCTCGGCGATGTCCTGGCTGTCGTCGACCGCGTCGACGCCGGCCTGGACCCGGATGGAGCGGCCACCGGTGGCGTCGGTGAGCACCTGGATGCGGGCGTCCTCGTGGCCGACCGGGCGCAGCGCGTCGCGGGTGTCGGCCACCGAGAGGTCGTCGGTGGGCACCTCCCACACGCCGCCCCCCTCGAAGTCGATGCCGAGCTCGAGGCCGCGCACGGCGAGCGATGCGCCGCAGATGGCGACGAGCACCACCGACACCACGAGGGCGCGGCGCCAGGCGGGGCGGAAGTCGAAGCCGGGGTTGCCGGAGTAGAGCCGGTGCCTGAGGCTCACGAGCCACCTCCTGCCATGGCGGGGGCGGGCGCCGGGGCCGGGTCGGCGAGGGGGATGCCGAGCAGACGGGGCCGGTCGCGCAGCGACGAGCGCCCGAGCCAGACCACGAGCGGGCGCATCAAGAAGTAGGACACCACCAGGTCGAGCAGGGTGGCCAGGCCCAGGTAGAGGGCGAAGCCCCGCACCGGCCCGATGGTGAGCAGGTAGAGCAGGGTGGCGCCGATGAGGGTGGTGACGTCGGCCTTGACGATGGTGGAGAACGCCCCGGCGAACGAGCGCTCGACCGACGACCGCACCGGGCGGCCGCCCCGCACGTCTTCCTTGATGTTCTCGAAGTAGACGACGTTGGAGTCGACCGACACACCGATGGAGACGATGAGGCCGGTGACGCCGGCGAGGGTGAGGGCGAGGCCCTGGGTCTCGCCGAGCCAGGAGACGATCGACCAGAGCAGGGCGAACGACACCAGCAGGCTGATGATGGCCACCAACCCGAGCAGGCGGTAGTAGGCGAGCATGTAGACGGCCACGAGGGCGAGGCCGACGAGGCCGGCGGTGATGCCGGCGTCGAGGGCGTCGCCGCCGATGCTGGCCGACACCGTCTGGGTCTGCTGGGGTTCGAGCTCGACGGGGAGGGCGCCGAAGCGCAGGACCAGCGCCAGGTCCTTGGCCGTGGCCTCGTCGAACCCACCGCTGATGACCACCTGGTCGGCGGAGAAGGGCACGAAGGTGGCGTTGGTGGGCTGGATGGCGGGGGCCGACACGACCTCGCTGTCGAGCACGATGGCGAGCTGGCCGGTGGGGCACTGGGGTGTGCGGGCGTGGCAGCTGGCCGAGATCTGGTTGAAGCCGTCGATCCCGTCGGCCCCGCCGCGGAACTCGACGTTGACCACCCACTCCGAGATGCCCTGGAGGATGGCGTTGGCGGTGCTGAGGGCGTCGCCGCGCAGCGCGGACGGGCCGAGCACGAAGCGCTGCACGACCTCGCCGTCGTCGTCGACCTGCGGCAGGATCACCTCGACGTCGGGGTCGTCGTCCTCGGGGGCGGTGGTGGGCCGATCGATCTGGGCCTGGAGATCGGCGAGCGGGTCGACCGTGGTGGGCGTCGTCTCGTCCGTGTCGCCGGTCGTGGTGTCGGTGGTGTCGCCCGCCGCGGTCGTCGTGGTGGCCAGGCTCTCGGACAGGTCGATGCCCTCGGGCGGGATGATGTCGAGCACGGGCCGGAACCGCAGCTCGGCGGTCTGGCCGACGAGGTCGAGCGCCCGCTGCGGGTCGTCGACACCGGGCAGCTGCACCAGCACGGTGCTGCCCTGACGCGAGATGTCGGGCTCGGCCACGCCGAGGGCGTCGACCCGGCGGCGGATGATGTCGATGGCCTGGTCGATCTGCTCCTCGTCGACCTCCTCGGTGGGCTGGAGCACCACGGACACCCCGCCCTGGAGGTCGAGGCCGAGCAGCGGCCGGTTGTCGTTGACGAACGTGAACGCCAGCGCGGCGATGGTGACGAGCACCATCGCCGCCAGCGGCAGCGCCTCGGAGCGACGCATCAGCTGTCGGACCGGCCGGTCTCGGTGTCGTCGACGTCCTCGAACTCGACCCTCTGGGCGACGGCGGCCCGCGAGACGCGGATCTCGACGGCGGGAGCGATCTCGAGGAACAGATCGTCGTCGTCCTCACCGGTGACGGTCCCGTAGATGCCGGCGGCGATCATCACGTCGTCGCCCACCTTGATGGACGCCACCAGCTCGCGCTGGCGCTTCAGCCGACGCTGCTGCGGGATGATGAGCACCGCCCACATGACGGCGAGCAGGACGAGCAGGATCAATCCGCCCACGATGACGGTCCTCCAGGGGTCAGGGCCGGTGACGGAGGCTAGTCGGCCCCGTGGCCGTCGCCGGCGCGACGGGGCGCCCACACGTCGAGGATGCGCCGCCGCCGGTCGGCGAAGGTCCCGTCGACGATGGCGGCGCGCATGGAGTCGACCAGATCGAGCGTCCACGCCACGTTGTGCAGGGTGAGGACCCGCGCCGCGGTGGGCTCGTCGACCGAGAGCAGGTGGCGCAGGTAGGCCCGCGAGTAGCGCCCGCTGGGGTCGGTGGGGAACCCGGGGTCGAGGGGTCCGTCGTCGGTGGCGAACCGGGCGTTGCGCAGGTTCATGCGCCCCTCGGAGGTGAGCACCGTGCCGTGGCGGCCCAGTCGGGTGGGCAGCACGCAGTCGAACATGTCGATGCCGAGGTGGACGGCCTCGACCAGGCCGACGGGGTCGCCGAGCCCCATGAAGTAGCGGGGCTGGTCGGCCGGGAGCTCGTCGACCGCGGCGGCCAGGGCCTCGACCATCTGGTCGCGCGTCTCCCCCACCGACAAGCCGCCGACGGCGTAGCCGTCGAAGCCCACCTCGACCGTGCGCCGGGCGCTCTCGACGCGCAGCGCGGCGTCGACCCCGCCCTGGACGATGCCGAACTGGGCCGGGTCGCGACCCGAGTCGAGGCGACGCTCGCGCTCGGCCAGGAACGCGGCACGACCCCGTGCCGCCCACAGCGACGTGCGGTCGACCGCGGCGCGCACGACCTCGGGCGGGGACGGCAGCGGTGGGCACACGTCGAGCACCATCTGGATGTCGGAGCCGAGGGCGCACTGGATCTCGGCCGCGCCCTCGGGTGTGAGCCGGTGGGTGGAGCCGTCGTAGGTGCTGCGGAACACCGCCCCCTCGTCGTCGATCTTCGGCTCGAGCGAGAGGATCTGGTAGCCACCCGAGTCGGTGAGGACGTGCCCGCCCCAGTCGGTGAACCCGTGCAGGCCGCCGAGGCGGTCGATGAGGTCGGCGCCGGGGCGCAGCATGAGGTGGTACGTGTTGCCGAGGACGATCTGCACGCCGAGTCGCTCGAGGTCGTCGGCGGCGAGGGTGCGCACCGCGCCCCGGGTCCCCACCGGCATGAACACGGGGGTGCGGTACTCGCCGCGGGGGGTGACGACCCGCCCGGCGCGGGCCCGACCCTCCTGGGCCTCGACGGTGAGGATGTGCTTCACGGCTGGTCCTCGCCGGGGATCGGGCGCTCGCCACCGCGGCTGCGACGCAGCACCATGGCGTCGCCGAACGACAAGAAGCGGTAGTCGCCCGCCAGCGCCTCGGCGTAGAGGTCGCGCCACCGTGGTCCCACGAACGCGTCGATCATGGCGAGCAGCGACGACCGGGGGACGTGGAAGTTGGTGAGCAGCAGGTCGACGATGCGCCACGGGTGGTCGCCGTGGATGAACAGGTCGGTGCGCCCCTCGAGGCGGCCGGTGGCGGCCGCCGACTCGAGCGCCCGCACCGAGGTGGTGCCGACCGCGAGCACCCGTCGGGCGCGCCGGCAGGCGGCGAGGGTGGTCTCGGGGACGACGTAGCGCTCCTCGTGCATCTCGTGGTCCTCGACCCGGTCGACGGCGATCGGTCGGAACGTGCCGAGCCCCACCCCCAGCTCGACGCGGTGGATCTCGACGCCTGCGTCGCGGCACCCGTCGAGCACGGCCGGGGTGAGGTGCAGCCCCGCGGTGGGGGCGGCGACCGAGCCGGGCCGGGCCGCGTAGACCGTCTGGTAGCGCTCGGGGTCGGCCAGGCGCTCGCGCACGTAGGGCGGCAGCGGGACGTCGCCGTGGCGCTCGAGCACCTCGAGGTCGTCGCCGCCGGCGAGCAGGCGGACCCGGCGGCGACCGTCGCCGAGGTCGTCGTCGACGCGGACCAGCGGGGCCTCGCTGCCCGCGACGAGCAGCTCGGTGCCGGGCGGGACCTTGCGGCTCGGGCGGACCAGCGCCTCCCAGCCGTCGACGGTGGCCTCGAGCAGGAGCACCTCGACCGCCCCGCCGGTGGCCTTCTGCAGCCGGAGCCGGGCCCGCAGCACCCGGGTGTCGTTCACCACCATGACGTCGCCGGGGCCCAGGAGCGACGGCAGGTCGGCGACCTGGCGGTGGTCGGGTGCGCGGCCCGGACCGCGGTCGACGAGCAACCGGGCCGCGTCGCGCGGCTCGACCGGCTGCTGCGCGATGCGGTGCTCCGGGAGCTCGTAGTCGAGGTCGGCGACGTCCATGGCGCACGCAGGGTAGGGCCCGGCCGGGCGTCAGCCGAACAGGCTGGGGGGTCCGTCGGTGGGACCCGAGGGCGCCTCGACGCCGAGGTGGCTCCACGCCGAGGGCGTGGCGACGCGGCCGCGGGGGGTCCGCAGCAGCAGGCCGAGCTGGATGAGGAACGGCTCGTAGACGTCTTCGACGGTCTCGGCCGGCTCGCCCACGCTGATGGCGAGGGTGGAGAGCCCGACGGGACCGCCGGCGAAGCGCTCGCACAGCGCCGAGAGGATGGCCCGGTCGACCTTGTCGAGTCCGAGCTCGTCGACCCCGAACAGGGCGAGGCCGGCCCGCGCCGTGTCGTGGTCGACCCGACCGTCGGCGCGCACCTCGGCGAAGTCGCGGACGCGGCGCAGCAGCCGGTTGGCGATGCGGGGCGTGCCCCGCGCCCGCCGGGCGATCTCGGCGGCGCCACCACGGTCGAGGGCGACGTCGAGGATCCCCGCGGCGCGGGCCACGATGGCCTCGAGATCGGCGGCGGTGTAGTAGTCGAGCCGGGCCACCAGGCCGAAGCGGTCGAGGAGCGGCTTGGAGATGAGCCCGGTGCGGGTGGTGGCCCCCACCAGCGTGAACCGGGGCAGGTCGAGGCGCAGCGACCGCGCCGCGGGGCCCTTGCCGAGCACGATGTCGATCTGGAAGTCCTCCATGCCCGGGTAGAGGACCTCTTCGACGGCGCGCGACAGGCGGTGGATCTCGTCGACGAAGAGCACGTCGCCATCGCCGAGCTGGGTGAGGATGGCGGCGAGGTCGCCGGCGCGCTCGAGGGCGGGGCCCGAGGTGACGTGCAGGGCGACGCCCATCTCGGTGGCGACGATGCCGGCCAGCGTGGTCTTGCCCAGCCCCGGCGGCCCGGCGAAGAGCAGGTGGTCGGACGCCTGGCCCCGACGCCGGGCGGCCTCGAGCACGATGGCGAGGTGGTCCTTCAGCTCGGCCTGGCCCACGAAGTCGGCCAGCCGGCGGGGCCGCAGGCCGGCGTCGTCGTCGGGCCCGTCGGCGGGGCGGTGCACCGGCCCCTCGACGACGAGGTCGTCGTCGGTGGCGTCGGGGCGCAACAGCTCCTCTCTCACCGCGCCACCGCCAGGCGTCGCAGCGCCTCTTTCAACAGCAGCGAGGCGTCGCCGTCGGCGGGCAGGTCGCGCAGCGCCTCGCGGATCTCCTCGGGGGCGTAGCCCAGCCCGGCGAGCGCGTCGTGGACGTCGGCGCGCGCCGAC
>DATHSN010000318.1:0-2423 GCA_035464115.1 Acidimicrobiales bacterium | reverse complement strand
AACGTCTCGGCCGCCATGAGCTCCTCGATGCGCTCGGGGTCGACGTCGTCGGCATCGAGGTCGTAGACGACCTGGTTCCGCTTGTCGCCGACGAAGCGGTGGTGTTCGAACTTCCCGGGACGCTCCATGGTCGCCGAGCATACGCAGCCCCCGGGGTGGCTCTCACCCGGACGCGACGAGGGGGAGGTGCGCATGCACCTCCCCCTCGACACTGACTGACTGGAAGCCCGGGACGGCGTGGTGTTGCCGGGCGGGACCAAGTCCCGGCCGCCGGCTCCCGAGGGTGGATGGCGTGGTTTCGCCTGGTGGTCCAGCGGGCCGTCCTAGCGGCCAGCCACCTCCGAGGTCCCAGAGAACAAGTGACTACTCAGCTGGACCACCTCCTTTCTTCGGTGGCGACACCGTAGCCAGACCGGCGCCCGGTTCGCACGCGACTTCGCGCCGAAATCCGCTCAGGCGGTCGGTGGCCGCTCAGGGGTGTCGCGGTCGTCGAGATCGTCGAGCTCGTCCTCGGGGCCGTCGACCGGCTCGCCGATGACGCCGATGGCGGCGAAGTACTCGAGCTGGGCCTCGACGACCGCCGCGACGTGGTCGGGGGCGAAGGGCCGTTCGGCGAGCTGGGCCCGCCACACGACGTAGTCGACGGCCTCCTCGGTGCCGATGACGAGCGGACCGCGGGTGCCGTCGTCCTCGCCCGCGGTCGTGGCGAGCCCCTTGGCGTGCAGGAAGTCGTGGTAGAGCCGCAGGATCACGCGGACGTCGTCGTAGCTGAGCTCGGCGGTGATCTCGCCGGGGAGGGCCTCGGCGACGAAGTCGACCGACTGCTCGACGTCGTAGACGGCGCGGTCCTCGTCGGACGCGAGGGCCGCCGTCACCCGCCCGACCGCCACCGCGGCGATGGCGAACACCACGAGCCCACCGACGACCCACACCACGATCTCCATCGGGTCGGAGGTTACCGGCGGGCGCTCTGCGCTCTGCGCTCTGCGCTCACCTCGGTCCGACCCCGGACGCGACGGTGGCGCCACCCCGCAGAGGTGGCGCCACCGTTGGTCCCCCGATGGGGCGGAGCTAGATCCCGATGCGCTGGGCCAGCTGCTCGCGGTGGTAGGCGGGGTCGCCGAAGAGCAGCTCGGACGACTTGGCCCGCTTGAAGTACAGGTGGGCGGGGTGCTCCCACGTGAAGCCGATGCCGCCGTGGATCTGGATGTTCTCGGCGGCGGCGTGGAAGTAGGCCTCCGAGCAGTACGCCTTGGCCAGGCTGGCGACCGACGGCAGCTCGTCGTTCATCTCCGAGGCGCACCAGCCGGCGTAGTAGGCGGCCGACTTGGCCGACTCGACCTCGAGGAGCATGTCGGCGCACTTGTGCTTGATGGCCTGGAACGAGCCGATGGGCCGGCCGAACTGGACCCGGACCTTGGCGTACTCGACCGACATGTCGAGGCACTCCTGGGCGCCGCCCACCTGCTCGGCGGCGAGGGCCACCGCAGCCAGGTCGAGGACGGTGGACAGCACGTCCCAACCGCCGCCGTCGGTGCCGATGAGGGTGGCGGGGGTGTTGTCGAACGTGAGCTTGGCCTGCTTGCGCGTCTGGTCCATGGTGGACAGCGGCGTGCGGGTGAGGCCCGAGGCGTCGGCGTCGACCGCGAACAGCGACACGCCGGCGTCGGTGCGGGCCGCCACCAAGATGAGGTTGGCGGTGTGGCCGTCGAGCACGAAGCTCTTCTCGCCGGTGAGGGTCCAGCCGTCGCCCGAGGCGGTGGCGGGCAGGGTGATGCCGGCCTCGTCCCAGCGACCCGAGGGCTCGGTGAAGGCGAGGGTGGCGATGGTCTCACCCGAGGCGATGCCCGGCAGGTGCGCCGACTTGGCGGCGTCGTCACCCGACTGGAGCAGCGTGTTGGCGGCGAGCACCACGGTGGAGAAGTAGGGGGCGCAGAGCAGGCGGCGACCCATCTCCTCGAGCACGACGATGAGCTCGACGTAGCCGTAGCCCTGGCCGCCGTACTCCTCGGGGACGATGAGGCCCTGCAGGCCCATCTCGGCGCCCATCTGGGCCCAGACCGCGGCGTCGAAGCCGTTCTCGGTCTCCATCTGCTCGCGCACGGCCGACTCGTCGGACTTCGACTCCAGGAACTGGCGGGTGATGCGCCGCAGCTCCTCCTGCTCCTCGCTGAACGCGAAGTTCACGTTGTCCCCCTGTGGGTTCGCTCGTCGGTCGGGACGGCCGTCCTCGACCCGGGCGGGACCCTAGGACGGGCTGCTGCAGGCTCGCCACTCGTGATGTGTACACGAGTGCTACGGTGCGGCGGTGGACGATCCGCTCGCACCCGACCCCGCGCTCGACCGCGTCGGTGTGCGCGAGCTGCGCAACCAGGTTGCGGCCGAGGTGCGGCGCGCCGGGGCGGGCGAGCGGGTGGTGATCA
>DATHSN010000317.1:0-2765 GCA_035464115.1 Acidimicrobiales bacterium | reverse complement strand
GAAGGCGCCGGCGAGGTCGAAGGCGGCGGCACCGAGGGTGCCGGCTGGGGCGAGCCCGAGCCGACGTTCGTCGAGGGCACCGGCCCGATCGACGGGACCAGGGCGGCCCAGCCCGGCGAGCACTTCAAGTCCCCGGAGCTCGAGGAGCGCCTCCGGGCGGCGCAGGAGAACAACCCCAACCTCCGCCCGCAGACGGCCGCCGAGGCGGGACTCGACACGGTCACCGCTGACGAGGTCGACGTGATGGAGCCCGAGGAGCTGAGCGGCGACCTTCTCGTCGACGACGCCGACGACATCGACGATGTCGAGGGCCTCGTGGACTGACCGGTCATCACCGAGCAGCGGCGGCCGTCCCCTCGGGGGCGGCCGCCGTCGCGTCGGGCCTCAGAGCTCGGCGAGGACCCGGCGGGCCACCTCGCGGTCGTCGTGGGGGTGGTCGACGCCGGCGATGCTCTGGGTGGTCTCGTCGCCCTTGCCGGCGAGCAGCACGAGGTCGCCGGCGCGGGCCATGTGGAGGGCGGCCCGGATGGCGTCGACGCGTCGCGGGACCTCGATGGCGGCCGGGCACCCCGGTCGGATCTCGGCCCGGATGCGCCCGGGGTGCTCGCGCCGGGGGTTGTCGTCGGTGAGCACCACCAGGTCGGCCAGCTCGGCGGCGACGCGTCCCATCTCGGGGCGCTTCTGGCGGTCGCGCTCACCTCCCGCGCCGAACACGACGATGATGCGCGCCGGCCGCCGGTCGCGGCACGCCAGCAGCGCGGTGCGCACCGCCCCCGGGTTGTGGGCCGAGTCGGCGATGACGGTGATCCCCCGGGCCTGCGACACCAGCTGGAGGCGTCCCTCGGGTGGCGTGAGGCCGGCGACCGCGGCGACCGCGGCGTCGACGTCGGCGCCCACCGCGATGACCGCAGCGAGGGCCAGGAGCGCGTTGGTGACGGCGATCCGGTCCGGGAAGGGGAAGGTCACCGGACCGAGGTCGTGGCCCTCGATGGCGAGGCGCCCGGTGGTGCGGTCGCCGCGCACCGCCGGATCCCGGAGCGAGATCTCGTGGTCGGGTCCGAGGATCCACGTGCGGATGCCCCGCTGCCGCGCCGCGGCCACCACCGTGTCGGCCTGGGGGGCCTCGGCGGGCACGATGGCGATGCCCTCGGGGCGCAGCGCCTGTCGGAACAGCCGCAGCTTCGCGTCGCGGTAGTTCTCGAACGTCTTGTGGAAGTCGAGGTGGTCGCTCTCGATGCCGGTGCAGATGGCGGTGTCGACGGCCACCCGCTGGTAGAGGCCCACCGCCAACGCCCCGGAGAACGACTCGAGGGCCATGGCGGTGGCTCCCTTGGCGTGCTCGCCGGCGATCATGTCGGGCAGGAACTCAGGGGTGCGCTCGATCTCGACCGGTGTGACCGTGCGATCGGGGCTGATCACGCCGAACGACGTGTACGACGCCACCGGCCAGCCGCACCCGGCGAGGATCTGGTGGGTGAACGTCGTCACCGAGGTCTTGCCGTTCGTGCCGGTGACCGACAAGAGGAACGGTCGGTCGGTGGGCGGGGGGACGGTCGTGAGCACGGGTGCCTCCTCGATCAGGTGGGGAGACCGGCGCGCAGGGTCGAGAGCATCTCGGCCCTGGTCGCCACCCCGAGCTTGGTCCGGATGTGGGCCACGTGGTGCTCGACCGTCTTGGCCGAGATGAACAGCCGGGCCCCGATGTCCTTGTAGGTGTGTCCCTCGACGACGAGGGCGGCGATCTCGCGCTCGCGGTCGGAGAGCGCGCCGACGCCCACGGCCTCGTCGGCGCCGCGGCGAGGCAACCGGGCCCGGATCTCGCGCGCCGCCTTCAGCGACGGGGCGGCCTGCTCGCCGGTGGTGGCGTTGAGCGCGGCCTGTCCCGCGACGATGGCCGCGTCGAGGACCAGGCCGGCATCGACCAGCGCCCAGGCGACCTGCGGCGCGTCGTCCGGGACCTCGCCTCGGGCGATCCCCGCGATCACCGGAGCGGCGGCGGACAGGGCGGGCACGACGGACGGTCGGAGGGCGTCGGCACCGTCGAGCGCCAGCTCGGCGTCCTCGAGGAGCAGGCCGGCGAGGGCCGTGCCGGCGGCGACCACCGAGTGGAACGGCTGCCCCGGGCTCACCGTGGCCGTCGCGTCGGCCAGCTGCCCGAGCAGGGAGCGGGACCGTCGGGGCATCCCCAACCGGGCGCACAGCAGCGCGATCTCGGTGTGGGCCATGAGCGAGGTGAGATCGACCGGGTGCCGCCGGACCACGTCGAGGGCCGCCTCGAGGGACCGCTCCATGGCCGCCTGGTCGCCGCCACGGTGGACGAGCGCCACGTCGAGCCCGGCGACCAACAGGCGCTCGCGGACGGGGAGGGGTCGCTCCCGCAGCTCGTCGACCACGCTGGTGGCGTCGGCCCAGCGCCCCTGGCGGAGCGCCACCCAGCCCCCCACCGCGCGGAGCCGCCCCAGGTGGGATGCCGCGCCCCGCGGCGACCCCGTCCCGGCCAGGACGCGGACGGCGTCGTCGTGCTCGGCTCCGGCGGTCAGCGCCAGCGCCGCCAGCGCCCCGGGCGTGTCGGGCCACAGCGTGATGACGCCATGGTCGAGCAACACCTCGGTGGCGGCCAGGGCGTCGATCGCCACGTGCAGATCGCGGCGCCGGGCGACTGCGCCCTCGACCAGGCGCCCGGCGGCCGAGCCAGGGGCGTCGGAGGGCAGCGGGTCGTCGCCCGTCAGCGCACGAGGGACACCGGCCAGACGAGCCAGGTCGAG
>DATHSN010000316.1:0-5065 GCA_035464115.1 Acidimicrobiales bacterium | reverse complement strand
GCGGCGGCGACCGGATCCGGGCAGCTCCTCGGGGTCTTCCCGCGGGTGCGCCCGGCGAAGGACATGGTGTTCCTCGACGCCGGAGACGTCCTTGTGCTCTACACCGACGGAGTCACCGAGTCGGTCGTCGACGGCTCGCGGTGGGAGGAGTCCGGGTTGGTGGAGGCCATCGCCGCGGCGGGGCCGTCGCCATCCGCGACGGCCGAGGTGGTGCGAGCGCACCTCAGCTCCCTGGCCGGCACGGGTGGCGCCGACGACGCCACCGTCGTCGTCGTGGGTCCCGCTGGCGTCGACCCGGACTGATCGGTGCAGTGCCGAGTCGTGCGTCATCCCGCATTGCTCGAGGGAAGGGGTACGACATCCGCGAGAACACGTCACAGGCCCAGAACCCAACTGGAGCGGATGACGGTGTCGTGTCTCAGGACATCCAGGACAGATGTCGCGCGTCATAGAGGACACATCGTTGGTGGGTGTCCAAAGCCCGGCTGGTCATCACTGCGGTCGTGTTGGAGGGTCGGTCACCCACCGAGGTCGCCCGTTCCTACGGGGTGGCTCGCTCGTGGGTCTATGAGCTCGTCGCTCGCTATCGCGTCGAGGGCGACACCGCGTTCGAGCCCCGATCGCGGCGACCCCACACCCGCCCCGACGCCACCCCCGCAGCGGTGGTCGATCTGGTCGTCGCGCTGCGGGCCCGGCTGAGCGGCGACGGGCTCGACGCGGGGGCCGACACGATCCGCTGGCACCTCGAGCACCACCACCACATCACCGTGTCGCGAGCGACCATCTACCGGATCCTGCGCCGCCACGACCTCGTGGTCGACGAGCCCCGCAAGAAACCCAAGTCGTCCTACGTGCGCTTCGAGGCCGAACAACCCAACGAGACCTGGCAAGCCGACGTCACCCACCACCGCCTCACCGACCACACCGACGCCGAGATCCTCACCTGGCTCGACGACCACTCGCGCTACGCCTTGTCGGTCACCGCCCACCGCCCCGTCACCGGCGCCGCCGTGGTGGCCGCGTTTCGAGCTGCGACCGCCCGCCACGGGATTCCCGCTTCCACGCTGACCGACAACGGTCTGGTGTTCACCACTCGCTTCGCCAACGGCGGGCGCAGCTCACGCAACGGTCTCGAGACCGAACTGGCCGCTCTCGGCGTGCGCCAGAAGAACTCCCGGCCGAACCACCCCACCACCTGCGGCAAGGTCGAACGCTTCCAACAGACCCTCAAGAAATGGCTCCGCACCCAACGCGGCGCCGTCGACCTCGCCGACCTACAAACCCAACTCGACCGCTTCGTCGAGATCTACAACCACCACCGCCCCCACCGCTCCCTGTCCGCGCGCGTCACCCCCGCCGCCACCTACCAGGCCCGACCCAAAGCCACCCCGGCCAGCCATCCCCCAACCCAGTCCCGGATCCGCCGCGACCGCGTCAACGCCGGCAGCGTCTCGCTACGCGTCAACGCACAGCTCCACCACATCGGCCTCGGACGAACCCTCGACCAGACCCCCGTCATCCTGCTCATCGACGACCTCGACGTGCGCGTCATCCACGCCACCACCGGCGAACTGCTCCGCGCCCTCACCATCGACCCCAACCGCCGCTACCACGGCACCGGACGACCCCCAGGCGGACCCACCGGACCCCGAAAACCACGACAGCCCGGACCCTGATGCAGGTCCGGACTGTCCTCGATGTCTCGCGACATCACATGGAGCGGATGACGGGAATCGAACCCGCATTCTCAGCTTGGGAAGCTGATGTTCTACCATTGAACTACATCCGCGAGGCCGCCCATCTTAGGCCATCGCGACCACCGGCTGGCCGGTGGAGGCCATGATGCGGTCGTGCGGTTCCGAGCGCTGAGCCTGGTGGTCCTGGTCGTCGTGGCGGCCTGCAGCGGCGCCGACGACACGGCTGCGACCGACGCGACGCCCTCGACGACGACGACCACCGCCCCGGTCATCGGGGTGCTCGACGGCGCCCCGCCCGTGTCGTGGCCGGAGGCGCCCGACGGGCCGTGCTCCCTGCTCGGTCCCGACGCGCTGGCCGAGATCACCGGGCTGAGCGGCTGGTCGACCAACCCGCCGGTGATCGCCGACCAGTGCCAGTGGTACCAGAGCGGCGAGCGGCTCACCGTCACCGTGCTGCTGCGAGCCCCCGAGCGCGACGACCTGGTCCGACTGCGGGCCGGCGTCCCCGGCGCCTCCACCGAGGAGCTGTCGACCCCCGTCGGTGCCCTCGCCGTGCGCGACGACGCATCGGGGGCCGTGCTCGAGATCTGGGTCCCGGTCACCCCCGGCGTGGTGCTGGTGGCGCAGAGCCTCCCCGTGCTCACCGACGACGTCCTCACGTCGGTCGCGACCCGCGCCACCGCTCCGCTGACGAGCTGACGGCGTTTCCGATCCGCCCCCCGGGGTAGCCCTGCTCCTCACGCAGAGCGTCCGGCACCGGCCGGACGCGTCACCGAGGAGGTCGACATGCGCACCGGAGCGATCGGAGCGAGCCTGTTGCTGGTCGCGGTGGGGGCGATCCTGGCGTTCGCCGTCACCGCCGAGGCCGAGGGCCTGGACATCAACGCCGCCGGCTGGATCCTGATGATCGTGGGTGGGGTCGGCCTGATCGTCTCGCTGTTCACCACCCTCGTCAGCAGTGACCGTGGCGAGCGGGTGGTCGAGCGGGAGCGCCAGCGCCCCGTGTGATCATCGGGTCCGGGAGCGGGAGCCACGACCGCTCCGGGCACTAGGGTCGGCCGGCGATGATCCTCTCGGACCGCACCATCCGTGACGAGCTCGCCGCCGGGCGGATCGTGATCGACCCGCTCGACGAGTCGTGCATCCAGCCCTCGTCCGTCGATCTCCACCTCGACCGCTACTTCCGTGTGTTCCGCAACCACACGATGGGCCACATCGACGTGAAGCAGAACCTCGAGGAGCTCACCGAGCTGGTGCACCTCGTCGACGACGACCACCCGTTCATGCTCCACCCGGGCGAGTTCGTGCTCGGCTCCACGTCGGAGCGCGTGGCCCTCCCCGCCGACCTCGTGGCTCGGCTCGAGGGCAAGTCGAGCCTCGGCCGGCTCGGCCTTCTCATCCACTCCACCGCCGGGTTCGTCGACGCCGGCTGGGACGGTCAGCTCACCCTCGAGCTGTCCAACGTGGCCAGCCTGCCCATCACGCTCTACCCGGGGATGAAGATCGGCCAGATCTCGTTCCTGCGCATGACCACCCCCGCCGACCGGCCCTACGGCTCGGGCGAGCTCGGCTCGAAGTACCAGGGCCAGGTCGGCCCGCGTCCCAGCCGCTACTGGGAGAACTTCGCCTCCGACTAGTCGAGCGGGTCGCCGCGGCGGGCAGCGGCGAGGCACGCCTCACGGTGCTCGATGCGCTCGGCGCGGGTGCGACCGAGCACGTCGGACACGGTGGCGATCAACCGATCGGCGTCGATCGGCATCACCAGCATCTCGTCGATGCCGCTCTCCCAGGCGAAGATCCGGTTCTTGGCGTTGGGCAGCACCAGCACCAACCCGACCCGGCGGGCCTGGCGCTCCTCGTCGTTGCGGATCGAGTCGACGAGCTGGAAGCCCTTCGATGCCCCACCCGACTGCGACGCGTTGATCACCGCGCAGCCGTAGGGCGTGCGTCGCAGCTGGGGGATCACCGCGTCGCCCGCCAGCCGGTCGACCTGGTGGCCGCCGGTCTCGATGACGCGGGCCCAGAGCTCGGCCGCGTCCCCGTCGGGGTCGACGACCAGCACCCGCGGGGGGAGCGGCTCGTCGGCGGGGTCAGTCTTCTGTCGTCGGAGCACCGACGAGGTCCCGATCGCGCTCGCCGGCCTCGATCGCCTCGAGGAGGTGCATGGCGATGTCGGCCACCTTCACCTCGTCGTCCTCCTTGCCGGCGCCCTTCACACCGTCGTCGATCATGATGTAGCAGAAGGGGCAGGCGGTGGCGATGCGGCTGGCGCCGGTGGCGACGAGCTCCTCGGAGCGCTCGTCGTTCACCTTCTTGCCGATGGTCTCCTCCATCCACATGCGGGCGCCGCCGGCGCCGCAGCACATGCCCTTGGTGCCGTTGCGCTCGGCCTCGACGATCTGGATGCCGGCGAGCGAGCCGATGACGTTGCGGGGCGACATGTAGACGTCGTTGTGGCGGCCCAGGTAGCACGAGTCGTGGTAGACGATGCGCTCCTCGAGCTTGGCCTCGCGCAGGTCGAGCTTGCCCTGGTCGATCAGCCACTCGAGGAACTGGCTGTGGTGCACCACCTCGTAGTGCCCACCGAGCTGGGGGTACTCGTTGGCGAGGGTGTTGAAGCAGTGCGGGCACTGCGTGATGATCTTCTTCACGCCCATGCCGTTGAGCGTCTCGACGTTCTGCATGGCGAGCATCTGGAAGATGTACTCGTTGCCCGAGCGACGGGCCGGGTCGCCGGTGCAGTTCTCCGACGGGCCGAGGATCACCACGTCGATGCCGGCCCGCTTCATGAGCTTGGCCATGGCCTGGCTGACCTTGCGGTTCTTGTCGTCGAAGCTGCCGGCGCAGCCGACCCAGTAGAGGTACTCGGCGGTGATCGGCTCGGAGCCGTCGACCACCTGCACCCCGTCGAGGTCGTTCGCCCAGTCGGCGCGCTCGCTCTGGCTCATGCCCCACGGGTTGCCCGAGTTCTCCATCGAGCGGAACGCGTTGCCGAGCTCGGTGGGGAAGTTCGACTCCATGAGCGTGAGGTAGCGCCGCATGTCGAGGATCTTGTCGAGGATCTCGATGTTGACCGGGCAGATCTCGTCGCACGCCTTGCAGCTGGTGCAGGCCCACACCTCTTCGGGCGTGATCCGCTCGAACAGCGAGTTGGCCCCGATGGTGATGTCGGGGACGGTGCCGATGGGGGGCGACACCTGCGGCGTGCCGGTGGCGGCCATGACCTCGCCCGACTTCAGCACGATCTCGCGAGGGTCGAGCGGCTTGCCGGTCGCATGGGCGGGGCACACGCTCGTGCACCGACCGCACATGGTGCAGGCGTCGAGATCGAGCAGCTGCTTCCAGGTGAAGTCCTCGACGGTCGACGC
>DATHSN010000315.1:0-14353 GCA_035464115.1 Acidimicrobiales bacterium | reverse complement strand
CCGGCCGGCCTCGACGAGGCGGTCCGACACCCATCGCGACCGCAGCTGCTCGGCCTTGGCCGACAGCAGCGGGGTGCCCGCGGCCCCGAGCTCGCTGCGGGCCTCGTGGCCGAAGCGCTCGAGCAGCTCGGGCCGCCGGCTCTCGGCCTCGGTGTCGGTGCGGGTGCGGCGGGCGGCCTCGACCTCGCGGCGCCAGTCGACGTCGACGAAGAACGGCGATTCGGCCACGGGGATCTCGTGGGCCTCGCCCCGGTGGTTGCCGGCGACGTAGCAGGTGGACACCGCGACGAGGTGGGGTGCGACGTCGAGGGCGCGCAGCGTCTCGGCGATGCGGGTGGGCCCGAGCAGGTTGACCTCGACGGCGGCGTCGAGCGGCGAGTCGAACGACACGGTGGCGGCGGAGTGGATCACCACGTCGCAGCCGGCGAGGACGCGCCGGCCGTCGTCGTCGAGGCCGAGGCCGTCGGTGCCCACGTCGCCGCGGATGACCGTGACCCGGCGGGCGATCATGTCGTCGAACCCGTCGCCGAGCTCGGTGCGGAGGCGGTCGAAGGCGTCGTTCTTGAAGATCTCGCGCCGGGCCCGCTGCTCGACGGTGCGCATCCGGCCCGGGCGCAGCAACAGCACGAGCTCGCAGCCCGGGGCCGACCGCAGCAGTCGCTCGACGAGCGCGGTGCCGAGGAAGCCGGTGGCTCCGGTGACGGCGATGCGCCGTCCGTCGAGGTGGTCGCGGATCACGGGGCCCATTCTCTACCATCTGGTAGGTGGCCACGAACGACCGGGTGATCGACGCTGCGATCTCGTCGTTCGGCACCCGCGGGTACGAGGCGACGTCGCTCGACGCCCTCGCCGCCGAGCTCGGCATCCGCAAGCAGACGATCCTCTACTGGTTCCCGTCGAAGGACGCGCTGCTCGGAGCGGTGATCGACCGGTGCGCCGAGGAGCTGTCGGCGGTGCTCGAGGAGGCCCTGCGCCGCTCGGGTCCGGGGTGGGGTCGCGTCGAGGCGGTGGTGCGCTCGGTGTTCCGCCTGGCGCTGCGACGCCCGGCGCTGCTCGGCCTGCTCCGCGAGGTGAGCCGCCTGGGGCCACCGGCGTCGACGCGGCTCACGGCCGGTCTCGATCCGCTGGTGCAGCGGGCCCGCGAGTTCCTCGAGGCCGAGATGGCCGCCGGCCACATGCGGGTCACCGATCCCCGCCTCGTGCTGCTGTCGGCCTACTCGCTGGTGATCGGGGTGGCCACCGAGGTGGAGGTCCAACGGGCCCTCGGCGTCGAGCCCACGCTGCGCTCGATGGTGGTGCGCCGCCGGGAGCTGCTGGCCTTCCTGCGCTCGGCGCTCGGCGTGGAGGACCGTCCCGCGGTCGTGTGAGCGCTCCGGCTCGCTCAGCGGTCGACGCGGCGGTGCGCGATGCGGCGGGCGTGGCGCTCGAGGGCGAGGTCCACGAGCTCGTCGATGAGGGCGGCGTAGGGGAGCCCGCTCGCCGCCCAGAGCTTCGGGTACATCGAGATCGGGGTGAAGCCCGGGATGGTGTTGATCTCGTTGAGCAGAGGGCCCCGTCCACCCTCCTCCAGGAAGAAGTCGACCCGGGCCATCCCCTCGGCGCGCAGGGCGCGGAACGCGGCGCGAGCGAGCTCGGCGATGCGCTCGGCATCGGCATCGGTGAGCGGGGCCGGGATGACGAGCTCGGCGGCACCGTCGTGGTACTTGTCGTCGTAGTCGTAGAACTCGGCGCCCGGCTTGATCTCGCCGGCGACCGAGACCCGCAGCGCGCGGTTGCCGAGCACGGCGATCTCGATCTCGCGGCCGGTCACGTGCTCTTCGACGACGATCCACTCGTCGTAGCCGGCCGCCACCTCCAGCGCGGCGCGCAGCTCGTCGAGGTCGTGGGCCTTGGACACGCCGATCGACGAGCCGAGGTTCGCGGGCTTGACGAACACCGGCAGTCCGAGCTCGGCGACGAGCTCGTCGGGCGTGCCGGCGTGGAGCTCGTCGACGTGGCGGGTGGCCCAGCGGCACTGCGGGATCCCCGCGTGGGCGAGCACCTCCTTGGCCTTGGCCTTGTCCATGGCCAGCGCCGAGCCGAGGACACCCGCGCCCACGAACGGCACGTCGGCCATCTCGAGCAGGCCCTGCACGGTGCCGTCCTCGCCGTAGGGGCCGTGCAGCAGCGGGAGGGCGACCACGGGCTGGTCGGCCGAGGCCGGGGCGAGCGAGGGGAGCGGGTCGACGGGCCGGCCCACCACCTCGAGCGCGGCCGGGGGACGGTCGGGCGCGAGCTCGGCGAGGGCGTCGCCGGCGGCCAGCCACCGACCGTCGCGGGTGATGCCGACCGGCACCACGTCGTAGCGGGCGGGGTCGGCGGCCGCGAGGACGTGGGCGGCGGTGACCCGGCTCACGTCGTGCTCGGCCGAGCGGCCCCCGAACAGCACCACGAGACGGATCCGGTCGGGGTGCGCGCTGGTGGACATCGGGGCGACGGTAGCCCGCGCCGACCCGACGGTCGGCCACCGGTGGACCGGTCCGCCCGGACCGTCGAGGTCAGACCTCGCCGGTGCGACGGGCGCCCGGAGCGGCGTCGAGACCCAGCTCGGCGGGCAGGGCGTCGAGCGCGCCGGCGGCCATCGCGTCGAGGGCGATGCCGGACGTGTCGGCCACGCGGTTCAACAGCACGAACGCGGCGACGGTGGCCACCGCACCGAGCAGCTGGGTGTCGTCGAGCACCGCCGCGCACGCCGCTCGGGCCTCGACGAGGGGAGGTTGGTCGCGGACCATGGCGTCGGCGAGCGCGAGGAGCTCGATGCCGTGGTCGATCCCGGCGTCGCCACCCTGTGACGCCCCGACGACGTCGGCGCCGTCCTCCGCGCCGCTGGCGGTGAGCAACAGCGCGTGACCGGCGCTGCAGTAGAAGCACCGGTTGAGCGACGAGACGCGGGTGGCCAGGGCCTCGATCTGCGCGCGTTGCAGCCCCCGGCGCCCCTCCAGCCCGTGGGCCAGCAGATCGGGCACGTAGCACGCCTCGACGAGGCGGATCTGCTGCGCCGCCTCCTCGGGCACGAGGCTGTGGGCCCGCCGCACGTTGACGTGGTAGGTGCCCGGTCCGATCTCGTCGGCGAGCTGGTCGGGGGTGAGCATCGGCACCCGGGCGCCGAGGTCGGCGGCACCGGCCGGTCGCACGCGCGTCGGCTCGCCGGGCAGGGGGGTCGGCAGCGGCAGGGTGCGCGCGCCGAGCCCGGCGACGAGGTGGTCGACGGCCACGACCTTGCTGGCGACCGCGGCCAGCTCGACGTACTCGTCGACGAGCAGGTCGCCGAGCAGCTCGTCGTCGGCGAGGTCGTGCAGGCCGGCCGGATCATGGACGATGCGGGCCACCAGGTCGCGCCGGTGGGCGTCGAGGAGCGGGTCGTCGCCCCGTCGCCCCGCGGCCGCGGCGCGGCACTCGGCGGCCAGCGCCACCCGCTCGGCGCCCGAGAGCCACCGTCCCGGTCGCCCCAGCGCGGACCACACGTCGTCGACGGCAGCGGCGATCTCGTGGTCGAGCGGGACGATGGCACCGGTGAGCAGCACGGCCGGCAGCGTAGGGGGCGCCACGGGAGGCCGTCGGGCCGTCCCCGGTCGCGGCGGGCGGGCGGCCATCATGGCGACGTGCGCTTCACCATCAGCCAGCTCGCAGCCGCCACGGGCGGGAAGATCGTCGCCGGGAGCGCCGATCCGGCGGTCGCCGGGGCCTCGATCGACACGCGGTCGCTGCGGCCCGGTCAGCTCTTCGTGGCGGTCGTCGCCGAGCGCGACGGCCACGACTTCGTGCCCGCCGCGATCGACGCGGGCGCAGGCGCTGCGCTGGTCTCACGCCCGCCCGATCCGGCGTGGACGGTCCCCGTGGTGCGGGTCGACGACACCGTGGCCGCGCTGCGCGACCTGGGGCGGGCGGCGCGCGACCGCCTCGACGGCGCGGTGGTGGGCATCACCGGCTCGGTGGGCAAGACCACGGTGAAGGACCTGGCCCGCAGCGTGCTCGCCACCGCCGGGTCGGCCCACGCCAGCGTCCGGTCGTTCAACAACGACCTGGGCGTGCCGCTCACCCTGGTCGAGGCACCCGACGGTGTCGCAGCGGTGGTGGTCGAGATGGGGGCTCGGGGGATCGGCCACATCGGGTCGCTCTGTGAGTACGTGCGTCCGACGGTCGGCGTGGTCACCCGGGTGGCGATGGCCCACAACGAGTTCTTCGGCACCATCGACGACATCGCGGTCGGCAAGGGGGAGATGGTCGAGCACCTGGCACCCGACGAGGTGGCCGTGCTCAACGCCGGCGACCCCCGGGTGGCGGCCATGGCGTCGCGCACCCGGGCCCGGGTGCTCACCTACGGGGTGGGGGTCGGCGACGTGAGGGCGGTCGACGTCGAGGTGGGCGACGACCTGTCGCTGCGCTTCCGGGTCGAGAGCCCGTGGGGCGCGGTCGCCGTCGCCCCCGCGGTGCGCGGCCCGCAGCAGGTCGAGAACGCCACCGCGGCGATGGCCATCGGGCTCGCCGTGGGGGTGTCGCCCGAGGCGGCGGCACGCGGCCTCGCCGCGGCGGAGGTCTCGCCGTGGCGCATGGAGGTCGACCGGACCGTGGCCGGCGCGGTCGTGGTGAACGACGCCTACAACGCCAACCCGCTGGCGGTGCGCGCCGCGCTCGACGCGCTGATGGCGCTCCCGGCCCGGCGCCGGGTGGCCGTGCTCGGCACCATGGCCGAGCTGGGTCCGTTCAAGGCCGACGAGCACCGCGCCATCGGGGCGCTCGTGCGCGAGCTCGGCGTCGAGGGCTGGGCGGTGGCCGAGGCCGACTACGGGCTGCCCGTCGTCGCCGACCTCGACGCCGCGGTCGACGCCGTCGGGCCCCTCGGGGAGGGCGACGTCGTGCTCGTCAAGGGCAGCCGGGTCGCCGGCCTCGAACGGCTCGCGGCCCGCTGGCTGACGACGTAGGGGGCGGACCGGTCCGCGTCGGGCGCCGGTACCGCCTCTAGCGTGGGTCCCATGTCGGCTCCGTCGCCCCGCCCCGCCCCCACGGCGTGCCGCGATCCCCGCGGCACCTACCCGGAGTGCCCCCTGTGCGGCTCGGTGGAGGGCTGGCAACCCGAGCACGCCCACTTCCGGTGCCGGTCGTGCGGGTTCCGCGACAGCTGCTGCGACTGAGCCCCCGTGCCCGCTGATGAGCCGCCGCTGCTCGACGCGGCGGCGCTCGTCGGTCTGCTCGCCGACGACGGACGCCGGCGTGCCGTCGCCGCCCTCGTGCTCGGCCACGCCACGCTCGCCGAGGTGCGGGCCGCCACCGGGCTCGACACCCGCGGGGCGGTCACGGCGCTCGACCGGCTCGTCGACGCCGAGCTGGTCGTGCGTGACGACGAGGGCCGGCACTGGCTCGTCGACGAGGCGTTCCGGATCGCGGCGCGCGCGGCCGCGCCGGCGGCGCCCCCCGACGAGCACCCCGACGCCCCGCCCGACGCGGCGCGGGTGCTGCGCGCGTTCGTGCGCGACGGCCGGCTCACGGCGATCCCGATGTCGCGCGCCAAGCGGCTGGTGCTGCTCGACCTGCTCGCCCAGGAGTTCGTCCCCGGCGAGCGCTACGCCGAGCGTGAGGTGAACCGTCGGTTGCGCCGCTGGCACGACGACGTGGCGGCGCTGCGCCGGTACCTGGTCGACGAGGGGTTCCTCGCCCGGGAGGCCGGCGAGTACTGGCGCAGCGGCGGCAGCGTGCCCACGGCCTGACGGCGGCGAGGCCGCCCCGGCGCGACGACACCCCGCCGAACCCCCTTGGGGGGAGGGGTCGACGGGGTGTCGCAGTCGGGGAGATCGGGTGCCCGTCGCCGAGCCACCTGGTCCGTCGCGGTGCCGGCGTCGCTGCGGTCGACGACGGCGCCTCGTCGGGCCTGGCCCCGAACCGGTCCGAGGACCGCCCCCGAGATGATGTCCCCGGCAGGGGCCCGGTCACCGTTGCCCCCCGGACCGGGCCCCCACGGGGTGCTCGATGACCACTGTCGTCGGCCGTCTGGCGTGTGTCAAGCGTCACATGCGCGACGGCCGGCCATCGCCGACGATGGCCCCGGTGGACGGGCCCCGTAGCGTGGGAGGTCCACCGACGAGGAGCGGACCACGGCCACCCACTACGACGTCCTCGGGGTCTCGCCCCGGGCCACGCCCGAGGAGATCCGCCGGGCGCACCGCGACCTGGCGCGTCGGCTGCACCCCGACCGCCAGCGCGGGGGAGCCGGGGCCACGACCGGGGACGCCGGGCGCATGCGCGACGTGAACGCGGCCTGGGCCGTGCTGCGCGATCCCGAGCGCCGGGCCGCCTACGACCGCGAGCTGGCCCGCCAGCAGCGGCCGCCGGAGACCGCCTCGGCCCCGCGTCCCCGCGTCGACCACGGCGACCACGCCGACCTGGTCGCGGTGGCGCCGGCCGGGCCGCTCACCGCGGTGCTCGGGGGGTTGCCGTGGCTCGTCGTGCTCGGGCTGTTGGCCGCCATCTTCGTGTTCACCGCCTACGCCGCGGGCGGGCGCGACGACGCCCCCGCCGACGGCGGTCCGCCGGCGTCGGTGGCCATCAGCGATCTGCGGGGTCAGTGCGTCCAGCGCACCAACGGGCTCACCCTGGTGGTCAACTGCGGGGTGACCCCCAACGAGGGGCGCATCGTGGCGCTGGCAGGTGGCGGCGCCGAGTGCCCGGCGGGCACGACCGCCATCGCCGTGCCCCAGCAGGGCGTCGACGCGTGCGTGGTGCCCACCGGCTGACGGGTCCGGTGGAGCCCGTCGGGGTCTCAGTCGAACACGGGGCGCTCGCGGATCGAGCGCTTGAGCTCGGCGAACCCGGGGAAGCGGGCGATGCGCTCGGTGGCGTCCCACAGCGCCACGGCCTCCTCACCCCGGGGGATCCGGCTGATCACCGGCCCGAAGAACGAGGGGCCGTCGGGTGGGCCGAAGGTGATGATCGGTGTGCCGACGTCCTTGCCGGTGCGCGCCAGGGCCTCGTCGGTGGAGGCGCGCAGGTCGGCGTCCCAGGCGTCGTCGTGGGCGGCGTCGGCGACGCCCGCGGGGAGGTCGAGGTCGATGGTGGCCAGCCAGCCCGGGACCGAGCCCTCCGGCTGCAGCTCGCCGCGCCGGCCCTGGGTGTGGAAGGCGGTGCCGACCGCGGTGTAGTAGCGGCCGACCGCCTCGGGGCCCTCGGCGGCCCGCAGCGCGGCGGCGACCCGCAGCAGCTCGAGGCCGATGGTGTGGCCTCGGGTGTAGCCCTGGGGGAACTCACGCTCGTAGTCGCGCGCCTCGTTGACCATGCGCAGGCAGATGAACCGCCACTCGACGTCGAGGTCGCGCTGCTCGCTCACCTCGGTGACCCACCGCGACGTGAGCCACGCCCACGGGCAGACGGGGTCGAAGAAGAACTCGGCATCGGCCATGGGGGATCTCCGGGTGGTGGCGGGTGTCGTGGGGGACCAACCCCGCCGGTGGCGCGAACCTTCCGATGTCCGCGGTTCGTCCTCGCGCGGTCTCAGCCGGTCTCGAGGACGAGGCGGGTGCCGAGGTTCTGCTCCGGTGGCACCTCCCACCGGCCCTCGCCGATGGCGACGGCGTCGGGCACCGCGGCGGGGTCGTCGACGGCGAAGCGCAGGTGGTGGACGCGCCCGGGCCGGGTCCCGAGCCACGCCCGCGCCGACTCGGACCGGGGGCTGACCAGGCGCACCCGTCCCGGGCCGGGCCAGGCCAGCTCGACGTAGCGGCCGAGGTCGTCGTCGCCCTCGTCGGCCGTGGTGCCGGCGAGCACCCCGGTGAAGAGCGCCAGCGCCGCGTCGAGGTCGGCGACGAGGTGCACCACCCGCAGCAGGTCGGCGGGCCGGGGGAGCGGGGAGGCGGGCAGGTCGGCCGGCGGGGCGGCCCCGTCCCAGTCGGCCTCGGGGTCCCAGCCCGACTGAGCGAGCTGCACGACCACCCCGTGGGAGGCCTTGGGGTGCAGGAACGCCTCCATCCACATCGGGTCGGCGAAGCTCACGTTCACCGGCGTGTACCCGCCGGCCTCCACCTCGGTGAGCGCGGCGCGCAGGTCGGCGACCTTGAAGGTGAGGTGGTGGGGACCGGGCCCGGTGTGGTCGAGGAAGCGCCGCAGGAAGTCGTTCTGGTCGACGAGGTGGGGCTCGAGGACCTCGAGGCGCATGCCGTTGCGCCACTGCACCTGGGCGCTCGAGAAGCCGATGGTGGCGCCGCCGCCCACCCACGTGGCGCCGAGGTCGCGCATCCAGCGGGGCCACGTGTCGGCCTGGCGCTCGGCGGCGACGGCGACGTGGTCGAGATCGATGTCGGAGATCACGGCGGCGATCCTGCCCGCGGCGCCCGCGTGCTGTCGAAGCCGGGTCGGGCTCACCGGGGCGTGGCGTGGCAGGGTGGGGTGGTGCGCGTCAGGGGACTCGACCACGTGGTGCTGCGCGTCGCCGACGGCGAGCGCAGCCTGGCCTTCTACGAGGGGCTGCTCGGCCTCGAGGCGGTGCGCGTCGACGCGTGGCGTCGGGGTGAGGTGCCGTTCGTGTCGGTGCGGATCGACGAGGGCTGCATCCTCGACCTCCAGGAGATGGAGGTCACCGGCACCAACGTCGACCACGTCTGCCTCGAGCTCGATCCCGACGTCGACCTCGACGCGCTGGTGGCCTCGGGCCGCTTCGACGTCATCGAGGGTCCCGTCACCCGCTTCGGGGCCCGGGGCGACGGCACCAGCGTCTACGTGCGCGACCCCGACGGTCACGTGATCGAGCTGCGCCACTACTGATCGCCGGTGCCGGACGGACGGCCTGCGTAGGCTCCGCCGCCATGGACTTCCGCCGAGACTCCGTCGTCGACCTGGCTGCCCGCGTCCGCTCGGGCGAGCTCGCCGCCCGCGAGGTCGTCACCCACGCGCTGTCCCAGATCGACCGGCTCAACCCGATGCTCAACGCGTTCGTCGCCGTCGACGCCGACGCCGCCCTCGACGCCGCCGGCGCCATCGACGAGCGGGTGGCGCGCGGCGACGACGTCGGACCGCTGGCGGGGATCCCGATCGGTGTGAAGGACCTCGAGGACGCGGCGGGCTACGTCACCACCTACGGCTCCGACCTGCACACCGCCGATCCCCCCGCCACCGCCGACTCGCCGCTGGTCGCCCGCTTGAAGGCGGCCGGCTGCGTCGTCGTCGGCAAGACCAACACCCCCGAGTTCGGGTTCAAGGGCGTCACCGACAACGTCCCGTTCGGCGCCACCACCAACCCGTGGGACACCCGGCGGAGCCCGGGCGGCTCGTCGGGTGGGTCGGGTGCGGCCATCGCCGGCGGCCTCGTACCGCTGGCCACCGGGTCCGACGGCGGTGGCTCGATCCGGATCCCGTCCGCGCTCTGCGGGCTGTCGGGGATCAAGACCTCCCAGGGCCGGGTGCCGCTCGGCGGCCCGAAGCCGCCCGGGTCGGGCGTGTTGAGCGTGAAGGGTCCGATGACCCGCACCACCCGCGACGCGGCGGTGGCGCTCGACGCGTGCGTCGGCCACGAGCCCACCGACCCCTACTCGCTCCCGTCGCCGGCGGCGTCGTGGGCCGCGGCGCTCGACGGCGACGTGTTGCCGACGCGGGTCGGCTATTCGCGCACCATGGGCTTCGCCACCGTCGATCCCGAGATCGGCCGGGTGGTCGACGGCGCGGTCGACGCCCTCGTGGGTGCCGGCGTCGAGGTGGTCGACGTCCCCACGGTGTTCGACGAGGACCCCGTCATGGCGTGGTTCGTGCTGTGGACCTCGGCGCGACGCGCCGCCCAGGGCCACCTGAAGGGCACCCCCGCATGGGAGCGCATCGACCCCGAGCTGCGGGGCCAGATCGAGTACGCCGAGCGGCTCACGGCGGTCGACCACGTCCGCGCTCTCGACGCCGTGCACCTGCTGAACCTGCGGCTGCTGGCCGCGTTCGACACCGCCGGCGTCGACGTGCTGCTCACCCCGACGGTGGCCGGGCAGACCCCGGTGCTCGGCCACCAGGGCACCGTCGACCACGAAGAGGTCCTCACCTGGGTGTCGTTCACGCCGGTCATCAACGTCACCCGCAACCCGGCCGGGAGCGTGTGCGCCGGCGTCACCGCGGCGGGCCTCCCGGTGGGCATCCAGGCGATCGGTCGCCCGCACGGCGACATCGACGTGCTGCGGACCATGGCCGCGCTCGAGGACGTGCTGGCCATCGACCGGGTGGCCCCCATCGGCTGACGGTGCCGATCGCTGTCGGCCGGTCGTCGACCCGCTGGCGGGCGGTCGACGGCGATAGGGTCGCCCGGCGGGCCAGCCGCGCTGTGAGGGGGGATCCATGCAGACTCGCCGCATCGGACAGCTCGAGGTGTCGGTCGTCGGCCTCGGCTGCAACAACTTCGGCATGCGCATCGACGAGGCCGCCACCCAGCGGGTCGTCGACGCCGCCATCGACGCCGGCGTCACCTACTTCGACACCGCCGACGTCTACGGCGGCACCCGCTCCGAGGAGTTCCTGGGCCGGGCGCTCGCCGGCCGACGCGACCAGGTCGTGGTGGCCACCAAGTTCGGCATGACCGGGAGCCCGGGCGGCGAGCACTCGGGCGGGAGCCCCGAGTGGATCCGCCAGGCCGTCGACGACAGCCTCGGGCGGCTCGGCACCGACCGCATCGACCACTACCAGCTCCACAAGGCCGACCCCGACGTCCCCCTCGCCGAGACCCTCGGCGCGCTCCACGAGCTGGTCGTCGAGGGCAAGGTGCGCGAGCTCGGGTGCTCCAACTTCGACGCCCGGCTGCTCGACGAGGCCGCGGCGGTCGCGGGGGAGCGCGAGCTCACGCCGTTCCGCACCGTGCAGAACCGCTACTCGGTGCTGCACCGTGAGCCCGAGACGGGCGTCATCGACGCCTGTCGCCGGTTGGGCATGGGCCTGGTCCCGTACTTCCCGCTCGAGTCGGGGCTGCTCACCGGCAAGGTCGGTGCCGACGGCACCGCCCCCGACGGCAGCCGCCTGTCGCTCATGCCCGAGGACCGCCGCGACACCTTCGTCACCGCAGACCGCCTCGAGGCGGTGGAGCGCCTCCGGGCCTACGCCGCCGACCACGGCCGGTCGCTGCTCGAGCTGGCCATCTCGTGGCTCGTCGCCAACCCGGTGGTCGTGTCGGTCATCGCCGGCGCCACCCGGCCCGAGCAGGCCACGGCCAACGCCGCGGGGGCCGGCTGGGAGCTCACCGAGGACCAGCGGGCCGAGATCGCCGCCCTCGCGGGCTGAGCGCGCCTGGCCAGAGCCGGTGCCGAGCGCGCTAGCATCAGCGGTCCGATACCCGGGCGATTAGCTCAGCGGGAGAGCGCTGCCTTCACACGGCAGAGGTCGGCGGTTCGAAACCGCCATCGCCCACCACATGTCGCTGCCTGCTGCGGCGCGGCGTTGCCTGCCGATCAACGGCGGGACGGTGTCCTCACCGGCCGCCAGGCGGCCGACCCCGCCCGCGCCGCGCCGGTGAGGGCCAGGCCGAGGAGGATCCCGAGCGAGATCCCGATCATCGAGGTCATCGTCGTGATCAGGGCGTTGGTGCCGGTGATGCCGTCGTCGCCCAGGATGCGCGTGACCCCTTCGAGGCCGAGCGCCCCGGGGACGAGCAGCCAGAACCCGGGCAGGAACGACACCAACGGCGCCGGCCCGGACCGGAAACGGGCGGCCAGCTCCGCCACCGGGGTCATGGCCAGCGCGCCGAAGAACCCCGACAGGGCGCTGCCGAAGAACAGACCGCCGATCACCTGCCCGGCGTAGGCCACGTACAGCACCAGCAGCACCCAGGGCGTGGCCGACCGGCGGGCCCCGTAGAACCACACCACCCCGACCCCGAACAGGGCCACACCGATCCAGGGCCCGACCGCGGTGAGCACGTCGTCCCCGGGGGCGCTCAGCGCGCCGGCCGGGACGCCCACGAGCTGGACGCCGGCGATCATGCCGATGGCGAGCAGGATGAGCCGGACCAGGCCCGACGCCAGACGCGACGCCCCGGCCACGATCTGGCCCGACGCCAGCTCGAGCACCGCGATCGTGAGGAGCGCCCCGGGCAGGAAGGTGATGAGCGGGGCGACCAGAGCAGGGAACGGGATCAGGCCGTCGACCAACCGGGTGGTGGCGAAGACCGCGGTGGACACGAGCGTGGCGGCGGTGAGCGGCCAGAACGACTGGTACGCCGCCGGGAGGCGGTCGGTGGCGAGGCGGATGAGCCCGACCACCAACCCGAGCGCGGCGGCGAGCAGCAGCTCGCGCCACGTCGCCCGCAGCACGAGCGCCAGGCCGGCCGTGGCCAGCACGTAGCCGCCGAGGGCCACGCTCGGGCTGACGGTGGGGGCGGACGCCCGGGCCCCCCGGATCTCGGCGAGGTCGGCGGCGATCGACGACGAGTCACCGCGCTCGATGCGGCTGGCCACGTGGAGCACGTCGTCGACCTGGTCGAGCCGGAGCGACGCCGCCCCGGCCGAGACCACCTTGGTGACCGGCCCGGCGGCGCCCGGGATCGAGATCATGAGCGCGGTGGGAAGCGCGATCACGCCCAGGCCCGACACGCCGTGGCGCGCCGCGACCCGGTGCAGGGTGGCCTCCACGTGGCCGGCCGAGTCGCCCGCGTCGATCAGCGCCGTGCCCAGCGCGACCAGGAGGGCGACCGCCGCTGCCCCGGCCGGCGCGGACCCGACCGGGGGCGGGGCGTGGTCACCCGCTGGCGTCGTGGCCGGCGGCGCGATCCCGTGATCGACGGTGGGTGCCACCTCGTCGGTGCGTCCCCGGCGGCGCAGCGCCACCGCGCCGGTGAGGCCGACGACGCCGAGGATGGCCACGGCGAGCGCCACCGACCCGATCGGGATCTCCGACGAGCGCACCTGGGGCGGCGTCCCGGAGGGCGCAGGGATCGGGTCGGTGCCCTCGGGCGCGTCCTCGGCGCCGGTCGGGTCGTCGGGCTCGGGCACCTCCGGCGTGGGTTCGGGCTCGGGCTCGGGGGCGGGTTCGGGCTCGGGCTCGGGTTCGGGTTCGGGCTCGGTCGTGGGCGGTTCGCTCGTCGGGGGCGCATCGGGCAGCGGCTCGGTCTCGCTGGCCGGATCCGGTGTCGTGTCCGGTGTCGTGTCCGGCGGCTCCTGGGCCTGCTCGGTGCCGGTGGCGGTCCCGGCGGCGCCAGCTGGCGCGGACGCGGTGTCGATGACGGCGATGGAGAGCGCGCCCGCAACCATCGCTCCGACGACCGCCGAGGCCCGCCCCCCGCGCGTGGTGCGCCCGCAACGAGCGGACGACGGCGCGGATCGCCTCACGTCGCGACGTCGACGGTGTGGGCGGTGTCGGCGGTCACGGGCCGAGCCTATGCCCGGCCCGAGACCGCTCGACGGGACGACTCAGCGGCCGAGCAGCTCGCGGAGCGAGGTCCCGCAGGTGTCGGCGACCAGGGTCGCGAGCTGCGGGTGCGGCGGCTCGGAGGTCGAGATGCGGTTCCGTGCCGCCAGGTAGGCGTCGTCGGGCGCCGGGACGGGGTCGCCGGCGGCGTACGCCTGCGCCGAGCGCACGGCGAGCTCGGCCACGATCTGCAGGTCGAGTGCCGCCGAGCGGACCTCGTCGGGCACCGCGTCGGCCAACGCGACGAAGGCCTCGGCGGCGGCGCCGGCGGCATCGGCGTCGATCGTCGCAGCGAGCTCGGGGTCGAAGATCTCGAGCGACCGCTGGGCGTCGGCGGCGGCGGCGAAGCCCCGGGAGCTCGTCTCGAGGACCTGGCACAGGTCGACGTCGGTCGCCGCGCCTGCGGCGGTGTCGTCGGGGTCATCGCCGCAGGCCGCGAGCACCAGGACCAGGGCGAGGACGACGGTGAGCAGGCGTGGCAGGCGTGGCGTCACGCTGGCGGAGTCTGCCAGGGTCCCGGCGGCCGGCAGTGCCATGTCGACGAACGTCCGGTGGGCGGCCCCGAGAGGCTACGGGGCGGTCGCGCCCTCGCGCGCGGCCCGCGCCGCCCGGAACGAGCGGAACCCGGCGACGAGGTAGGCGAGCAGCACGACGGTCACCGCGGCGTTGGCGCCGGTGGCCCACGGGAGCTCGACGTCGTTGCCGGCGACGAGGTCGGGGAGGTCGCCGAGGCGGCTGGCCGAGCCGAGCAGGCCCACCAGGGCCACGCCGAGGGCGGCGTGGGCCCAGGTGGCGTGACGGGCGGGTTGGCGGTCGGCGAGGAGGGCCAACACGAGCAGCACGGCCCCGAGGGCAGCGGGGATGAGGGCGGTGACGCTGTCGGCGCCGGAGCCGACGAACGCCACGACGCCGATGACGACGAGCGCGCCACCGGCGGCGCGGGTGAGGGGGGTCATGGCCAGCAGTG
>DATHSN010000314.1:0-5070 GCA_035464115.1 Acidimicrobiales bacterium | reverse complement strand
GAGGGCGGTGTCGTCGCCGGCGGCGGCGGCCGCGGCGATCCTCCCGGCCAGGGCGTCGCCGGGCCGGACCGCGCCGATGCCGTCGATGCCGAACACCTCGAGGCGGGGCATCACCGCGCCCCCGGGGCGTCGGCCGCGTCGAGCACCACCCGCGCCAGGCGGGCGGCGGCGTCGGGGTCCGACATGATCGTGGGCGCCACCACGCAGCGGACGCCCTCGGCCTCGACGGCGTCGGCCCGGTCGGCGTCGGCCTCGTCGATCACCAAGGTGGCGGCCACGTCCTGGTAGAGCCGGGCCACGCCCACCACCGAGGCGTCGTGGCCGAGCTCGCGCAGCATCCGGTCGGCGGGGCCCTTCAGGGCGGCGCCGGCCACGATGGGCGACACCGCCACGGTGCGGTCGCGGCGGGCGGCGACGACGTCGCGCACCCCGGGCACGGCGAGCAGCGGACCGATCGACACCAGCGGGTTCGACGGGGCGATCACCAGGGTGTCGGCCGCCCACAGGGCGTCGAGCACGCCCGGCGCGGGCCGGGCCTCGTGGGCGCCGTCGAAGCGCACCCCGGTGACCTCCACCGCGTGGGCCCGGCGCACGAAGTACTCCTGGAACCCGATCTCGCCCTCGTCGACCACGGTGACCATGGTGCGCAGCGGGTCGTCGGTGACGGGCAGCACCCGCAGCCCGATCCCCCACGCGGCCACGATCTCGGCGGTGACCTGGCTGAGCGAGGCCCCGTCGAGGCGGCGCTGGGTGCGGTAGAGGTGGGTGGCGAGGTCGCGGTCGCCGAGGTTGAACCAGGTGAGCCCGCCGTAGCGGCGCAGCCCGTCCATGGCCTGCCAGGTCTCGCCGGCGAGGCCCCATCCCCGGTCGGGGTCGATGGCCCCGGCCAGCGTGTAGGTGAGGGTGTCGAGGTCGGGGCTCACGTGCAGCCCGTGCAGCACGACGTCGTCGCCGACGTTGCCGACCGCGACCACGTCGGCGGGGTCGACCACGCGCACCAGCCCGGCGAGGAAGCGGGCCGCGCCCACCCCGCCGGCCAGGGTGACGACGAGGCTCACGAGATGGAGCGGAGCTTGCCGGTGAGGTAGGCCATGTCGGCGTCGACCATCATGCGCACCAGGTCCTCGAACCCGGTGTCGGGCACCCAGCCGAGCTGCTCGCGGGCCTTGGTCGGGTCGCCCACCAGCAGGTCGACCTCGGCCGGTCGGAAGAACCGCTCGTCGGTGACGACGTGGTCCTGCCAGTCGAGGCCGACGTGGGAGAACGCCACCTCGCAGAACTCGCGCACCGAGTGGGTCTCGCCGGTGGCGACCACGAAGTCGTCGGGCTCGTCTTGTTGCAGCATGCGCCACATGGCGTCGACGTAGTCGCCGGCGAAGCCCCAGTCGCGCTGGGCCTCGAGGTTGCCGAGGCGCAGCTCGTCGGCCTCGCCGAGCTTGATCTGGGCCACCGTGTGGGTGATCTTGCGGGTGACGAACTCGAGGCCCCGCCGCGGGCTCTCGTGGTTGAAGAGGATCCCCGACGTGGCGTGCAGCCCGTAGCTCTCGCGGTAGTTCACGGTGATCCAGTGGCCGTAGAGCTTGGCCACGCCGTAGGGCGAGCGGGGGTAGAACGGCGTGCTCTCGCGCTGGGGCACCTCTTGGACCTTGCCGAACATCTCGCTCGAGCTGGCCTGGTAGAAGCGGATGTCGGGGTCGACGATGCGGATGGCGTCGAGCAGCCGGGTGACGCCGAGGGCGGTGGTCTCACCGGTGAGCACCGGCTGGCCGAAGCTCGTCTGCACGAACGACTGGGCGGCCAGGTTGTAGACCTCGTGGGGTCGGTGCTCGCGCAGCGCCGAGATGATCGACACCTCGTCGATGAGGTCGCCCTGGGCGAAGGTGACCCGGTCCTGGATGTGGGCGATCCGCTCGAAGTTCACGGTGCTCGAGCGGCGCACCATGCCGAACACCTCGTACCCCTTGTCGAGCAGCAGCTCGGCGAGGTAGGAGCCGTCCTGGCCGGTGATGCCGGTGATGAAGGCGCGTCGTGCCATCGGGTCGTTCTAGCCTCTGGGTGTCCTGCCGTCTGCCAAGTGGGTTGGCACGTGCCCGAGTCGCTCGGCCGGCGCCTGGCCGCCCACCGCGCCCGGCTCGGTCTCACCCAACACGAGCTCGCCGAGCGCCTGGCGCTGTCGCGCAACGCGGTGAGCCACCTCGAGACGGGGCTGTCGCTGCCGAGCGAGCGCACCGTGATCCTGCTCGCCGGGCTGTTCGCGGTGGAGCCCCACGAGCTGGTGGCCGGCACCGAGTACCCGCCCGGCAAGGCCGACCGGTTGCCCGTCGTGGCTCCCCGGCACACCGACGTCGAGGCCCGTCTCGCCGCGCTCGCCCTCGAGCTGCGCTGGGTCGACCAGCTCGCCGCCGGGGCCGCGGCCGACGCCCTCACCGCGCTCGACGCCGAGCTGGCGGCCCTGTCGGCGCGGGCGCTGCACCCCGCCGAGCAGCGCGCCGTGCGCGCCGCCCGCTCCGAACTGGCCGCCCGCCGGGCCCGCGCCGCCCCCGGCGCCCCGGCCTGAGGATCGCTCAGCCGGCGGCGAGTGGCGCAGCCTGAGCCTGAGAGTCGCTCAGCCGGCGGCGAGGCGGGCGCGGGCGTCGTCGAGCAGGTCGGCGAGGGTGCGCTCGAGGGGGATCTCGGGCGTCCACCCGGTGGCGGCCCGCAGCCGGCCGGCGTCGCCTCGCAGCACCGGGAGGTCGACCGGTCGCTGCAGCGCCGGATCGGGAGCCAGGCGCATCGGGCGGTCGGCCAGGGCGAGCAGCTGCTCGGCCAGCTCGCCGATGGAGACGTCGCGGCCCGAGCACACGTGGTACACGGCGCCGGGCTCGCCCCCGAGCATGGCGAGCCGGTAGGCCCGGACCACGTCGCGCACGTCGGTGAAGTCGCGGCGGGGGGTGACGTTGCCGAGCTCGACCACGTCGGCGCCGTCGCGCTCGTTGCGGGCCACCCGCTCGGCGATGGCCGGGGCCACGAACCGCGGGCTCTGCCCCGGGCCGAGGTGGTTGAACGCCCGGATCCGCAGGGTCTCGAGCCCGTGGCCCAGCCAGGCCTGCAGGGCGAGGAAGTCGGCGGCGACCTTGCTGGCCGCGTAGGGCGACGTGGGCCGCAGCGGCTGGTCCTCGTCGAGCGGGAGGTCGGCCTCGGCGACCGTGCCGTACACGTCGGCCGAGCCGACCACCAGCACCCGACGGGCCCCGGCGGCGCGCGCCGCGGTGAGCACGTGCAGCGTGCCCTCGGCGTTGACCCGCAGCGCCTCGGCGGGGTCGTCCCACGACGCGCCCACGTCGGCGAACCCGGCCAGGTGGTAGACGACCTCGGGCGCGGCGTCGGCGACCGCGGCGTGCACCTGGGCGGGGTCGGTGATGTCGACGCCGTCGGCCCGGTCGAGGCCCAGCGGCTCGTCGCCCTCGGCGGTGAGGTGGGCGAGCAGGTGGCGACCGACGAACCCGCTCGAGCCGGTGACGAGGGCCCTCATGCGGGCCGGCGGGTCTGCGCGGTCATCGCCCGGAGTCTAGGCAGGCCGGCTGTGCCCCCCCGGCTCGTGGCGGGCGCCGGGCCCGGCGGCCGGTGGGGTCACCGGCTCATGCCTCGCCGGCCGCCAGGCGGCCGTAGAGGGCGACCAGGCCGGTGACGCAGTCGGACCAGCGGAACCGCTCGACGCGGTCGTGGCCCGCCGCCACCAGGCGGGCCCGCAGCTCGTCGTCGTCGAGGGCGGCCGCCAGCGCCCCGGCCAGGGCCACCGCGTCGCCCGGGGCGACCAGCACCGCGGCGTCGCCCACCACCTCGGGCACCGCCCCCACCGCGGTGGCCACCACCGGGGTGCCCACCGCCATGGCCTCGAGCGGGGGCAACCCGAAACCCTCGTAGCGCGACGGGAACGCCAGCACCGTGGCGCCGCGCAACAGCGCGGCGCGGGAGAGGTCGTCGACCCAGCCGAGGCGGACGATGCGGTCGCGGTGACGGGCCACGTCGAGGCGCCGGTCGAGGGCCACCGCCCCCCAGCCGTCGGGGCCGGCCAGCACCAGGCGCAGGTCGGGGTCGTCGTCGGCGAGGTGCTCGAACGCGTCGACGAGCAGCGGGTGGTCCTTGCGCGGCTCGACGGTGCCCACCGCCAGCACGTAGCGGGGGCCGCCCGCGAGCCGGTGGCCGTCGGCCGGGTCGACAGCGGGAGGTGGGGTGACCCCGAGGGGCACCACCGTGATCCGCTCGGCGGGCACCCCCAGCTCGGCGGTGATCTCGTCGGCCACGAAGCGCGACTCGGTGTGGACCCGGGCGCCGCGCCGCACCGCCCGGCGGATGAGGCCCGGGTAGGCGAGCGTGTCGGCGGTCGACATCTCGGGGTGGTGGACGAACGTGAGGTCGTGGACGGTGACGAGCGCAGCCGCGTGGCGGGTGGGCGGCACCACGTAGTTGGGCCCGTGGACCACGTCGACGGGGCCGGTCCAGCGCTCGATGACCGGGTGGTCCCAGCGCGACCACGCCGCGCGCAGCGGGCGGGCCGCCTGGGGCCGTCGGGCCACGCGCACGCCCGGACCGACCTGCTCGGCGAGGCGGTGCCGCCCCCGCCACGACGTGGCGTAGGCCACCGCGTCGACCCCGGCGCCGGGGAGGCCGGCGAGCAGCTCGGCGGTGAACACCCCCACGCCGGTGCGCGCGCCCAGGAGCGGGGTGGCGTCGACCGCCACCCGCAGGCCCGCGGCCGGGCCGGTCACACCCCGGGCTCGTCGTCGCGGCGACGCTGCGGGGGCGCGGGCGGGGGGAACACCCGCCGGGTGAGGTCGCGGCGCAGCGCCTGCACCCGGTTCACCCCGAGCACACCGAGGCCCACCACGACCACGGCGGTGTCGGCGGCCAGCTCGGCGGCGCGTCGCGGCAGGTCGGAGGGGCTGGCCATGGCTCCAGGTTACGTTCCGGTGACGAGGGCGGGTCGGTGGCGCCCACTACCCTGCCCCCGTCGTGGACATCGCCCACCCGGACGCCGACGACGACGTCGCTCTCGACGCCGATTCGCCACCGGCGACCCCGCCGGCCGCT
>DATHSN010000313.1:0-9886 GCA_035464115.1 Acidimicrobiales bacterium | reverse complement strand
GGGAAGGGGGTGAAGGGGACGGGTTGCGTGCGGTTCAGCAGGATGGGGAGCAGGGCTCGGGCGTCGGCGGCGAGCTGGTCGAGGTCGCCGGTGAGGGTGACGGCGACCAGGGTGTCGTCGCGGGTGGGGTTCCAGGCGGCGAGCGCGTCGACGATCTGGTCGATGACCGCAGTGTCGCCGTTGGTGATGTCGATGTCGACGGCGATGCGCATCTCGCCCGTGGTGGGGGTGGTCCGCCATGCGTATGCGAGCCGTCCGGTCGCTTCCCACCCGTTCCCGGCGGGGGCGGCGACGGCGAACAGGAGGCCGTGGGGGTCGATGTCGGCGACGGTGTCCCACAGGCGTCGGATGGTGGGGTCCTCGGCGAGGGTCGGTGCGGTGCCGGTGCGGGCTTCGACGGTGGCGGTGGCGGTGTCGGGGAACACGGTCCACGCCATCCACCCGTCGGTGACCGCCAGCGCGTTGGACCGACCGAGGCCCCGCACCCCGCCGGCGTTGGACACGTCGATCTCGTTGGGGTCGCCGTCGGTCCAGCGATACACGGAGTGGCCGGCGACGGTGGTTTGGCGGGTGCGTGGCCCGAACACCGGTACCGCTCGCACCGCGGTGTCGACCTCCGCCGGGTCGATGTCGTCGCTACCGGCGACCAACAGCACATCGGGGGCACCGGCGCCGGGCTGGTAGCCGACCTGGGCGAGCCACTCGAAGCCGTCGGGGTCGATCCCGAGCTGGGCGCGCACCTCGTCGTTGGTGGCTCCCGATGACCACAGCGTGTCGCGGCCCACGACCCGGGCGGCCGCGTCGGCGAACCCGACCGACCCGGGCTCACCGATCCCCCAGGCGTCGGCGATCGCGGCGGTGTCGAGCACGGACACCTCCATCCACGCCCCACCGTCGCTGGTGGGGGGCAGCTGCGCCAACAGCGCGCCGAGGCTGTCGCCGGTGAGGGACTCGTCGACGGTGACCAGCTCGTCGCGATCCCCGGTTATCGCGGTGACGGCGATGGTGGCGAGGCCGGCCACGACCAGCACCGTCAGCGCCTCGATCGTGCGGCGGCGCCGCCGGCGCGCCCGGGCCCGCCTGGCGATCCGCTCGACGGGCAACGGCCCCCGGGTGGGCGAGGCGACCAGGCGACGCCCGGCGTTCTCAAGCGTGTCCACGTTCCACCTCCTGGTGGTCGAGCACCCCGGCCAGACGCCGCCGGGCGTCTGACAGCGTCGACGCCACCGTCCCGCGGCTCACCCCCAACACCGCGGCGATGTCGCCCTCGGCCAGATCAGCGACGTAGCGCAACACCACCATCTCGCGTTGGCGTTCCGGCAAGGCCCGCACCGCCACCCACAGCTGGGCGTCGGACACCACGACCTCTGCGTCGGGGCGGGTGACCCACCGCCACCGCAGCCGCTGCTCGAGGCTGCGGCGCCGCATCCGGCGGCGCAGCTCGTTGAGCGCGACCCGCGCCACCCACCCCTGCGGCGAGTCCATCACCCTCACCCGCGCCCACCGCTCGAAGGCCCGCACGAACGCCTCGTCGGTCGCCTCGGCCGCCACGTCGGGTTGTCCCGACAGCGCGACCAGCATCCCCAACACCCGAGGATGCTGGTGGGCGTACCACCCCGAGAACCCCTCCGGCCCGCCGTCCATACCCCTCCAAGTCACAGCAACCCCGACATGTTGGGTGCGTTGCCGGGGTCTCTCGCGTCACGGCGCCCCGCGCTGGGGCTCTCCCCCGAGGGGTGGACCAGCCACGTAGATGGGTTCGCTCGAATCGCAGCCTCCGCTGGCGCTCACCGTGAACGTCCGTGTCTCGCCGGCGGGGACCTCGAACGTGTGGGTTGCGGTGCGCTCGCCTGCGGCGAGCACGGTCGTGGTGCCGTCGCCCCAGTCGATGGTGGTCGCTGACGGGACACCACCGCCGACGATCTCGGCGGTGATCTCGTCGAACCGGGGCCGCACGTCGAGCTCGCAGATGTGAGGCTGGCGGAACGGAGCGAACGTGGCGGCGTCGATCAACAGCCGGGCTGCGCTGATCGACTCGGGGATCGGCGGCTCCGATGCCCTCAACTGCAGGTCGATCCACATGGTGGTGGCGGCGGGCTGGAAGTCGAAGCGCAGACTGCCGCGCTCGAAACGGGGTCGGGTGAGCTCGATGTTGGCTGCGAAGAACCCGGTGCTGTGGTCCCACATGAGCGCGGCGGTCGCCGGGCCGCCGTCGAAGGTCTCGTCCCAGCGGTGAAGCAGCGTGCCGACGTCGATGTTGAACAGCCTGCGGTCGGGCCGTTCGGAGGCCACCACGATCGTGTCCCTCATCGAGCCGACCGAGAACACCAGCTGGTCGCCGAGCACGGTGGCGGTCCCGTCGAGCACCACCAGCCACCCGTCGGCAGGATCGACCTCCGGGTCCGAGTCGCCGACAACAGGTGGTGGTGTCGGCTCGGGAGGCGCAGCGCTCTCGCCGTCGCTCGACAGCGCCGCTCCGACGACCACACCAGCCACCAACGCGACCGCGACCGCCGCGATCCACCCTCGGCGGTCTGACCCTGCGGTCACCGTCGTGATGTCCCCCGGGTCGCTCATGGTTGTCGCTGGGCGAGCTTGGCGACGCCGGCCGAGCCCGGGTCGAATTCCATGCGTCGGCGCTCACGTGATGGACGAATGACTTCGCGAAGGGCGCTCGCGCCGGTGTGGCGCCGGCCGTGGACTTCGTGGTTGGTCACGGTTCGTCCCAGCCGAAAGTCGCGACGGCAGCGATGGGGTTGGCCGTGTCGTCATGGGCGGTGACGAACCGGGCGTCGCTGGTCGACTGGTCGGTGGCCCACGCACCGAGCTGTGGGAGCGCGGGGTTGGTGATGACGGTCGCGGTGGCGACGACGTGGTCGCCGTCGGAGAACTCGACGATGGTGGCGTCTGGTGGGGCGCTCCCGAACGTCCAGGTGCCGTCGGGTCCACTGGTCGTCGCGACCGAGATGGGTTCGACGCCGACGCCGCAGCCGGTGGCGCTCGAGTCGGTGAGCGTGAGCTCGACACAGATCAGCTGGGTGCCGTCGTCGACGCGGCGGGAACGCACCGCGACCGCGTAGGGCCGTTCGTCGTTGGCGGCGACGACCTCGATCCCGTCGCCGAGATCGCCGAGCGCGTCGACCGATGGGGGGCCGCTGGCCCCGGGGGCCCAGCGGGCGCAGCGTTCCAGCGTGGCGACCACCCCCGCGGCGAGATCGACGGTGGCCGGTGGCCAGTCGCTGAACCTGCGGGCGGTCTCGTTCGACGACACCATCCCGCCGTCAGGGTCGACCTGGCGGGGCAGCGCCCACACCGCGAAGCCGGGCTCAACCAGATCGGGGTGCATCAGCTGGGCGGCGACGGCTGCCGAGAGCTCGGGTGAGTCGAGCAGAACCATCCACAGCGGCCCGATGCTCGTACCGGCGACCAGCCCGCTCGACAGCGGCTCCCCGCCCAGGTCGAGATCGTCGAACATCGCGCACTGCCCGGGTGGCGCCAGGTCCGCCAGCGACACCTGACCGCCGTCGGGTGAGTCCTGCGATCCGACCAGCACCACCCCGGCGACGAACACGACGGCGGCCACCGCCACGACCGCGAGCAGCGCCCAGCGTCGACCACGACGAGGTGATCGTCGCGTCTGGTGGCCGGGGGACTCGCCGCGGGTGTCCATGCTGTGCACTTCGCGACCCCGTCCTCGGGTGTTACATCGCAGCGGCGGCGAACCCGCTGGTGCCATGGTGTAACGGATCGGGGCGCGTCGCGAAGTCCACAGCGAACGACCGCGACACGGGTGAGACGGCGGAGAGCGATGAGCGACATGGGCACTGACCACGATGAACAGACCGCCGGTGCGGGTGTCTCGCGGACCTGTTGAGGACCGGGCTGGCGTGCCCGGCCCGAGCGAGCGCGCCCCCGGGCGGGCCCCGGACGTCGACGTGGCGGCGGAGTCGGAGCTGTTGGTGGCGTCGTGGAGCAACCCAGCGGCGTTCGGGGAGCTCTACGCCCGCACCTGTGGGGATCTCACCCGCTGGTTCGCGCCCCGAGCCGTCGACCCCGAGATCGTGGCCGATCTGGTGGCGGAGACCTACGCCGAGCTGTTGTCGTCGCGGCGGCGGTTCTCGCCCCGGCGGGGTCACGCCCGACAGTTCCTGTGGGGCATCGCCCACCACCAGCTCGCCGGGTGGCAACGCCGAGGCTACGTCGAGCGCCGCTGGCGCGAACGTGCCGCGATCGCGGTCGAACCCATCGACGGCGACCCCTTCGCGGACGCCGACGCGCGCCTCGATGAACGCCTGGCGGTCGCGATCGTGCAGGTCACGCTCGACACGTTGAGCGCCACCGACCGCCGTGCGCTCATCCTGCGGATCGGTGAGCAACGCCCCTACGACGCCGTCGCCGCCGAGCTCGGCTGCTCGATCGGAGCCGCCCGGGTCCGGGTGTCACGGGCGTTGGCGAAGCTGTCGGCCCGTTTCGCGGACCAGATCGGACACGAGCTGCGATGAGCGTCCCCGATCCCGCCGAGATGCCGAGCTGGCAACGCCACCTCGGCGACCAGCTCGTCGCCGCCGCCGGGCGGCTCAACCACCGACGCCAGCGACGCCGACGCATCGCCGCAGCCGTGGCCGTCGTCGTCGCCATCGGCGCCGGGCTCGCAGGAACCAGCTGGCTCACCCACAGCGACTCGGCCGCCGCTGCGATCCACATCGAGCCACTCCCCAACGGCGATGTCGCCATCACCATCGCCGCACGCGCCGGCCACGTCGACGATGCCGTCGCTGCCCTGCGCGACGCCGGCTTCGACGTCGACCTGCGCCCCGACCCCACCGGACCCTCGCGGGTCGGACAGGTCACCAGCCTCGCCGCTCCCGCAGGCGCCGGAGAACGTGTCGTGATCGACGGCGACGACCCGCCGACGATCACCCTCGCCTACGGCGTGGCCGCCGCCCCCGGCGAGCCCTATGGCGCCCCGACCGATCCCTGGGCCGACGGTGAACCGCTCGCGGGGGTCGACGTCGACCGCGACGACCCCGCAGCCGTCGTCCGCGCCGCCCGCGACCTCGGACTCACCACCCGGATCCTCAGCCCCAGCAACGGCCAACCCCTCAGCGACGTCCCCCCCACAGCCAACGCCGCCGGCTACCTGATGCTCGCCCCCGACCTGCTCTTCGTGCATCTCAGCGACCTCGGCTAGACGGACCCCGACCGGCAGCCCCACAGCGTTGGCGACGGCTCGAGGTCGGTGCTCTCACTCTGCGATGGTGACCGTGAGCTGGACATCTTCACCGGCGGCGGTGGTGCCCTCCACACGGACCTCGGCGGGTGGCCGGGCGGCCCCGATCGAGGACAGCAGAGCGGTGGTGAGTCCGAAGGTGCCGTCGTCTGTGACGAACACAGGAGCACCCGGCGCGACCTCGCCGAGCAGCGGCGACTGGGCCGCGACCAGGGCATCGGTACCGGGAGCGAACCCCCGGCCAGAGATCTCGGTCCCGGAATCGCGCACTGTGACGCACAGCTCGGCGCCGAACTCGCTGACGCACTCGGTTCGGTCGCTGTCGCCGCAGCCAACACCCACGACGGCGACCACCGCCAGGACCACCAGCGGCGCCCAGCGCGAACCTGAACGGGTCGATCGTCGCGTCTGTCGGGCGGGGGTACCGCGACGAGTGCCGGTCACGAGTCGACGCACGGCAGCGTTGTGCCGGTGACACTGGCGTCCGCGTCACCACCGCCGGGGCCGACACCGGTGACCAGCCAGGCGACGCAGTTGCCATCGACGGTTCGGACCTCGACGAACCAGTTCTCGCCGTTGGTGCCGAGGTCCGCCGACGACACCTCTGCGCCGCCCTGCTCGAGGTGCTCGCGGGTGACGAGATCGACGACGTCGCCGTTCCCGCTGCCCGACGTGGTGGGCGGCGCCCCGGTGGAGGAGGTGGTGGTGTCGTCACCGCACCCGCCGACGAACGCTGCCGCAACGAGCGCTGCGACGGTCGCTGCGACGAGTCGGTGGTGCGTGAGGTGGAACATGAGCCCTCCTTCGGGTCGTGGCCATGTCCACCCAGTAGTTCGCGACTCCGCCGAGCGCGTTACGGGAGCTCAGCATGGGCCACCGAACGACGACACCACCATCAGACGATGATGCACGCCGTCGCTGCGGTGGGACTGAACCCTGCTCCTCGCCGCCCCCTGCGAGACGGCGTACGCCGCAGATGTGCCGACTCGTGCCGAGACCGTCCTCCGGCGAACCGGAGACCGAGAGTGGCTCGGCCTGGTGCATGATGGGGCGTGGCAGTCGTTCGGCTCGGTGCCCTGTGCGAACTGGAGGGCGACACGTCGACCCAGGCCAACTTCCGTGTCAGCGAATACGCGGTGCTCGATGACGGGTCCGAAGTCGTCCTGCACTCTGAGCGTGGCTACTCGGCCTGGGCGAACGGTGGCGAGGACGCTGACATCTGGACGCACATGACGGCGGCAGGCATCGAGAGCGACGTCCTCGGGGTGGTTCTGCCCGACGATGCCGAACAGACCGGCGACGACCATCCTTGGGACTGGCTCGTCGATCTCCTCGCCCAAAGAGGCGTGATCGAGAGCGCCGAACGTCTCCGAGAGGTCCCCTACGAGGTGCGCCTCGGACCGTCAGTGCTCTCCCGCCTGAGCGGCGACCGCTGAGCGAGGACGCACCCACTGCCGGGTGAACCGAGCCGGTGCCACGGCGAACCGGGAGATCGCTGAACACCGGAGCGGCACGTTCGTCGCGTAGGGCGCCGCGAGGATCGGCACCTTGGTTGCACTCCGAACCAGGACGTGACGTTGTGTGCCGCGCCAGTCCGCCGGGTGAGATTGGTGTCCACTCCGCTGACCGGACGGCGACGAGCAAGACTGGCGCAATGAGCGTCCCATCAGGTCGACGGGTGCGGCGCGCGGGTATCGGCGATCTCGACGGGATCGCGCAGGTGCTGGCGGACGCGTTCTCTGACTATGCCTGGACACGTTGGACGGTCGACGCCAGCGACCACCGAAGGCGCATCGAAGGGTTGCAGCGGCTCGCACTGGAGCACCTCGGGATTCCCTTCGGCCAGGTCTGGGTCGCCTGTACTGCCAACACGATCGAGGCAGCCGCCATCTGGACGGACAGTCGATGTCCGCCCCCCGAGGCCGCATGGGCGGAGATCGCCGGCGAGCAACGGGCGCTCGAAGGCGACCGTCATGAAGCGTCTCGGGCTGCCGAAGAGGCCGTGAGCCGTCTTCAACCCGAGCTACCGCACCTCTACCTCGGCGCGGTCGGAACGAGCACCGCCTCACAGCGGCAGGGACTCGGCGCCGCCGTCCTCGCTCCCACACTGGCCGCAGCAGATGAGGAACAGATCCATGCGTTCCTCGAGACATCCTCGGACGCGAACCTCCGCTTCTACGCCAGGCTCGGCTTCGATGTCGTCGACGAGGTTCGCATCGAAGGTGGCCCTCCCGTCTGGGCGATGCTGCGCCCGCCGGCGTGAGATCCAGTCCGTGACTGGCTTCTCACACGTGCCAGACGGCGCCGGTCTGGGGCACCAAGAAATGCCGGATCGCGCGGAGTTCCGCACGCCCCCTATCGTCGGGGAGCGCCAGCGGGCGAACGTTTCGTGACACGGCACGAGCCGTCGAGGATGCCGTAGGCCGCCCTTGACGTCCACGACTGCCGTATGTCGACCCGTTCAGCCGGTGCGGGCGTCGACGAGCATCCGCGCCGACGTGCAGCCGTGGGCCGGACCGAGGCACCCCGGCCGCCCGGCGCGGTCGGTCAGCGGGGGTCGGCGCAGGTGGCGGCGATGCTCGACAGGGCGATGCCCCGACGGGGCTGGCGCACCACGTTCACGTCGATGCCGTTGGTGACGTAGGCGAACGACAGCCCGGTGGCGGGGTCGGCCCACGCCACCTGGCCGGCGGCCCCGTTGTGGCCGAACGTCATCGGCGAGCAGGTGTGGCCGAAGCCGCGCATGTTGGCCTTGCCGTCGTCGCCGGCCAGCACCAGCCCGAGCGTGCGGTTGGCGGGCACGCCGGTGAACGGGTCGGGGAGGAGGTTGCGCACGCGGGTGGTGACGTCGCGCCGGATCGCGGGGTCCCAGATGCCGGCGCGGTCGTCGAGCAGGTTCTGGTGGAACAGCGCCAGGTCGGCAGCCCGCATCACGCCGCCGCCGCCGGGCACGCCCACCTCGCGGGCCGCCGGGTGGTTGAAGCCGAGCAGCGCGGCGTCGGTGACCTCGGTGGCGGGCAGCTCGTCGACCCCGAAGGCCTCGCGCAGCTCGGCGGGGGTGGCCTCCTCGCCGGCGGTGCGCAGCTCGGCGACCGCGACGTCGGGCCCGATGCCGAGCACGCGCGGCAGGCCCATCGGGTCGGTGATCCGGCGCTGCACCTCGTCGCGGTAGTCGGCGCCGGTGACCCGGTCGATGATCTCGGCGAGCACCCAGTGCGCCGAGGTGGGGTGGTACTCGTAGCGGGTGCCGGGCTCCCAGTTCAGCCGCCACCGGGCGAACACCTCGAGGCGACCCTCGCGGGTGGCCCACGCCGGCGGACCCAGCGGGGCGGCGGGGAACCCCGACGTGTGGAGCATCACCTGCTCGATGGTGATGACGTCCTTGCCGTTGGTGCCGAACTCGGGGACGATCTCGGCCACCCGGGTGGCGGGGTCGACGGCGCCCTCGCCGATGAGGGTCCACATCACCCCGGCCACGAACGGCTTGGTGGCCGAGAAGACGTTGTAGCGGGTGTCGGTGGTGGCGTCGCCGAGGGCCTCGAACACGAGGAGCTCGCCGTCGCGGGCGAGCGCGACCTGGCACGAGGGCAACAGCCCGGCGTCGATCTCGCGACGGGCCCGCTCGAGGAGCGCGTCGATGCGGTCGGTGTGGATCCCCCCGGTGCTCATGGCGGGCGACGCTACTGCGCCGCCCGCCACGGCTCGACTCAGAGGTTCGGCTGCGGGGTGATGCGCAGGTAGGGCTTGAGCTTCGTGTAGCCCTTCGGGAACTTGGCGTCGGCCTCTTCGTCGGTGACCGCGGGGACGATGATGACGTCGTCGCCGTGGGTCCAGTCGACCGGGGTCGCCACCTGGTAGCCGGCGGTGAGCTGGAGCGAGTCGATCACCCGCAGGATCTCGTCGAAGTTGCGCCCCGTGCTCGCCGGATAGGTGATGGAGAGCTTCACCTTCTTGTCCGGCCCAATGACGAAGACCGACCGCACGGTGAGGTTGTTCTCGGCCGCCGGGGGCACCATGTCGTAGAGGTCGGCGACCGTCCTGTCGGGGTCGGCGATCAGCGGGAAGTTCAGCGCCGTGCCCTGGGTCTCGGCGATGTCGCCGCTCCACGCCTCGTGGTCCTCGATGGGGTCGACCGAGAGGCCGAGCACCTTCACGTTGCGCTTCTCCCACTCCGGCGCGAGCGCCGCCACCCGACCGAGCTCGGTGGTGCACACCGGCGTGAAGTCGGCGGGGTGGGAGAACAGCACGCCCCAGCCGTCGCCGAGGTACTCGTGGAGGTGGATGGTGCCCGCGGTGGACTCGGCGGTGAAGTCCGGGGCGGTGTCGCCGAGGTGCAGTGCCATGGGGGACGTCCCTTCCTGCCCGGGTGCACGCCGCGCCCGGGGTCGATTCCCGATATTACCGATCAACTTGATCGACAATCAGGCCGACGTCAAGTGACCGGCGCCACCTCGGCGACGCGGTCCGCGATGGCGGCACCGATGGCGAACCCGGCGGTGGCGGCCGGGGACGGGGCGTTGACCACGTGCACCACCCGGCCCGTGCGCTCGATGACGAAGTCGTCGAGCAGCGCGCCGTCGGGTCCGACCGCCTGGGCCCGCACCCCGGCATCGGCCCGCACCAGGTCGTCGGGCTCGACCGCCGGGACCAGGCGCC
>DATHSN010000312.1:0-9667 GCA_035464115.1 Acidimicrobiales bacterium | reverse complement strand
GGGATGGGCCGGAAGATCAGCTCGTCGAGATAGGGGAGCTGGACGCCGTTGGCGTCGGTGCGCCAGTAGCTCTCGTTGCGGGTGAGCACCATGCGGTCGTCGCGGTTCCAGCTCTCGAGCTGGAACGGTCCGGCGACGACGGGCTGGGAGCCGCAGTCCTCCCCGGCGGCCTGGCAGGCCGCGAACGATAACGGGCAGCCCGACGTCCCGGCGAGCAGGTCGATGAAGGCGGCGTTGCCGTTGGCGAGCACGTAGGTGTAGGTGAGCTCGTCGTCGATGCGCAGCTCGGTCACCTGGCCCATGGCCGCCGCTCCGGCGGTGTTGGCCCCCTCGGCCGTGAGGTAGGTGTCGAAGATGTCCTTCTGGTTCTGGGCGTCGAGCGGGGTGCCGTCGGTGAAGGTGATGCCCGGACGGAGCGTCACGGTCCACTCGGTGAGGTCCTCGTTGGGGACGATCGACTCGGCCATCAGCGGATCGACGTTGCCGTCGGCGCCACGGGCGGCGAGGCCGTCGTAGATCGCTCGGGCCACGTTGACGCCGGGCGATGCGAACGAGCCCTCGCCGGGCAGCCACGAGTTGGTCTCGGCCTCGAGGCCGACGGTGAGCGAGCCGCCGCTCTGGGCGCCCTCGACCTCGGGCGCCGCGGTGGTGGCAGTGATGCCGCCCTCGTCGTCGTCGCCGCTGTCGTCGGCTTCGGTGGTGTCGGTGTCGCCGCCGGCGTCGCCGCCGCTGTCGTCGTCGTCGCCGCAGGCCGCGGCCACGAGCGCGAACACGGCGAGCAGCGCCAAGAGCCAGCGCCAACCGCGCGTGGTGCGAGCGTGTTGCGTCACGTGAGTCCCCCAGGAGATGCGTCAGAGGGCGGTGCGGCCGCCCGACCGACCATGCCACCCGTCACACGTTGTGACGATCGGCACAGCGGCCGGCACGGTAGGGCCTTGCTGGCGCCGCGTCAACGCGGGGGTCCCCCGGACCGGCGCGGGTGCCGGTCCGGGGGACCCCCGGGTCACTCGGCCCACCAGACCTGGCCGAAGGAGAACGAGGCTCCGAGCACGCCGGTGCCGAGGACGCCGTCGGGGGTGCTCCACGTGGTGAGGCCTCGCACCTCGGGCACCGCGAACACCGCGGTGGCCGTGCCCCCGGTCCACAGCACCGGCACCTGCTCGGCGAGCTCGAGCATGATGTCCTCGTTCGCCGCGTAGCGGGTGTCGAAGTCGGCCGACTCCCGCAGGGTCACCAGGTTCGCGTCGAGGCGCTCGCTGGTGTAGTTGGTGACGTTGCCCGGCGCGGTGGCCACCGGCCCGTACGCCTGGCTCAGCACCGTGTAGGGGTCGGCCTGGCTGCCGTTGCGCCAGCAGTTCACCATGTAGCTGCCGGCGAACGGCGGGTCGGTGTCGGGGCTGCCGATGGCGTTGGCGATGTGGGCCGCCTGCTCCACCTGGTTGAGCGTGACGTCGACGCCGGCCTGGCCCCAGTAGGCCTGGTAGGCCTGGGCCAGCTCGATGAGCGACGGGTCGGGCGGGCAGTTGAACTCCACCGTGATCGGTTCGCCGGGCGCGCGGCCGTCGGACCGGTCCGGATCGTCGACGTACTCCTGGATCAGCTCGGCGGCGCGCTCGGGGTCGTAGGCCGGGAAGGCGGCATCGACGGCTTCCGAGAACCACGGCGAGTCGGGGCTGTAGTACTGGGTCTGCGCCGGCGTGATGTCGGTGCCGCCGAGGATCTCGATGAGCGCCTCCTGGTCGAGCGCGTAGGCCAGGCCGAGGCGGACCCGCACGTCGTCCACCGGCGCCTGCAGCACGTTGATGATGGAGCCACCGCCGTTGTTGCCGATCGACTCGTGGCTCTGGATCTCACCGGCGTCGACCGCGGCCCGGGTCTGGCGGATCATGCTCTGGCGCAGCGTCTGGCCGATCTGGGCGTCGCCCGCCCGCACGGTCTGCAGGCGGGAGTCCTCGTCGGGGATGGGACGGAACACCACCTCGTCGAGGTAGGGCAGCTGGTTGCCCTGGTCGTCGGTGCGCCAGTAGTCGGGGTTGCGCGTGACCACCAGTCGGTCGTCGCGCGTCCAGCTCTGGAAGATGAACGGACCGGTGCCGACGGGCGCGTCGCCGAAGCCCTCCGGGTCGGCGTCGTAGGCGGTCATCGAGAACGGACGGCCCGACGTGCCGGTGAGGACGTCGGGGAACGACGCGTCGGTCACCGACAGCACGTAGGTGTAGGTGAGCTCGTCGTCGACGCGCACCGACTCCACGTTGGCCAGGGCGCCGAGCAGGTTCGAGCCCTCGGCCTTGAGCACCTCGTCGAAGGCGCGCTTCTGGTTCTCGGCGGTGAGCGGTGTCCCGTCGTGGAACGTGACGCCCTCGGGCAGCACGACGGTCCACTCGGTGAGGTCGTCGTTCGGCGTCAGCGACTCGGCCAGGTACGGCACCACCTCCCCGTCGGCGGCCCGGACCGCGAGCAGGTCGTAGAAGGCGCTGGCGACCACCGTGCCCGAGTTGGCGATGCTGCCGGTGCCCGGCAGCCACGAGTTGGTCTCGGCCTCGAGCACCACGGTGATCGATCCGCCCACGACCGGTGCCTCGTCCTCGGCGGCAGCGGTGGTGGAGGTGGTCGCGGCGTCGCCGTCGTCGGTGGCGGTGGTCTCCTCGGTGCTCGTGGTGTCGTTCGTGGCCTCGTCGGCGGTGTCGTCGTCGCCGCAGGCCGCTGCGACGAGCGCCGCCACCGCCACGACGGCCAGGACGCGCCACCAGGTACCGGGCCGCGAGCGGCCCTTCGAAAGGTGCGGCATGATCCCCCCGGAGGTTCGTGCGGGCCGATCCCCCCGGATCGGCCGGGGTCGACGGCGGACCCGTCGACCGACGGCGACCGTAGGTCCGGGCCGCACCGGCCGGCAAGAACGCGACCGGCGGCTCCTAGCATCGAGGCGTGCCCGATGCTGCGCCCGATCCCGTCCCCGATTACCACCTCGGTGGCGACGACCTCCGGCGTCAGGGCCACGCCCTCGTCGACTGGATCGTCGACTACCTGGAGCACGTCGGCGAGCTCCCCGTGCGATCCCGCGTCGAGCCCGGCGACATCCGCGCCGCCCTGCCCCCCGGTCCGCCCGCCGCTCCCGAGCCGTTCGCCGACGTGCTCGCCGACCTCGACCGGATCATCGTCCCCGGCCTCACCCACTGGCAGTCGCCCGACTTCTTCGGCTACTTCCCGGCCAACTCGTCGGGACCCTCGATCCTCGGCGACCTGGTGTCGTCGGGTCTCGGCGTGCAGGGGATGCTGTGGTCGACGTCGCCGGCGTGCACCGAGCTCGAGACGCACGTCCTCGACTGGATCGTCGAGCTGTTCGGCCTGCCCGCCCGGTTCCGCTCCGACGGACCGGGCGGGGGCGTCATCCAGGACAGCGCCTCGAGCGCCACGCTCACCGCGCTGCTGGCGGCGCGCCACCGCGCCGGCGGCAACGAGCTGTTGCCCCGCATGGTCGGCTACACCTCCACCCAGGCCCACTCCTCGGTGGAGAAGGCGTTCACCGTCGCCGGCTTCCGTCCCGACCAGCTGCGCCTGGTCGACGTCGACGACGCGGCCGCCATGCGCCCCGACGAGCTGGCTCGGCTCATGGCCGACGACGTCGCCGCCGGACGGATCCCCTGCTTCGTGTGCGCCACCGTGGGCACCACCTCGACCATGGCGGTCGACCCGGTCGCGGCGATCGCCGACGTGGCGGCCGCGCACGGCGCGTGGGTGCACGTCGACGCGGCGATGGCCGGCGCCGCGGCCGTCGTCCCCGAGCTGCGGTGGGTGAACGACGGGCTCGACCGCGTCGACAGCTGGTGCTTCGACGCCCACAAGTGGCTGTTCACGAACTTCGATTGCGACTGCTTCTACGTGGCCGACCGCAGCGCCCTCATCGGCGCGCTGAGCGTGCTCCCCGAGTACCTCCGCAACGCGGCGAGCGAGTCGGGCGCGGTCATCGACTACCGCGACTGGCACGTCCCGCTCGGGCGCCGGTTCCGCTCGCTCAAGCTCTGGTTCCTCATCCGCCACTACGGCGCCGAGGGGCTCCGTCACCACGTGGCCCGCCACGTCGAGCTGGCGGCCGGCCTCGCGGCGCGCATCGACGCCGACCCCCGCTTCGAGCGGGTCGCGCCGCGGCAGCTCAACCTGGTGTGCTTCCGCCACGTCGACGGCGACGGTCCGAGCGAGGCCATCGTCGAGGCGATCAACGCCTCGGGGCGGGCGATGCTCACCCACACCGCGCTCGACGGGCGCTACGTGATCCGCGCCTCGATCGGCCAGACCCGCACCGAGGCCGAGCACGTCGACGCGCTGTGGGACCTGCTCGACGCGGCCGCCGACCAGCTGCCCATCGACCCCCGCCCCGGTGGCAGGGTGGTCGGGTGACCGACGCCCGCGACCTCCCGCCCGAGCTCGACCCGCAGCGGTTCGCCACCCACCGCGCCGTGGTGCGCGGCACCGAGATCGCCTTCGTGCGCGAGGGCGTCGGTGGTGTGCCGCTCGTGTGCGTCCACGGCTGGCCCGAGACCAAGCGCATCTTCTGGAAGGTCATCGACCCGCTCGCCGCCGCCGGGTTCGAGGTGATCGTCCCCGACCTGCGGGGCTTCGGCGAGTCGCCGCCCGGGGCCGACGGCATCCACGACGTGCCCACCCACGCCCGCGACGTGCACGCCCTGGTCGCCGAGCACCTCGGCCACGAGCGGTTCGTCCTGCTCGGCGGCGACCTCGGCGGACCGGTCGTCCAGGACCTCGCGCTGCGCTTCCCCGGGGTGTGCACCCGGATGGTGCTGTTCAACTCGCCGCTGCCGTTCGACAAGGAGCGCATGGGCCACCTGCGCACCCGCCCGGCGGCCGAAGCCGGCGACTACTACCTGCGCCAGGGCACCGATCCCGACGGGCTCGCCGCCGAGCTCGACACGCCCGAGCAGCGGCGCCGCTACGTCGCCACCTTCTACACGTCGCGGTTCTGGGCCCACCCGGGCGCGTTCGCCGAGGGCGGTCCTGGGCGTCTCGGGCTGTCGGCTGCTGTCGACTTCCACACCGAGCCGTTCGCCGACGCCGCGTCGCTGCGGGCGTCGTTCGGGGCCTACGCGGCCACGTTCTCGGAGGCGGCGCGGCGCGAGCCGTCGGTCCTGCGCCGCAACCCCGACGTCCAGGCGCTGGTGCTGTTCGGCCCGTCCGACCACGTCATCTACCCCGACTTCGACCTGATGGCCGCCGCGGTCTTCCCCGACCACGTCGGCCCGTTCCTGCTCCGCGACTGCGGTCACTTCGTGCCCTGGGAAGCCCCCCACGCGCTGGTGTCGGCCACCGCGGCGTTCTGCGCCGACCTGCTCGCGGCCGGCGCCCGACCACGCGGGCGGGCCGAGGGCTAGGTTCGGGGGATGGCCACCTTGTCGTTCGAGGGCGAATCCCACGCCGAGCTGGTGCAGAAGGTCCGCCGCTGGCTGGCGTCGGTCGACGGTGAGCCCGGCTCGTCGATCGGGACCGCCGACGCCGTCGCCCAGACCGCCGAGCTCACCAAGGACGCGCTGCGCATCATCGCCACCGCCGCGCCCGGTCCCGTCGCCCAGAGCGACATCGTCAAGGGCCTCACCGCGATGGGCTACCAGGTCACCGACGCCACCCGCGACGCGGTGCTCACCGGGCTCGACACCCTCGAGCAGGCCACCGCCGGCGGTGTCGTCGCCCGCGCCGGCGAGACCGGGAGCCGCGTGGTGTGGGAGATGAACTCGGCGGTGGCCAAGTCGCTCCTGCGCTCGCTCACCCGGCGGTAGCTCGTGGCCTCCGGCGGCGGCCGGCCCGATCCGGTGCCGGCCCCCGAGCTGGTCGAGTGGTGCCGGCGCCACCTGGGCGCGCCGGCGGTCGAGCGGTTCTTCGGCGCCGACCACCTGTCGGCGGTGCACGGGCTGCGCCTCGACGACGGGCGCGCCGTGGTGCTCAAGGTGCGGTGGCCCGATCCGCGACTGCGGGGGTGCGGGGTCGTCCACCGGATCGTCCACGCCGCCGGGGTGCCGTGCCCGCCGCCGCTCACCGGCCCGCACCCCATCGACACCCCCGACGGCGAGCGGTGGTGCTCGGCCGAGGGCTGGGTGCCCGGCGGTCGGCGGGCACCCGACGGCGACGTCGCCGTGCAGTACGCGCAGCTCGCGGCCCGCATCGTCGCCATCGGCCCGTCGCCCGGTGCGGTCCCGTCGCTCGCGCCGCCGCCGGGGTGGGTCTGGTTCGACCACGACGCGCCCGACCGCGTCTGGCCCCCGGCCGCCACGCCGCAGTGGGACCCCCACCGCATCGAGGCCGAGCTGCCCCCGTTCCTCGTCGAGGCGGCGCGCCGGTCGCGGGCCCGGCTGCTGGCCGACGACGCGCGGGCGCTGCCCGACGTCGTCGCCCACGTCGACCTGTCGGGGTTCAACGTCCGCTGGTTCCCGCCCTACGAGCCGGGTGGCCCGTGGCGTCCGCTGGTGCACGACTGGGACAGCGTCGCGGCGCGGTCCGATGCGGTGGTGGCCGGCGTCGTGGCCGCCGATCACGCATCGCTCGAGGCCGAGCGGCTCGCCACGGTCGACGACAGCGCCCGCGTCGTCGACGAGTACGCCCGGGTCCGGGGTCGGGCCTTCACGGCGGCCGAGCGGGAGGTGGCGTGGGCCGCCGGCGTGTGGGTCAGCGCCTACAACGCCGCGTTCGAGCACCTCCACGGCGCGGCCGGTCCGGTCACCGCCGCCCTGGGCGAGCAGCTCGACGAGCGACTCGCCCGCGCCGGGGCCTGATCGCGCCGGGGCGGCCGCGGGGACGCCGCTACGATCGGGGCCGCAGCGACGACCAAGGAGGCTGCCCCGTGGCGGAGATCGAGATCGGCATGGGCAAGTCGGGTCGCCGGGCCTACGGCTTCGACGACATCGCCATCGTGCCCAGCCGGCGCACCCGCGACCCCGAAGACGTCGACATCTCCTGGGAGATCGACGCCTACCGCTTCGAGCTGCCGCTCATGGCGTCGGCCATGGACGGCGTGGTCAGCCCGGCCACCGCCATCGAGATCGGCCGCCTCGGCGGCGTCGGCGTGCTCAACCTCGAGGGTCTCTGGACCCGCTACGAGGACCCCGAGCCGCTGTTCGAGGAGATCGCCGAGCTCGACACCGAGAAGGCCACCCGGCGCATGCAGGAGATCTACGCCGAGCCCATCCGCCCCGACCTGGTCACCGAGCGGATCCGCCAGATCCGCGAGGCCGGCGTGGTGTCGTGCGCCTCGGTCACCCCGCAGCGCACCCAGGCGCTCGCCCCCGCCATCCTCGCCGGCGAGCTCGACCTGCTCGTCATCCAGGGCACGGTCGTGTCGGCCGAGCACGTGTCGAAGACCGTCGAGCCGCTCAACCTGAAGCGGTTCGTGCGCGAGCTCGACATCCCGGTCATCGTCGGCGGGTGCGCCAGCTACCAGGCCGCGCTGCACCTCATGCGCACCGGCGCCGCGGGGGTGCTCGTCGGCGTCGGCCCCGGCCACGCCTGCACCACCCGTGGCGTGCTCGGCATCGGCGTGCCCCAGGCCACCGCCATCGCCGACGCCCGCGCCGCCCGCATGCGCCACCTCGACGAGACCGGTGTCTACGTCCACGTCATCGCCGACGGCGGCATGGGCACCGGTGGCGACATCGCCAAGGCCATCGTGTGCGGCGCCGACGCGGTGATGATCGGCTCGCCGCTGGCCGCCACCGCCGAGGCCCCGGGTCGGGGCTTCCACTGGGGCATGGCCACGTTCCACCCCACGCTGCCCCGCGGTGCCCGGGTGCGCACCACCATCCGGGGCACCCTCGAAGAGGTGCTGCTCGGGCCGGCCCACGAGAACGACGGGCGCATGAACCTGTTCGGCGCGCTGCGCACCTCGATGGCCACCTGCGGCTACGACTCGGTGAAGGACTTCCAGAAGGCCGAGGTCATGGTGGCCCCCGCGCTGCAGACCGAGGGCAAGAGCCTCCAGCGCACCCAGGGTGTGGGGATGGGGCACTGAGCCGCCCGTGAACGTCCACCAGCCGCCGCCCGGGCACCCGGGCGACGACCCGCCCGTCCTCGTCGTCGACTTCGGGGCCCAGTACGCCCAGCTCATCGCCCGCCGGGTGCGCGAAGCCCACGTCTACTCCGAGATCGTCCCCCACACGATCACCGCGGCCGAGGTGGCGGCGCGGGCGCCCGCCGGCATCATCTTCAGCGGCGGGCCCAAGTCGGTCCACGTCGACGGGGCGCCCGGCATCGATCCGGGCGTCTACGAGCTCGGGGTCCCCGTGCTCGGCATCTGCTACGGGGCCCAGCTGGTGGCCCGCGACCTCGGTGGCGAGGTGGCCCGCACCGGCCGCGGCGAGTACGGCCGCACCGAGCTGGCCCGCACCGGCGCCGGCGTGCTCCTCCCCGCCGACGAGCCCGACGTGCAGCCGGTGTGGATGAGCCACTTCGACTCGATCACCCGTGCCCCCGACGGCTTCGCGGTGCTGGCCAGCACCCCCGACGCCGCCGTGGCGGTGCTCGAGGACCCCCGGCGCGGCATCTACGGCGTGCAGTACCACCCCGAGGTCGTGCACACCCCCCACGGCCAGGATCTGCTCAAGCGCTTCCTCTACGACGCCTGCGGGTGCCGGCCGTCGTGGACCATGACCTCCATCATCGAGCACTCGGTCGAGGCGATCCGGGCCCAGGTGGGCGACGAGCGGGTCATCTGCGGGCTGTCCGGCGGGGTCGACTCGGCCGTCGCCGCCGCGCTGGTGCACAAGGCCATCGGTCCCCAGCTGGTGTGCGTCTACGTCGACACCGGCCTCATGCGGGCCGGCGAGTCCGACCAGGTCGTCGAGACCTTCCAGCGCAACCAGGGCATCGAGCTGGTCCACGTGCGCGCCGCCGACCGCTTCTTCGAGCGCCTGGCGGGCGTGGTCGACCCCGAGGACAAGCGCAAGGCCATCGGCGAGCGGTTCATCCGCGAGTTCGAGACCGCCGCCCAGGGCCTCTCCGACGCCCGCTTCCTGGTGCAGGGCACCCTCTACCCCGACGTCATCGAGTCGGGCACCCCCGAGGCCGCCAAGATCAAGAGCCACCACAACGTGGGCGGGCTCCCCGACGACATGGACTTCGAGCTGGTCGAGCCGCTGCGCTCGCTGTTCAAGGACGAGGTCCGGCGGGTCGGCGAGGAGCTCGGGCTCCCCGAGGAGATCGTGTGGCGCCAGCCGTTCCCGGGTCCCGGCCTGGGCGTGCGCATCGTGGGCGAGGTCACCCCCGAGCGGGCCGATCTGCTGCGCCGGGCCGACGCCGTGGTCCGCGAGGAGATCCACCGGGCCGGGCTCGAGCGCGAGATCTGGCAGGCGTTCGCGGTGCTGCTCGCCGACGTGCGGTCCGTGGGCGTCATGGGCGACGAGCGCACCTACGGCCACCCCGTCATCGTGCGCGCCGTCACCAGCGACGACGCCATGACCGCCGACTGGGCCCGCATCCCCGCCGACGTGCTCGAGCGCATCTCGAGCCGCATCATCAACGAGGTGCCCGGGGTCAACCGGGTGGCCTACGACATCACGTCGAAGCCGCCCGGCACCATCGAGTGGGAATGAGGCGAGTGGGAATACGGCGAGTGGGAATACGGCGAGTGGGAATACGGCGAGTGGGAATACGGCGAGTGGGAATGAGGCGA
>DATHSN010000311.1:0-15486 GCA_035464115.1 Acidimicrobiales bacterium | reverse complement strand
GTCGGCGAGCACCTTGCCCCCGGTCTGGCAGGTGGGGCAGTAGGCGACGGTGTAGGCCCGGTACTCGACGGCGCGAACCGTGTCGCCGCACACCGGGCAGGGCTCGCCGGCGCGCCCGTGCACCGCGCCGGGCCGCGCCGCCGACGGCACCATCTCTGACTGCTCGCGCTCGAACGCGAGCGACTCGTCGATGGTGGCGAGGACCGCGACTTGCAGCCGGGCCCGCCGGTCGGCGTCGAGCGTGGCGGTCGAGGCGAACGGCGACAACCGGGCCCGGTGGCAGATCTCATTGGCGAGGCGGCGACCGATGCCGGCCACCCGGTGCTGGTCGCGGAGCGCCGTGTGGAGCCGGGCGGGCGGATCGGCGAGCCGGGCGGCCAGCTCGTCGGCGTCGAGGGTGTCGGCGTCGGGCCCGAGCCCGCCGAGGGGCTCGGCGTCGAGCGGGTCGCCGACCACCGTCCACACCCCCGCCTTGCGCTCACTGCCCGGTTCGGTGAGGAGCAGCGCGTCGTGGTCGGCGAACCGCCACCGGGCCTGACCACCACGGGGCTTGGCCGACCGCTTGGCGTCGGGCCTGAGGCGCCCTCCCTGCATCAGGTGCACGACGAACGCCAGGGGCTCGAAGCGCAGCACGAGCAGCTTGCCCCGCTGGTCGACCTCGACGAGGGGTGACCCCACCGCGGCGTCCGGCGGGGGGTCGTAGGTGCGCAGCACCGTGAACGACAGTGGCTCGAAGCGCTCGAGGACGGCGCCGGCGAACCCGGCGGTGAGCCGCTCGGCGTGGGCGCGGACCTCGGGCAGCTCGGGCACGTCAGCCCCCGCTCACCACTCGGTGGCCGCCCGCACGTCGGCGAAGACGTCGTCGAGCCCGGCGAGCGCGCCCTGGTGGGCGATGAGGGCGGCGACGTCGCCGCCGACGCGCAGATCGCCGCTCATGAACGATCCCTGGGCGCTCTCCTCGCCCCGCGCCACGGCACGGGCCACCGCCCACGGCTGGGTGAAGGTGATGGTGGGCGCGTCGGCGCGACCGGCCACGGCCCGCGCCTCGCCGCCGCGCAGCACGAGGTGGAAGGCGACGTCGCCGTCGGGCCCACCGGTGACGACCTGCTCGATCACCAGGTCGAGGTCGGCGGTGGCGGCGGCCAGCGGCGCCGACGTGCGGGCCGCCCGATCGAGGTCGGCCACCCACTCCGCGCTGAGGAACCGGGCCATCATCGGCATGGTAGGCGGCGTCGGTCGCACCCCCACCGCCCCGCCGGGTGGCGTCGATACCCTGACCGCATCGACGTCGACCACGAGGCGCTGTTCCCACCAGCACGGACCGGGTGGCGGATCGGAGGGCGGCTCGTCGACGTCATCGTGGTGGGGTGGGTGGCCGCGTTCATCGTGGTCGAGATCCTGGGTCGACTGCTCGGTGGCGACCCGCTCGGGCGGCGTCCCGCGGCGCTCGACACCCGCCTCGACGGCCGGGCCCTCGTGGCGCTCGCGCTGGTGGTGGTCGCCCTCGAGGTGATCCCGGTGGCCCGGCGGGGCGCGTCGCTCGGCAAGGCCGCCCTCGGCCTGCGGGTGGTGCGCACCGACACCTGGGACCACCCCGGCGCGCTGCGGGCCGGCCTGCGGGCGGCGGTGCTCTACCTGCCGCTCACCGTGCCCGTGGTGGGGCCGCTCATCGCCGCCGTGGTGATCCTCCCGGCCCTCGTGTGGCCCACCCGGCGGGGGCTGCACGACCTCGTGGCCGGCACCGCGGTGATCGAGGCGCGCCGCGGGGATGGAGCTCCGCCGCGGTGATGGAGCCCCGCCGCCCGTAGCCTGATCTCGTGCCCCGGACCCCGGACCCGCTCGACCTCGTCCGTCGTCGCCTCGGCGGCAGCGTCCGCACCCTCCTCGCCGGCGACGTGGCTCCCGACACCCCCGCGTTCCCGGTGGCCACGGCCGACGACCCCGGGTGGTTCGGCCCCGGCTCGGCCACCTGGCAGGTCCACGGCGACCTGAGCATGATCGTCGGCGGCCTGCGCGCCCTGCTGCTGCAGACCCTCCACCCCCTCGCCATGGCGGGTGTGGCCGACCACTCCGACTACCGCGACGACCCCTTCGGTCGGCTGCACCGCACCGGCGGGTTCGTCGCCGCCACCACCTACGGCGACTCGGCGGCCGCTGCTCGGGCGGTCGACATGGTCCGTCGGGTCCACGTGCGGGTCCGGGGCACCGCCCCCGACGGTCGTCCCTACTCGGCGAGCGATCCGCACCTGGTCACGTGGGTCCACGTCACCGAGGTCGACAGCTTCCTCGCCGCCCACCGCCGCTACGGCACCCGACCGATCTCGCCGGCCGACGCCGACCGCTACGTCGCCGAGATGGCCCAGGTGTGCGAGGCCCTCGGTGGCGACGACCCGCCCCGCGACGTCGCCGCGCTGCGGGCCTGGATCGACGGCGTGCGCCCCGAGCTCGCCGTCGGTCGCCAGGCCCGCGACGCGGTGCGGTTCCTGATCGCCCCACCGGTGCCGCTCGTCGCCCGGGGCCCCTACGCGGTGATCTCGGCCGCCGCGGTCGGCCTGCTCCCGGCCTGGGCCCGCCGCAAGCTGTGGCTGCCGTCGGCGCCGCTCGCCGACCCGCTCGTGGTGCGCCCGGCGGCGCGCGCGTTGCTGGCCGGGCTCGGGTGGGCGCTCGGTCCGCCCCCGCACCGCACCGCGGCCGAGTCGGCGTCCATCGAGCCGGCGGCGGCCGGCGCCGCTGGCTGACCCGGGCGTGTCCCTCACCCGGGCCCACGAGCTCCCGCACGCCTTCTCGGCTCCCGACTGGTCCGAGCACTGGGGCCTGGCGGTCGTCGATCCGGGGTCGGCCACCGGGCTGGTCGTCGCCTACCGCCGATCGGCGGTCTCGGTGTCGGTCGCGGCCGCGGTGGTCACCGCGGGCGACCGGGTGGTGGCCCTGGTGGCCGACGACCTGGTGGTGCCCCGCGCCGGCTACGAGGTGCGCGGACCGGGCATCTGGGCCGACCTGGTCTGCGAGGAGCCGGGCGCCCGATGGACGCTCGGCCTCGAGGCGATGGCGGTCACCCTCGACGACCCGCGCCACGCGGTGGGCCACGGTCGGGGCGACCCGACCCCGCTCGGGTGGGACCTCGACCTCGACGACGAGCCCGGCCCCGATCTCACCCCGGCCACCGGTCCCGGGTCCGAGGGTGGGGCCTACGGCCGGGGGTGCCGCGTCCGCGGCGAGGTCCTCGTCGGTGCCGGGAGCCTCGAGATCGACGGGTGGGGCCGCCGCCACCACAGCTGGGGACCCGGCGCGGTGCCCCTCGCCGGGCGCTTCGCCTGGGTGGGTGTCGACGCTGCGCCCCGCCACCTCGTCGGCGCCGCCGTCCCCGACGCCTCGCCCCTCGCCGAGGTCTGGCTCCCCGGGCCGATCCGCCACCTGATGCTCGCCTGGGGCCACGGGACCGAGGCCGGTGTCGGCTGGTCGATCGAGCTCGGCGAGCGGGCGGGGGAGCCCGCACCCGCCATCTGAACGGTTCCTGCCGGAGGCCCCCGCCGGGAGCGCGATACTGCGCGACGTGCCCGACGAACCCATGGCGCCCCAGGTCCCCCAACCATGGAGCGCCTCCAACCGCTTGGTGGCCCGCACCATCGTGCGACCGCTCGTGCGCTTCGCCGATGCCGAGGCCGCGTCGGGTGTCGCCATGCTCGCCATGGCGGTGGTCGCCATGGTGTGGGCCAACTCGTCGGCCCACGAGTCCTACACCGAGCTGTGGACCTCGGTCGCCACCGTCGAGGTCGGCGAGGTGGTCCACCTCGAGCTCACCCTCCGCGAGTGGGTGAACGACCTGTTCATGGCGTTCTTCTTCTTCGTGGTGGCGCTCGAGATCAAGCGCGAGCTGGTGCGCGGCGAGCTGCGCGACCCCCGGGCCGCCGCCCTCCCGGCGTTCGCCGCGCTCGGCGGCATGGTCGTGCCCGCCCTCGTCTACGCCGCGTTCAACGCCGGCGGTCCGGGCGCCGACGGCTGGGGCATCCCCATGGCCACCGACATCGCCTTCGCGGTCGGCGTGCTGTCGCTCGTGGGCCGCCGGGTGCCGCCCGCGCTGGTGGTGTTCCTCTTGTCGCTCGCCATCGTCGACGACCTGGGCGCCATCATGGTCATCGCCGTCTTCTACACGTCCGACCTGGCGCTCGGGTGGCTGGCCGTGGCCGGCGGCACCATCGTCGTGGGCTACGTCCTCAAGCGCGTCGACGTGCGCTCGCTCGTCCCCTACTTCCTGCTCGCCGCCTTCTGCTGGTTCGCCCTGCACGAGTCGGGCGTGCACGCCACCCTCGCCGGGGTGGCGTTCGGGCTGCTCGCCCCCAGCCGGTCGTTCTACGCGCTCGAGCACTTCCGCACCGCGGCGCCACCGCTCATCTCCCGACTCGACCAGCCGGTCGCGTCGGGCGAGGACGCCCAGGCCGACGACGCCGCGACCCTCGCCCGCATCGCCCATCTGGCCCACGAGACCCAACCGCCGCTCGACCGGCTCGAGCACCGGCTCATGCCCTGGACCAGCTTCCTCGTCGTGCCGGTGTTCGCGCTGGCCAACGCGGGCGTGCGGGTCAGCGCCGGCGACCTCGTCGACGCCTTCTCCGAGCCGGTGACGCTCGGGGTGCTGCTCGGCCTGGTGGTCGGCAAGACGGTCGGCGTGTTCGGCTTCGCCGTCATCGCCCTGCGCCTCGGGTTCGGGAAGATGCCCGCGGGGACCCGCATGCCGCACCTGCTCGGTGTCGCGATGCTGGCCGGCATCGGGTTCACCGTCGCCCTGTTCGTCACCGAGCTCGCCTTCGTCGAGGGCGGGCCGGCCGATCTGGCCAAGATCGGCATCCTCGCCGCGTCGGTGGTGGCCGGCCTGCTCGGCTTCGGCTTCCTGCGCGCCGTCGGCGCCCGGCAGGCGCCGCCCGAGGGCGGGGGCAGCACCCCCGAGCAGATGCCCTCGGCGGCGCGGGGCGCACCGGTCGGCGTCGGATGACACCAGTGTCGGGAGCCGGGCCCGCGAGGGTCGCCGGCGACGATCCACGAGTGACGGGGCGCACGTGATCGTCGACGTGCTCGGCGACCTGTTGCCCTCGGGCCTGGCGGTCGCGCTCAGCCCCTTCCCCGTCGTCGCCGTGGTGCTCATCTTGGGCACACCCCGCGCCCGCGCCAACGGTGCGGCCTTCGCCCTCGGCTGGCTCATCGGTCTGACGGCGGTGAGCGCCGTCGTGCTGGCGGTGGCCGGTGGGGCCGACGACGCCGACAGCGCCTCGGCCACCGTTGTGGCGCTGGCCCGCATCGCGGTCGGCGCCGGGCTGTTCGTGCTCGCGGCGCGGAAGTGGAGGGGGCGGCCCCGCCCCGGCGACGATCCCGAGCCGCCGCCTTGGATGGACTCGATCGCCACCGTCGAGCCGCGGCGGGCCCTGGTGCTCGGGCTGGGCCTCTCGGGTGCCAACCCCAAGAACCTGGCGCTCAGCGCCAACGCGGTGGCCTCGGTGGCCGCAGCGGGTCTCGACGGGACGGACGCCGTGTGGGCGGTGGCCGTCTTCGTCGCCATCGGCTCGCTCACCGTCGTGGGGGCGGTGGTGGCGTTCCTGATCGACGCCGAGCGCGCTGCCCGCCCCCTCGCATCGATCCAACGGTTCATGTCCGCCAACGCGACCGTCATCGTGATGATCGTGCTGGTCCTGCTCGGCGCGTCGATGATCGGCGACGGTCTCGCCGCGCTGTGACGCGCGAGCCAGGACCGGCGATCCGCCGGCGGCGGTGACGGGCTCGTCGGGTGGCGCCCGACGAGCCCGTGTCGTCGCCGCTCAGCTCACCCCGGCCGCGTCGGGTTCGGGGTCGGGGGTGACGCGGTCAGCGGTGATCCGGTCGGGGGCGACGGTCGGGGCCACGTCGGCGGCGGAACCCGGCACCGGGTCGGCGGTCGCCACGACGAGGGCCCGGGCGGGGAGGAAGCGGAGCACGACGAGGGCGCCCAGGGCGGCGACGCCGGCCGCCACCAGGCACGCCACCGCCAGCCCGGCGAGGAAGGCGTCGTTCACCTCGGCGAGGAACGCGGGCGCCCCGGCCCCGAGCTCGGCCGCGACCAGCTGCGCAGCACCGACGCTGTCCTCGGTGACGGTCCGCACGGCGTCGGGGAGCCCGGGGACGACGGTGCCGTCGGCGAGGGCGCCGACGTACACCGAGCTGAACACGCTGCCCACCACCGCCACGCCGAGGGTGCCTCCCAGCTCGCGCGTGGTGTCGTTCACCGCCGAGCCGACCCCCGCCTTGTCGGCGTCGAGCGACCCCATGATCGACTCGGTGGCCGGTGCGGTGGTGAGGCCCAGGCCGGTGCCGAGCAGGAGCATCTGGCCGACGATCTCGAGGTACTCGGTGGCCACCGACGCGGTGGAGATCCACGCGAACGACACGGCCATGAGCCCGAGGCCGGTGGCCACCACCCGGGTGGTGCCGACCCGCGCCACGATCCGGGGCGACAGGATCGACGCCAGGGCGATGGACCCGGCCACCGGGATGGTGCGCACCCCTGCTTCGAGCGGTCCGTAGCCCCGGACCAGCTGGAAGTACTGGGTGATGAGGAAGATGAAGCCGAACAGGGCGAAGAACGCCGAGGTGATCGCCACGCTGGCGGCGCTGAACCGCAGGTTGCGGAAGATCCGCACCGGCAGCATGGGGTGGGCGACGCGCAGCTCCCAGCGGATGAACGCGACCATCAGCGCGGCCGCGCTGGCGAACCCGACGAGGGTGAGCGGATCGGTCCAGCCCCAGATCGGGGCCTCGATGATGGTGAACACCAGCGTGCCGATGGCGGCGATCGACAGCGCCGCGCCCACCAGGTCGAGGCGGGGCGCGTGCTCGTCGCGGGACTCCGGCACGAGCACGAGCACGGCGGCCACCGCCACGATGACGATCGGCACGTTCACGAAGAAGATCGATCCCCACCAGAACTGCTCGAGCAGCCAGCCACCGGTGATCGGGCCGGCGGCCACCGCCATGCCGGTCACCGCGCTCCAGATGGCGATGGCTCCCGCCCGCTCGCGGGCGTCGGTGAAGACGTTGGTGATGATGGCGAGCGTGGCCGGGAAGATGAGGGCGGCCCCGATTCCCATGAGGGCCCGCCCGGCGATGAGCTCGCCGGAGGTGGCGGCTGAACCGGCCAGGGCCGACGTGGCACCGAACACCACCAGACCACCGAGCAGCATCCGCTTGCGCCCGTAGCGGTCGCCGAGGCCGCCGGCGGCGAGGAGCAGGCCGGTGAACACGAGCAGGTAGGCGTCGACGATCCACTGCAGGTCGCGGGTCGACGCGCCGAGCTCGAGCACGAGCGATGGCAGCGCCACGTTGACGATGGTGCCGTCGACCACGACGACGAACACGCTGAGGCACACGACGGCGAGCACGGCCCAGCGGCGGCGCTCCACGACGGGAGGTGGGGTGGGGGACACGGCAGGACTCCTCGAACTGGACGATGACAAGTTGGCATCGTAAAGATCCGTCTTGACAACGTCAAGGGGCGATTCCTACCGTGTCGGTGATGAGTCCGCAGTACCACCACGGCGACCTGCCCAACGCGCTGCGCGCCGCGGCCGCCGAGCTCATCGTCGAGCGGGGCCTCGGTGCGTTCAGCCTGCGTGAGGTCGCTCGCCGCGCCGGGGTCTCCCACGCCGCTCCCGCCCACCACTTCGGTGACACCTCGGGGCTGCTCACGGCGCTGGCCATCGAGGGCTTCGACCACCTCCACGCCGCGCTGGTCGCCGCCGGTGCCGACATCGATGATCCGGCCGAGCGCCTCGTGCGGATGGGGCGGGCCTACGTCGAGGTGGCGCAACGTCATCCGGCCCACTGCGCGATCGTGTTCCGCAAGGATCTCGTCGACGAGGACGACCCGCGCTACGGCGACGGGGGCGCTCGGGCGTTCGGCGCGCTGGTCGCGGCGGTCGAGGCGGTGCGCGACCGCTACGCCCCCGACCTCGACGTGGCCGACGCCGCGCTGCACTGCTGGGCCACCATGCAGGGCCTCGTCGAGCTCTACCCCAGCATGGCCGCCATCTCCGAGGACCACGGGGCGACGCTGCCCGACCTGCCCGAGCTCGCCGAGCGCCTCACCCGGCTCACCCTCACCGGGCTCATCGGTCGGTGAACGGCGGCCCGCCCGCCGGCGGCGCCGATCGCTACCGCTTGGCTCGCACCCGCCCCCGGCGCGAGGCCCGTGACGCCTCGTCGGCGCGGTCGGCGATGCCCGAGATGCCGGTGACCGCGGCGAAGCCGACCACGGCGAGCAGCACCGGGACCACCACGTCGCCCTCGGGCCAGGTCATCGTCGTGCCGCCCGTGCCCTCGGGCCACGGCCACAGCACCCGCAGCGAGCCGATCATCAGCCCGATGAGCGCGGCCATCACCAGGTCGTGGTGGCGGGCGATGAGCCAGTGCAGCAGCGTGGAGAACACGGCCAGGCCGAGCACGCAGCCCACGAGGAACACCGCGAGCACCGCGAGGTCGCGGTCGGTGACCGCGCCGAGCACGTTGTCGTACATGCCGAGCATGAGCAGCAGGAACGACCCCGACACGCCCGGCAGGATCATGGCGCAGATCGCCACCGCCCCGGCGCCCAGGTAGCCGAGCAGCGACGGGTCGTCGACCGGTCCCGAGCGCAGGCCGAGCAGCGAGAACGCGGCCACCGCGACGGCGGCGACGACCAGGCCGTGCACGGGCACCGGGCGCCGCAGCAGGCGGGTGGCGATCACCACGGAGCCGGCGACGAGGCCGAAGAACAGCGCCGCCATGCGCACCGGTTGCTCGTCGAGGAGCACCTCGATGGTGTGGGCGAGCGAGACGATGGCCAGGCCGATGCCGGCGAGCAGCGCCACCAGCCAGACCCACTCGATGTCGCGGATCCGGCTCCAGGCCTCGGGGAGCTGGCCCCGTGCGAGCGAGCTGAGCACCCCGGCGCCCTTGCGGACGTTGTCGATGAGCCGCTGGTAGATGCCGAGGACCAGGGCGATGGTGCCGCCCGACACGCCGGGGACGACGTCGGCGGCACCCATGAGGAAGCCGCGCACGAGCTGGAGGGGGGTCTCACGCACGGTCCCGACGCTAACCGGCGTCGGTCCGGTCGTCGGGCGCGGCTCGCCCCGGGCACGGGGCCCGGGGCGAGCGGTGCGACGGTGAGCGAGCCTGGATCAGCCCCGCTGGCCGAGCAGGCGGCGGTTCTTCACCTTCGACTTCACGTAGTCACGGTTCATGTAGGCGATGAAGTCGATCGAGATCTCCTTCGGGCACGCCTCTTGGCACTCGCCGTGGTTGGTGCACGACCCGAACCAGCGCTCCATCTCCTCGACCATGGCCTCGGTGCGCTTCCACCGCTCGGACTGGCCCTGCGGCAGCTGGTTGAGGTGCTCGAGCTTGGCCGCGGTGAACAGGTTGCCGGCGCTGTTCGGGCAGGCCGCCACGCAGGCCCCGCAGCCGATGCACGCCGCCGCGTCCATGGAGGAGTCGGCGGCCTCCTTGGGGATGAGGATGAGGTTGGCGTCGGGCGCCGAGCCGGTGTTGACCGACACGTAGCCGCCGGCCTCCACGATGCGGTCGAGCGCGGTGCGGTCGACCATCAGGTCGCGCAGCACCGGGAAGGCGGCCGCTCGCCAGGGCTCGACCACGATCGTGTCGCCGTCCTTGAACTTGCGCATGTGCAGCTGGCACGCCGCGGTGGCCTTCTCGGGCCCGTGGGCCCGGCCGTTGATCATCATCCCGCACGAGCCGCAGATGCCCTCGCGGCAGTCGTGGTCGAACTCGATGGGCCGCTCACCCGACAGGATGAGGCGCTCGTTGACGAGGTCGAGCATCTCGAGGAACGACATGTCGTCGCTGATGCCCGGCGCGTCGTAGGTGGCGAAGTGGCCGGGGCTGGCGTCGTCGTCCTGCCGCCAGACCTTGAGGGTGAGGTTGAGCGTCTTCACTTACTTGTAGCTCCTCTGGGTGAGCTTCACGTTCTCGAACTCGAGCGGCTCGGCGTGGAGCTGCTGGGGGGTGTCGGCGCCCTGCCACTCCCAGGCGCTGACGAAGGCGAAGTTCTCGTCGTCGCGCTGGGCCTCGCCGTCTTCGGTCTGGTGCTCGACCCGCAGGTGTCCACCGCACGACTCCTCGCGGTGCAGCGCGTCGCGGGCCATCAGCTGGGCGAGCTCGAAGAAGTCGGCGACCCGGCCGACCTTCTCGAGCGACTGGTTCGGGGAGTCGTCGGTGCCGAGCACCTTGACGTCCTTCTCGAACTCCTCTTGCAGCGCGGGGATCTCCGACAGGGCCTTCTCGAGGCCCTCGCGGGAGCGCTCCATGCCGATGTGGTCCCACACCAGCTTGCCGAGCTCACGGTGGTAGTGGTCGACGGTGTGGGTGCCGTTGATCGACAGCCAGCGCTTCGTGCGGTCGCGCACGTCGTTCTCGACCTCCACGAAGGCGGGGTCGTCGGTGGGCACGGGCGTGGTGCCGAGCAGCGGGGCCAGGTAGTTGCCGAGCGTGTAGGGGATCACGAAGTAGCCGTCGGCCAGGCCCTGCATGAGCGCCGAGGCGCCCAGGCGGTTGGCGCCGTGGTCGGAGAAGTTGGCCTCGCCCAGCGCGTAGAGCCCGGGGATGGTGGTCATCAGGTCGTAGTCGACCCACAGCCCGCCCATCGTGTAGTGGGTGGCCGGGTAGATGCGCATCGGGACCTCGTAGGGGTTCTCCCCGGTGATGCGCTCGTACATGTCGAACAGGTTCCCGTAGCGCTCACGGATCACGTGCTCGCCGAGACGGTTGATGGCGTCGGCGAAGTCGAGATAGACGCCGTTCTTGAGCGGGCCGACGCCGCGGCCGCTGTCGACGGCGCGCTTGGCGGCGCGCGACGAGATGTCGCGGGGCGCCAGGTTGCCGAAGCTGGGGTACATCCGCTCGAGGTAGTAGTCGCGGTCGTCCTCGGGGATCTGCGCCGGCGGGCGGCTCTCGTCGAAGTCCTTCGGCACCCAGATGCGCCCGTCGTTGCGCAGCGACTCCGACATGAGGGTGAGCTTCGACTGGAACTCGTCGCTCGCCGGGATGCACGTGGGGTGGATCTGCGTGTAGCAGGGGTTGGCGAAGAAGGCACCCTTGCGGTGGGCCCGCCAGATGGCGGTGGTGTTGCACGCCTTGGCGTTGGTCGACAGGTAGTAGGCGTTGGAGTAGCCGCCGGTGGCGAGCATCACCGCGTGCGCCGAGTGCGAGGTGACCTCGCCCGTCGTGAGGTCGCGGACCACGATGCCGGCTGCCACGCCGTCCTTGACGACGATGTCGAGCATCTCCTTGCGGGTGTGCAGCTTCACCCCGCCGAGGTGCACCTGGCGCATCATCGCCTGGTAGGCGCCGAGCAGCAGCTGCTGGCCGGTCTGGCCCCGGGCGTAGAACGTGCGCGACACCTGGGCGCCGCCGAACGAGCGGTTGTCGAGCAGGCCGCCGTAGTCGCGGGCGAACGGCACGCCCTGGGCGACGCACTGGTCGATGATGTTGCCGCTCACCTCGGCGAGGCGGTGCACGTTGGCCTCACGGGAGCGGAAGTCGCCGCCCTTCACCGTGTCGTAGAAGAGGCGGAACACCGAATCGCCGTCGTTCTGGTAGTTCTTCGCCGCGTTGATGCCGCCCTGGGCGGAGATCGAGTGCGCCCGCCGGGGCGACTCGTGGTAGGTGAACGCGTGGACCTTGTAGCCGAGCTCGGCCAGGGTGGCCGCCGCGCTGGCGCCGGCGAGGCCGGTGCCGACGACGATGATCTCGTACTTGCGCTTGTTCGACGGGTTGACGAGCTTCGAGGAGAACTTGTGGTTGGTCCACTTCTCCGCGATCGGGCCGTCGGGGACCTTCGGGTCGAGGCGGGTCGTGGTCATCGTGCGGCCTCCGCGAGCGAGATGGTGATGGTGCCGGGGAGCGCCTCGTCGGCCTCCTCGGCCTCCTCCGATCCTGCCAGGGGAGTGGTGCGATTCTCCTGATCGACGAGGCCGAGCTGCACCGCGATCGGGAACGAGATGTTGCCGGCCACCACGATGACGGCGAAGGCGATGGCGAACGGGCGGCGGATGGCGTTGAGCCGTGGGTTGTTGAGCCCGAGGCTCTGGAAGATCGACCAGGCACCGTGGTAGATGTGCAGCCCCAGCGCCAGGTTGGCGACGATGTAGAACGCAGCCACGGGCACCCGCTCGAAGCTGGCGACGATGTTGTTGTAGACGTCGCCCTGCACGAAGTCGGGGTTCGCCGTGCCGATCGTGAGGTCGGCCAGGTGGAAGATGACGAACAGGCCCACGATCACACCGGTCCAGCGCATGGTGCGGCTGGCGAAGTCGGCGGCGATGTAGTCGCGCTGGGACTGGTAGCCGGTCGGTCGTGCCCGCTGGTTCATGCGGGTGAGCGAGTACGCCGAGTGGATGTGCAGGGCGAACACGACGATGAGCCCGATCCGGAAGATCCACAGCATCTGGTACCGGGCGAGGAGCGGGTCGCCGAGGTTGCGGAGCCACTCGCCGTAGTCGTTGATCGACGTGACGCCGTAGTACAGCTTCGTGTTGCCGATCATGTGCACCAGCACGTAGCCGAGCAGGACGATGCCGGTGATGGCCATCACCCACTTCTTGCCGACGGCCGTCTGGTACAGGTTCAACGGGAACGGCAGCGGCCGCGTGGGCCGATCGCCGATGGGACGGGGAGCGACGTTCTGCGTGGTCGCTTGGGGCATCGGTGCTCTCGCCTCCGGCCGTTCGGGATGAGGACTCGCGGGCACCGCCCCCGTGACGGGCGACGCAGCGCGATGGCGGAAACCTACCGCCGCGGCTCGGCCAGGGGCGAACAGAGCCCCCGGATCCCGCCGGCGGCGATCAGCCCTCGAGCGCCACGGCGTCGACGCGGCGGGCCAGCTCGGTGCCGTCGGCGTCGGTGAGCACCAGCTCGAGCTCGAGGCGTCCGGGCCCGTCGGGCACCTCGACCGCCAGGGTGGTGACCCGCAGGCAGGCGTCGGCCCCGACGTCGCCCCCGAAGCGCCGCTCGTCGCGCCCGCCGGGCCAGGTGAGCGTCGAGCGCACCTCGACGCCGGGGAGCGGGTGGCGCAGGTCGCTGACGACGTGCACGTCGATGGCCGCGGTGCGCCCGGCGGTCGCGGGGCGCGGCAACGGGTCGGCGGTGACGATCACCGGCCGACACGCCGCCACCAGCGCGTCCCATCCGGCCTTGGGCCGCCGCTCGTGGTCGAGCACCGAGTAGCCGATGGTGGGCGCCCCGTCGGCCAGGAGGAACTGGGCGAAGCCGCCGGTGGGTCGGTACTTGAGGCGGCGGAGGGCCTCGATCTGCCGGCCCAGCAGCTCGGCCTGGTAGGCCTGGGTGGCGTCGCGCCACGACGCGAAGGTGTCGTGGTCGGCCGGGTCGACCCGTGCCGTGAGGCGCTCCCGTTCGAGGCCGTGGTGGCGCTCGAGGCGGTCCCAGTCGAGGTCGGGCCACCGCTCGGGCGCGAACGCGTCGTCGGTGGTGGGCACGGCCTGGGCCCCGAGCTCGCTCACGAAGCGACCGATGCGGGGCCAGCGGGCGATGGCGGTGGCCAGGTCGTCGATGCTGCCGTGCTCCCACCCGAACCACAGGTGGCTGTCGGTGCCGTCGAGCTGGGGGAGGTGGGGGAGCACGCCCGAGTGGGCGACCACGGGTCGCGAGTCGTCGGCGTGGCGCAGGGCCCGCCGCACGCTGCGGTCGAGCACGCTGCGGTTCCAGGTGGGGAGCAGGTGCCCGACGAGCCGTCGTCGGCGCTCGACCCCCGGATCGGCCCCGGTGCCGGGGCCCTCGACCCGGAACGGCTCGCCGTGCCCGCACCACACCGCCACCGAGGGGTGGTGGGCGAGCAGGTCGACCGCCTCGCGCGCCTGGCGGGTGGCCTGGCTCCGGGTGCCCCGGGCGTAGCCCCACTGCAACGGCAGGTCCTGCCACACGAGCACGCCGAGGTCGTCGGCGGCGTCGTAGAGCTCGGGGCGGGCCACGTGGGTGTGGACCCGCACCAGGTCGAGGTTCGCCTCGCGGGCCGCGGCGACGTCGGCGCGCACCTCGTCGGGCGTGGCGGTGGCGAGGTGCGGGCGGGTGGGGCCGAGGTTGGTGCCCTTGGCGAAGAGACGCTCGCCGTTGACGTGCAGGATCCAGCGCCGCAGCTCGATCTCGCGCAACCCGACCGGCAGCACCCGACGGTCGCTCGGCGCCGCGTCGGCGTCGCGGTCGGCGAGGCGGACCTCGACCTCGACCTCGTACATCGGCTGGTCGCCCAGGGCGTGGGGCCACCAGCGCCGCGGCGAGGGCACCGTGACCGTCCACTCGAGGCGGTTCTCCCCGGCGGCCAGTGGGTGCCCGGCCTCGTGCTCGACCCCGCCGCTGTCGCTCCCGCCGGCGGGGGAGATGCGGGTGCGGACGTCGATGGCGCGGGTGATGTCGGTGTCGACCACCAGGCGGACCGCCACGGTGGCCTCGGACTCCGAGGCGGCGACGCAGCGGACGCGGGCGTGGCGGATCCGGACCGGTCCCGACTCCTCGATGCGCACCGGTGCCCAGATGCCGCCCGGGTTCAGGTCGGCGTCGAGCCCCCGGGCGTGCTGGAGCGACCCGGTGAGCTGGCGCTTGGCCCGACGGTCGCCCGGCGGGGCGCACGCCACCTCGACCGCGAGGACGTGGTCGTCGCGCGCCGCGAGCTGCTCGGTGACCTCGAGCTGGTGGGCGAAGAAGTAGCCCTCGGTGTCGCCCAGGTAGCGGCCGTCGAGCCAGACGTCGCCCTGGTAGCAGACGCCGTCGAGCACCAGCCAGCGCCGGTGGTCGGGGTCGCCCCGCGGGGCGCCGAAGCGGCGCTGGTGCAGGACCGGCCCGTCGACGTCGGCCAGCTCGGGGACGAGCTGCCAGTGGCCCGGCACCTCGATCTCGGCCCAGTGGTCGTCGGCCACGTCGCCGTCGAGGAGCGCCCGGCGGGTGGTGTCGTCGGCCGCGACGGCGCGCCACGTGCCACCGAGGTCGACGACGGGGCGGGCTCCGGGCACCCGAGCGACGCTACCGGAGCGGTCCGTCCCGCCGGGAGGCGTCGGCCGACGCACGCCAGGGTGAACCCGGATCCGGGCGGGTAGCGTCGGTCACATGTCGGATCTCCCCGCCACCCTCGGCCAGCTGCGCGACTCGGGCTGGCAGTCCCTCCCGGTCAAGGAAGAGGTGCGGCGCAACGCGGTGGCCCGCATCACCGCCGGGCTGCCCCTCGTGCCGGCCGTGCTCGGCTACGAGGACACCGTGCTGCCCCAGCTCGAGAACGCGCTGCTCGCCGGCCACGACGTCATCTTCCTGGGCGAGCGGGGCCAGGCGAAGACCCGCATGATCCGCTCGCTCACCTCGCTGCTCGACGAGTGGATGCCCATCGTCGAGGGCTCCGAGATCAACGACAACCCGTTCGACCCGATCTGCAAGCGTTGCCGCGACTTCCTTGAGACCGAGGGC